>JABGQT010000130.1 GCA_018648685.1 Anaerolineae bacterium
CGGTGGAATGAGAACAGGTGCAAGCTCTTTCGGGATCGCCAGAATATCCGCAGGGCTAGGGATGAACACAATAGACACCTTTTTTCTTGCGCAATGAAAAATAGAAGGGTGATCTTGAAGGCATATCTAAGCTAAACAGTATTCAATTTTTCGTTTTGTCAGGAAAAATGATTAGATTTCTTATGCGGTTTATTGAACACAACAGGAGCCTATTACGCCCAAAAAACCGTACACTTCTCTATCAAATAATAACATGAGGCTATTGTACACGGTATGTCCATACCGTGGACAACAACCACGTGTTTTTCGTTCCAAGTTTGGGTGTGATATGAAATGTGCGTCATTTTCAGGATTGCCATTCCCATTCTTCAGGGTTCCAAACTCCATTATCCAGTCCCTGTAAAACGGGGCTTAGAAATTCTTGAGTTGCCTGAATAGCCTCATCAAAATCGGTGAAGGGGAGTTCAAGATCTTTCGCGAAACGCCTGTATTTGGACTCCCAACTTAAAGGAATTTGATCAAACTGGATGGGTAAGGCATCCCCTCGTGTTGCAAAGACAGCCTGAATAGCAGCAGATAAGTGATCAGCCTGTAAATTTGTATCCATGCTGGCAAATAGAAGTATGTCGACAAAATCTTTGACGCGGCTATTTTCTGTAAAACGCAGGCGAACCAGTGCATGTAACTTTTCAGCAATATGCTGCGAAACAGGATAGCAAGGAATTGTAGGAGAGTCTACTTCTGCAAAAGCTAGATAGTTTGGGGGTGTTAGATAATCAACACCTTCTACGATCGGGTCCCCATACCCTATATCAATATGAAAACGCTCAAAGACCCGCCCTGCCACTCTGCTTATTACCCGAAAGCGTATTGCGGAACCTACATCAAGATTCAGGTTTGAACGTTCGATAAAAAACTCAAAATAATCCCCTGTATCTTGGTGGAGTGCATTCAGTAATATTTCTGCTATTTGATCCTCTGCAATCTCTTGTGCCAACAAATCAACATCTTGGGTTGTTCGAGCTTTCTCCGATCGCAGTTGCAGGGCATAGCCTCCCTTTAGGATCCAGCGATCATCCAACCGCGCCATGAACCTTTCAAAGGCGATCATTTTTCGCAAGCGAGGAAGTTTTTGGGGTGAATTTTCAGAACGCAGACGATCTTCAAGCGCCTGACGGAAGGCTGGTGCAGATGAATATTTCATAGCTTGATTCTTTCAACACTTTGACTAATAAGCCTTTGTATCTTTGCTGAACGTTTCTTGCTTTCTTGAATAAGCTTTTCCTTGGTTGTCATCCCACGACGCAGAGATTGAAGTATTGCAAGTCGTACTTCTTCATCGCCGACATTAGCAAAGGCGCAATCAATAATGCTTTTGGCTACAGTCGTGATGGGTAGCCCCTCAAAGGAGGTAATATCATCGGGTTCAAGTTGAATCGTATGAACACGAATATCCTCTCTTCGTCTGGAAGCTGTCGGAGGGAGAATTAGATGAATTTCACTAGGGATAATATCCGAGAGTTCATAAACATAGAGAGCGCTTTGAAACCCCACTACAGTGTTTTTTCCCGCACTTAGAACAGCTCGGTGAATCTCTTCAAAGTTGCTGGCAGGAAACTGAACAAACCGATAAACACCATAGCCAGCCTTTATTAATTTCCCACGTTTAATATCTCGGTAAACCTGATTGCGTTGAAGACCAAGTTGTCTAGCTTGCTGCAGAGAAAAATAACCCGCCTGGTCTTCAGCTATTTGATAGAGTTCTAGTTCTTTTTCCAGTTTCATAATATATGCGTAAAAAGGACACAGTACCGTACTCTTTATGCGCATATTATACACTAATAACACGATCTTTCATCTACAGTGAATAGAGCAGAAAACATTTCAGCACAGCCATTCATATTGAAAAAGAACATTCCACTATAAAAACACTTGGAATAGATGTGCGCTAATATCAGGCAGGCGAGACACCTTTCTTCTTGAATTGCTGCCATTACTGTAACCTATACGTCTTTTTTTGCTTGACCTAACGATAACTTAATGATATTGTATACGTATACTTGAATGCGTATACAACGCTTTTTTTATTACCTATCTCCCATCTACAACAACTGATACTTGTGAAAATTGAATCTAGTGAATTTCTAGCACAATTGACGATTGACGCAGAGCTGGCAGCAGAAGAGGCTGATTTTAGTATTAGCCTGTCTTCTGCATTATTTGGCAGCTTCTCATTAGGCGTTTTTTTTCATTGATCTTCTGTTGCGTCAATCCATACCAGAAGAGCGAGAAGATTCTCGCTCAGTTTATAAAATTGCCCGATGAGCTTTCTTATATATAAGGAGGTAAAACTCAAAAAACACCGTCATTTTTGTAAAAGCCCTAACCCTAAACTTTCTAAGGAGAATTAGATGAAACACAAATTTATACTATTAAACCTGTTGCTTGCCTTAAGTATTGCTCTTGCAGCTTGTGCCCCTGAAACAATTGTAGAAACTGTTGAAGTGGAAAAAGAAGTTGAGGTCGTAGTGACCGAAATTGTCGAAGTTGAAGTTGAAGTCATCGTTGACCCAACTGAATGTAACCTCGATGCTCCCGCTGAAGAAGCCGAGATTAATATGATCGGTTGGTCCTTCCCCATCACCGACTATTACGCAGAAGAAGTAGCAAAATGCGATAAAGTCGAAAACCTGACTGTTAACACCAACCTGCTTGCTTCCGCTGATGCGCAAGAGCAGGTTCGCCTGGCGCTTTCTGCTGGTGGCGATTCACCTTACGACATTGTCCACGGTGCCAATGGTCAGATTGGTGAATGGGCTGGCGTTGGCTGGATGATGCCCCTTAACGACCTCGTCGAAAAATACTGGGATGAGTACAATCTCGGTGATATTCCCGAAAAAGCCTGGGAAGGCGCGACGATTGACGGGCAGATTTACGGTGTGCCGATCGTTGGTAACACGCTGATGCTGCATTACAACTCGGATATTTTCGACGATTTAGGCATCGCCGTTCCTGACACCTACGACGAAGTTATCGAAGCCTGCAATACCATTGGCCTCGATAACCCGGATTACGATGTCCCCTTCACCATCACCCTTTCTGCAGGCTGGGCCTGGGAAATCGAATTTTTCCAGATGCTGCGCGCCTATGGCGGCCAGTATCTGAATGACGACAGCACCGCTGCCTTTAATAGTGAAGCGGGTGTCAATGCTGTCAACAAAATTACTGAGGTTGCTGATGCCTGTATGGGCGAAGCTGGCTACGCCTTGGGTAATGATGCGATTGAAGTTGGTATTCAGATGGGCACCCAGGTCTTCACCAATTTGTGGGCCAGCCGCGCTGCCAATATGCTCGACCCTGAGCGCACCGACCTCGTCGGAGTGATCAAATTTGCGCCAGCTCCCCGGGCTACAGCTGATGGCCCCCGCGCCGGATCCGCTTGGAATGACTACTACATGATCCCCGCCACAACGACCAATGACGCTGACCTTATCTTCCGCATCATCATGGAAGCTGCCGATGAACGCAGCCAACGTGATGCTGCCGAACTCGGTATGGCCTCTCGCCTGGCCGTTGCCGATTACGGCGGCGTGTACTTGCCTGCTGCTGGTCAGACCATTGCCGAAGGTATTGGTATATATACCACGAACCCGGCTAACGGTATTGTTCGTGCCAAACTGGGTGAATTCCTGCCACTGGTTGGTACGGGTGAAATGACCGCCCAAGAAGCACTTGATGCCGCTGCCGAAGCCTACACTACAGAAGCCACAGCACAAGGTTATATTGACTAGTAATTTCAAAGCGTAAAAGAAATTTTATGCTCACACTCCCGGAGGCTTACTGATCCTGAATCGGTAAGCCTCCACAGGGGGGGGAGTGATTTTTAGCTTTTAGCAATTATAAAATTTTATAGATTTCTTGTTTCCTACAAAAAAACATGTAATACTGGTCAAGAATTAGAGAATCACATTTTTTTGTTTCCTGTAGCGCCCCTTCGTTCAAAAAGGACAGTGACTTATGAAACGAAACACCTTTTTCCGCTTTGCATCTCCCAGCATCATCATCATGATGCTCTTGATGGTAATCCCCCTGATCATGGCGATTTGGCTGGGGACGAATTATGTAACTTACAATAATATTGCTAGTCCCCAGTTTGTTGGTCTCAGAAATTTTATTGAAGTATTAGAAGACCCCGTTTTTTGGCGATCATTTCGCTTTACGGGCCTCTACATGATTGTCGTTGTACCCATGCAGATCATTGTGGGATTTACGGTTGCCATCCTTCTGGATCAGGTTTCAAAATTTTCAAGAGGAATTTATTTATCTATCTTTTTGCTGCCATTCATCATTGTGCCGATTGTTGGGACATTGATGTTCAAACAACTTTTTGAACCCTCCGGGCTTTTAAGATGGGCTTATCAAACAATCTTTGATACGAAATTCCTTTACACAGAAATTACCGTCAAAGCGCTGATCCTGTTTCACGGAGTCTGGCTAGCTACACCTTTTGCGCTGGTGACATATTTTGCAGGGATACAGACTTTGCCCATAGAGCAGATAGAAGCTGCTTCGATAGATGGGGCATCGGGATGGCAGAAAATTCGCTATATTGTTATACCCCATGTGAGATCATTGACCATTTTTATTCTCCTGATCTCACTTATGGATGCCTACCGCATTTTTGATAGCATTTTTGTGCTCACAAGAATGAATCCGATTTATAAAGCAGATACGCTCATGACCTACACCTTCAAAACTGCAATGACCGTGCAACGTCTGGGGAAAGCCGACGCAATGGCCGTGCTGACCGTTGTTGGAGTTATGATCATCTTGATTCCTAACCTGATCCAAACCTATAAAGAGCAAATGCGGGAGCGATAATTATGGATAAAATAAAAAACCCTATAGGTCGCGCATTAATTCATGCAGCGCTGGTCTTGTTCTCGATCTACAGTATCGTCCCATTTTATTGGACCTTTCTGCAATCTTTCAAATCCTTTAAGGACGCCAACTCGCGCACCCCAAAATTCTTTTTTACCCCTACCTGGGAAAATTATCAGGAATTGTGGCTGCGTTCTGTGCCTGAAAATGGGGCCCTGATTGCCTATATAATATTGATGGCGGTGGTGATCCTGATCTGCTTACTGCTATTTGCTAAATATATCCCCGTGCGCGATGGTTTCATTTATGCCTTTGTCGCCGTCGGTTTTGTCGCCCTGCTGTGGGGTATTCCGAAACTGGTCGAAACCGCCAAATTTTACGATTATTTCATTAACACCATCATCGTTACGGTCGGGACAGTTGTTGTCTCGATCACTATCGGGAGTTTGGCAGCCTATGGACTGGCTCGATACGCTGGTTTATTAGGTGTGATTTTGCTCGTCGCTGCGCTCGGTTTCCGCGCACTGCCGCGCCTGGCCTTCATCTTGCCCTACTTCTGGATGGGCTCGGCGATAAATCTGCTCGATACTCACCTGTTGGTCATTCTCACGATGGTAGCGGTCAACCAGCCCTTCACCATCTGGATGCTGCGCAGCTTCTTTATGGAAATACCTGCTGATCTGGAAGAAGCCGCCATGATCGATGGTGCGAGTCGCTTGACAGCCTTCCGAAAAGTGATTATCCCGATCATGTGGCCGGGGATTATTTCCACGGCATTGTTCTCCCTGCTTCTTGCGTATAACGAGTTTTTACTCGTACGAGTACTCACACAAACCACCTGGACACTTCCGGTCGCTATCTCACGCTACACTGGTGGCGAAGATCCGGCCCACCTGACAATAGCAGCGGCCGCGGCTGTTTCAGCCACCATCCCGATTATTCTGGTGATACTATTCTTTCAAAAGAATCTGGTCAAAGGTCTAGCCTCTGGTGCTGTCAAAGGGTAAATAATTAATTTCTAAGATGCCAGTCACCAGAAGCGGTGACTGGCATCTTTTGTTAAACGAAGGAGAAGAACATGAATATTCACCAACATAACAAAGAGTTCATCGGGAAATTTCGTACCGTACTCTACGATTGCGAGCCAGCAGAACTGAAAAATCAGCTGCGGGAGATTTTCGCTTCGGATTGTGAAATTCATCTAACAAATCCTTTTGAAGATATAACCGGTCCGGACGCATTATTCGACTTGGTCTATGCCCCCCTGCTTGATGCCATCCCCGATCTGGAGAGGCGCGAATTCATCCTGACAGCGGGTGAGGCAAGTGGACACAATTGGGTGGCCTGTGCAGGTCACTATATAGGAAATTTCGAGCACCCCTGGCTGGATATTCCCCCAACACGCCACATCGTCGGGATGCGCTACCATGAGTTTTTCCGCATTGTAGATAACCAAATCGTCGAGATGCAGGCCGTTTGGGATATCCCCCAAGTAATGATGCAGGCAGATGCTTGGCCCCTCTCACCAAGTTTGGGTGTAGATTGGCTCGCCCCCAGCCCAGCTACACAAGACGGGCTGACGATCACATCCGATCCCGAGCAAGCGGCGGCATCCGTAGATCATATCCTGGCCATGCTGACCGACTTGGGCAAGCACCCCCTTGGCGGTGGCCCCGAGATCATGCAGCTCGAAAAATATTGGCACCCGAAAATGATCTGGTACGGGCCATCAGGGATCGGTTCAATGCGCCGCATACAGGGCTTTCGTAACTGGCATCAAATCCCCTTCCTCAAGGCACTCCCTGACCGACACGGTGCGGTCACCGAAGCCGATTGTTTCTTCGGCGACGGAAACTACGTCTCCACGACTGGCTGGCCTAATATGAAAATGACCGTCAGCGGCGATGGCTGGCTGGGGATTGCGCCTGGCAACCAAGAGATCACCATGCGTAGCCTGGATTTCTGGCGCATGGAAAACGGGCTGATCCGTGAAAACTGGGTCCTGATTGACCTGCTCCATGTCTATGCCCAACTCGGTGTAGACGTTTTCGAGCGCATGCGTGAAGTCACCTACGCGCGTCAACCGCGCACCTGACATCCAAAAGGGCAGGAACAGGGAACAATAAGATTATGTCTCTTATTTCCCCCTTCGCGCCGCAACCGTCGCTGATCTGCCCTTATTTGACCATAAGAGACTTAATTCCTTTGTAGTTCATTTGTAACTAGGAGAATCATAATAATGACAATTGCATCTAATCAAAAAAACAAAATACTGGTTTACGAATTCTGGCAAAAACTGAATGAGGCCGACCCGACCCGGTTCTTGTCAATAATGCAACAGTACATGATCAATGAAATCGCATGGCATGGACCTCACCCCCTGACTGAATTCAGCGGTATCGAAGCCCTATATGCGGGCTTCTGGCAACCTCTACTACAATCCTTCCCCGGCATACAACGAGAAGATTTTATCTTTTTTGGCGGCGTATCCAATGGACGCAAAGATGGTGGAGATGACGGGCATGATTGGGTCTGCGGATTGGGTTATTTCCGGGCTGTATTTCAACAGGACTGGTTAGGGATTCCAGCAACGAATACCGAAGTATTGATCCGCCAGAGCGAATTCTGTCGGATGGAAAACGGCAAAATCGTTGAGATTTACATACTGCTTGACATTCCTGATTTGATGCGACAGGCGGGTTATCCGGTCATGCCGCCAGATCGCGGTGCTATTGGTCTATGGCCACCTCCAAAAGCCAATGACGGCCTGCTGCTGGATGCACAGGATCTTGCTACCTCCAAAAAGAGCATGTCGCTCATCCGCGGGATGATTTATGACGGCCTCAATCAATTTGACCAATCTGAACTCACAAGTATGGGCATGGCAGACTTCTTCAGCTCAGATCTACTCTGGTACGGGCCCTCGGGGATTGGCGGTTGCCAGAGTCTCAAAGAGTTTGAAGATTTCCATCAGCGCCATTGGCTGATCGCCTTTCCGGATCGTGAAGTGCAGGATTTGGATTCCCTCTTTACAGAAGGGGAATATATGGGTGCATCCGGATGGGCAGGTGTGATCGCAACGCATACAGGTGAATATCTGGACGTACCCGCTACTGAGAATACGATCAAGTTCAACGGGATCGACATTTGGAAACGCAATGACGACAAACTCATCGAAAACTGGGTCTTTGTTGATATGATCGACCTCTATCGACAATTTGGAATTGATCTTTTTGAGCGTATGCAAGCGCGAATTAATGCAAACACTGGCAATTAGGTTGACTAATTTATAACTGGGATGTGATTGTGGAGACCGGTTTGGACATCGTGGATTTTTGGCGTATGGAAAACGGGCTAATTCGTGAAAACTGGGTCTTGGTTGACCTGCTCCATGTCTATGCCCAACTCAGTGTAGACGTTTTCAAGCGCATGCGTGAAACCACTTATGCCTGTCAGCCACGCTCCTAATACGCAAAAAACAAAAGGATTCAAAATGAGTAAATACCAGACAGCAAAAGCCCTTGTCCGTGACTATTTCGATGCGCTGGAAGGCACCACAGCGGAGAATGCTGGCGAGGTGCTAAAAGCCTATACCAGCAAGGATTATCTTTGGCGTGGGGTTTATCCCTTTCGAGAACAACACGGCGTGGATGCTGTAGCTGAGATATTTTGGTCACCATTAATGCGATCGTTAAAACATATACAACGCCGCCAGGATATTTTCATCGCTGGCACGAACGAGATTGGCGGCGAGCAATGGGTGATGAGCATGGGCAACTTCATGGGCTTATTCGATGCCGATTGGCTTGGCATTCCATGCACCCGAAAGATCGCAAACCTGCGCTATGCAGAATTCAACTGTGTAGTGGATGGGAAAATCACCCAAACAGGTTTATTTATAGACATTATCGGCTTGATGGCTCAGGCGGGTGTTTATCCGCTGCCACCTTCAACAGGCGTTTATTACAACTACCCAGGCCCACGCACCCATGATGGTCTTCTTTATGAAGATTCCCCCGAAGAAGAGGGAGTAGAAACCCTCGCTTTGGTCAACAAAATGGTTGACGACCTAACTGCGCTAAACGAAAGCGGCTCAATGGGCTGTCCTCCCGAAGTCCTGGAACGAACCTGGTCTGACCGAATGATCTGGTATGGTCCCGCAGGCGTGGGCGCATCGTATACGATCCCTCGCTATCAGGAACAACATCAACTACCCTTCCGCAACAATTTGAAGGACAAGAAATTTCACGGGCATATTTGCCGTTTTGCAGAAGGGAATTTTGCCTGTTTCTTTGGCTGGCCCAACTTATCGAACACTCCCATTGGTGGATGGCTAGGCTTGCCCGGCGGAGAAATTAACGCAGCCATGCAGGTTGTAGATATCTACCGCCGAGAAAGTGATAAATTGGCCGAAAACTGGGTTTTGATCGATATTCCCTATTGGCTAAAGCAGCAGGGCGTAGATATTTTTGAGCGAACACAGAAGATTCTGAATCCAAAAACGAATTCATAAGTTTTAAAAAAGGAAAGAAAAATGATGGAAAACTTTGCCCCTGAATTCAAAACCCCCGAACAATATATTATCGACATCACCTACAAAATTTGGGAAGAACGGGGAATCGGTCGTATTCGAGATTGGTACACAGCTGAGTGTCCCGTTCGCACCGCGCATGGAGAATCAAATTCTGTTGAAGCCGTTGTTCAGGGAACGCTGGAGACCTTACACGAATTCCCCGACCGACATTTATTACCCGAAGATATCATTATTGGTACAACAGCGGAAGGCTTCTTGTCATCCCATCGTGTGCGTTCAACGGCCACCCACTCAGGCGATGGATTTTTTGGTTCTGCAACCAATCGCCCACTGATGATGCTCACGGTCGCCGACTGCCTCTGTGAGAATAATCAGGTCGTTGAAGAATGGCTCGTACGAGACCAAGCCGGGATGGCAATCCAGTTGGGGCTTGATCCCAAAGCAGTGGGCAGAGGGTTAGCAGAGAAAAATCCGGCAGCCTATCAGATCGGAAACGAGGCCATGCGAGAGCGTTGGTCCGATCCGAATGGCATTACCCGCATTGGGGATGAGAAGACGGCCAGTCATATCCTAAAAACCTATGATGCCATCTGGAATGATAAAAAACTGAATATCGTGGATGAAAATTACGATCGTGCGATCCGTCTTGAAGGCCCCTCGGGCTTCCTTGACTACGGGCGTTTCCGCACAGGCGGACTTTTTGACAGCATCCTTGCATCCATCCCCGACGGAGACTTTGATCCCCATTACATCATTGTGCAAGAAGAAGATGAAAAAGCCCCTCGGGTTTCTTTACGCTGGTCCTACTGCGGCACACATCAGGGGCGTGGGCGTTATGGCAATCCCACTGGTGCTCCGCTCTCATTGCTCGGCATCTCTCATTTTGAGCTTCGCAAGGGCAAGATCGTCAACGAGTGGATGCTTTTGGATGAAACAGCTATTTATGCGCAAATTGCAGCACATTCTTAGGGGGAAGATTGCTTCACCCCTGTGGGGTTCGCAATGACGGGTTTTTAAAGAACTTTTCACGATCCACTTAATCTATCGATAACATAAATAATCAAGAATACTTTTGCATAAAAGAAGGAGAATACAATGAGTGAAGTAATGGAAGCTCTCTATGAAAGTGTTTTAGAAGGCGAAAGAGACGATACGTTGGAGTACGTTCAAAAATCGTTGGATGAGGGAATAGCGCCAGACGTGATACTGAATAAAGGCATGATCGATGCAATGAAAGAAGTTGGTCAACTCTTTGAAGAGGGAGAATATTTCGTCCCTGAAATGTTGATCTCTGCTCGTGCTATGCAAGGCGGCATGGAGATATTGAAGCCCCATCTAATAGAATCTGGTATTGAGCCTGAGGGCAAGATTGTTCTTGGTACTGTAAAAGGGGACTTACACGACATCGGCAAAAATCTCGTCGGTATGATGCTCGAAGGTGCAGGATTTGAAGTTCAGGATTTGGGCATAGATGTTGCTCCTGAAGCTTTTGTAGAAGCCATTACAGATGACGTGGATATTATTGGGCTTTCAGCCTTGCTCACTACCACGACCTTCTCTATGGAAGCAACAATCAAGGCAATTCAGGAAGCTGGCTTGAGAAGTAAAGTCAAGATCATGGTCGGCGGCGCCCCTGTAACAGCAGATTATGCCAAAAAGATCGGCGCCGATGGTTATGCAAGCGATGCCGGTCAGGCAGCGGTCTTAGCCCAATCCTTCATAGAGGAATCAAATGGCTGAAAATCTAAAAACCACCCTTAGCTTGGGTGGCAAAGAAGTTCACATCCACCGAGACCTACCCACCGTGATGATCGGTGAGCGCATTAACCCCACTGGTAGAAAAGCTGTTTTAGCCGCCCTTGAAGCAGGTGACTTCGAGATTGTTCGACAGGATGCTCTTGCACAAGTCAAAGCAGGCGCTCCTGTTTTAGATGTTAACGCTGGTATTCCCGGTGCTGATGAAGTTGCCCTCCTGCCACAGGTTATGAAAGAAGTCATGTCTGTAGTCGATGTCCCCTTGTGTATTGATACGGCAAATCCGCAAGCTCTGGAAGCAGCGCTCAAGGTTTATGAGGGCAAAGCTCTCATCAATTCTGTCAATGGCGAAGAAAAATCACTCAATGCCGTCTTGCCACTTGCAAAAGAGTACGGCGCAGCCGTGATCGGCTTATGTATCTCCAACGCTGGTATTCCAAAAACGGCAGAAGACAGGCTTGAAGTTGCCGGTAAGATCATCGAACGAGCAACAGGCATGGGCATCCCCATCGAGGATATCGTCATTGATCCGCTTGCAATGACAATGAGCGCAGATCACCTTGCGGGTGCGCTGACTCTTGAAGTCGTCAAAATGGTCACTGCGAAATATGGCGTGAATATCACGATGGGCTCAAGTAATGTTTCCTTTGGCTTGCCCGACCGAAAGTATGTGAATGCTGCTTTTATGGCGATGGCAATTCAGGCTGGCATGACTTGCCCGATCACAAATCCGCTCGTTACAGAAATTCGCACCACTGTCTTTGCTTCTGACCTTGCGTTGGGCAAAGATGAATTTGCCATGGGCTGGGTTAAAGCCTACCGCAAGCGCAAAAAGACGCAAAAACAAGAAAGAGACTTGACAGAGTAAAATAAAAAAGAGATCTTCAAATTCTTTCGAAGGTCTCTTTTTTATTTATTTCAGTGAACGTTTGAAAACAATTTACTTAAGAAAACCTGTTAGGTTTCTCTATAGCTTATCTCTGAACGATTACTTAAACACTACCCATTCGGGTAATGCTCGCGAAACTCAGTCATTTTTTGCTTTGCCATTTTTGCCAGATTAATTCCATCTGCCATCAGCATGAGCATATCGTAGCCTCGTTCATATAAAGTCTGAGCACCTTCCCATGTTCCCGTTGTGGTCGCAAGGACTTTATCTGAAGCAAAGACTTTCCCTTCAATTTCCTTGATCGCAGCCTGCACTTTGGGTTCTGATGGGTTTCCGAAATAGCCCATTGAAGAGGCCAAATCCATGGGACCGATGAAGATGCCGTCCAAGCCTTCTACTTCGAGGATCTCATCCAGATTTTTAACAGCTTCGGGCGTTTCAACAGCGATCATGATGAATATCTCCTCATTTGCTCTTTGCAGGTAATTGCCGATATTCATCCCATAACCCGCTGCACGTGGACTACCAGCAACGCCCCGAATCCCTTCAGTGGGATATTTGCAGGTTTTCACTGCCAGTTCGGCTTCTTCCTTGTTATTCACATAGGGAATCAAAACGCCTTGTGCACCAGCATCTAGAATTTTCTTAATCGCGACAAAATCGTTCCAGGGTGTACGCACTAGGGGAACGGTATCTGTTCCTTTCATGGCATGAACTTGACTAACGAGCGTCAAGATATCGCCAGGAGCGTGTTCCATATCCAGCATCAGCCAGTCGAAGCCAGCCGAGCTGAATATCTCCGCTGTGAAAGGGCTTGCGAGTTGTACCCATGCTCCAGCGGTTTTCTTTCCTGCTTTAATTTTCTCTTTCAATAGATTTTTGAACATTATTTTTTCCTTAGTGAAAATGTTTCACTCGAGTTATTTGGGGAATTCTGAAAACTCGATTAAATGATTATCAGGGTCATAGCAATAGGTTTGAATTAGCCCACCTGTGCGGGTGATGGGACCATAAACAATGGCGATATTATTTTCTTCCAGAATGCGCACAAGGTCATCCGTATCGTCAATCACGAGGCAGAAATGACGTGAGGCAGAAAGCTCATTTGTGGCAGTTTCTATATAGTCAACAGAAATATCTCCGGGTGGATGGGTCGCATGATCTTCTTGTATCAAATGAATTTCAGCACCGTTTTTATGCAACCAGGCACCCACTAGTTGAAAGCTGGGATGGCGTGGTTTCTCGTCCATACCCAAAATGTCGCAATAGAACTTGCGTGAAAAATCTACATCTTTCACGACGATATTGACGTGCTGTAGTCCTTTTATTTCCAAGATTGTTCTCCTTTACTTGCTTAGCGGGTATTTCCCGACCTTTTGCGCTTCTTCAAATAAGGCAAGGGTATTTTCCATAGGAATATCAACGTTGATATTATGGCAGGGGGCAATAATAAAACCGCCGCTGGTTCCGAGGTCATTAATGCGCAATTTGACTTCATCACGGATCTCATCTTCGGAGAAATTGACCAGCACTTGCTGTACATCAATGCCGCCGTGGAAGCAGATTTCCTCACCGAATTTTTCTTTCAATGCTTTTGTGTCATCCATATCTTTTACAACGGGCTGGATGGGGTTGAGAAGGTCAACGCCGATCTCGATCAAGTCGGGGATAATCTTCGTTATTGCTCCGTCGCAGTGCATAAGCACTTTTACATCTGCTGTTTCCTTGATGGTGTCGATCAAAGATTTCAGGCGGGGCTTAATGAATTTACGGAACATTTTCGGAGAAACCATCAATGAATTTTGCGTGCCCTGGTCGTCTGTAATGGTGACAGCCTGCACATAGGGGCCGACTACTTCCATATACTGGCGATACATTGCATTGATGGACTCTGATATTTTGTCCAAAAGCGCATGGGCTAATTCAGGATTAAGCGCAAAGTCAAGAAAGATTTTGTCATAGCCTCGAATTTGTGAACCTGTTTGCAATATCCCAGCTTTGATGCCATCTGCACCAACGACATAATCAGTATTTTCAAACCAATATTTGGCTTGCTCTACCAAACCTGTAAACATAGCAGGATCGGGTTTGGGCCATTCAAAATTTTCTATATCTTCCAGCGTAAGGTCATCTTGACTAAGCGGCGATGCGTGGATGGCATAATACTGACCGACGTCTGTCCATTTATGGGGTGTCTTCCACATATCAATATAGCCGGATTCGCCATCTATTTCGACGTCTTCAACGCCTACCCATTTGGGGATAAGCCATCTGAAATCAAGCCCCAAGCGTTGGCAAACTTCCTCATCTAAAATCACATTCTGCGCCATTCGGTCGAGAATTTTTGTTTCCGTTTCAACGCCCAAGACTTTTTTAACTTTTTCATAGGTGTTGACGTGGAAAGAGCCTATATGTTTTCCGTAATCCACCAAAACTCGATCTGGCTCTTCGTGGTTCATGATCTTTGCAAAAGCTGTTCTTCGATCCATAAGATATACCTCTACTAGCTAGCCAAAACAATAGGCTCAATATCGAGCAATTTACAGGCATGCACCAACTCTTCTACACAAGAGCCAGCTACACCGGAAATATGATTAGAACCAAATTCGTTGATAAGTGCCTCAAAATCCAAGTCTGCGTGAACGAACATGGTGGGCAGTTGATGGCTGCCACGCGATTTAACAAAGTTATCATAGGCTTCAGCCGAAGGTTCTATGGCTTCGCCGCTGAAAATGGTCATCACATATTTTCCTGAACGCCGTGAAAGTCGTGCCATCGTTACAGGTCCGGGCGCTGCCTTGAAGTAAACAGTCGCTCCACCACCCGGACGGAAGGATGGGCGAAGCTCTATTTTCTGCATATTTTCTTCGGGCTTTTCTGAGCGCCCAGCATACCAGCTGCACATTGCACCACAGTTTGGTACGTAGATAGTTGCGTTTTCCTCGTCTAAATAGCTGAGATCGCCAAAGAGAGTCGGAGCGCCGCCTGACACCAGCCCTAAAATCTGCATAGTCAGCGCACCATCGCCATCAGCTTCACAAGCCATCGGAATGGGCTTTCTCTCACCATCCGCATCAAAGGAACTGGGCAAAAGGGCTGCAGAAATGCATTGGGGGACATAGTGATTTGTCAGATCGGGCATACATTTAACGGCGACAAAGTCCAAGCCTAGCTCGTTGATGATGTCACGCGTAGCAAGATAACATCGAGTTTGGAATTCGAGCTTCTCTCGAGTGAGTTTGGCGTCATCATATCCAACGGATGCGACCGTGTCCTCTAGCCAGCTGACCGTTTTGTCCGAATCTTCCGCCCCCATCATCTCTGCCCGACGAATGATCTCCAACTGGTCAATATGCTCTACATCTACCCCAAACATTTTTCTCCACTGCATGGAATCTATGGTGCCTGTGTCAATGCCCAAAGAGCGCCCACCGAACATACCAAAGACCTGCCCCTTGAGCTGCGAGACGGCTGAAGCTGCCCGAATAAAGGGGAGGGCTTTCTCACCCAATGTTGGCGCATCGAAACCCTCTCGGGCGCGCAAGTGGGGATAGCCGATTTGGTCGAGCGCACCGGCTGCGCCCAAAAGCCCAACTGTGCCATGTGTACCGGAATCACGATTGGAAACCAGCGCTGTTGGCAAACCCATTCCCTGTACGCCACGAACAACAAGATTGGGGGATGTCCAGCAGGGGATGTGTGCAAGAAATACAGTTGCCCCTTTTGCTTTGAGTTGGTCTACTTGTTCGTCGATCTCATCTTTTGAGCGAGCTACTTCTAGAAAAGAGAATAATTCAATCGGTAAATTCTGAAAATATTCAATAATGCGCTGATGTCTTGGTTCTGTTAATCCTTTGAACAGATTTTTCCATTCATGTTCTCGGGCATCGCCAAAGGTCATTAATGCTACTTTAGGCTTGTTCATATAAAATCTCCTGCTAAATAATTGCTTTCTTTTCTATATATTCTCTTTATTACGAAAGTGATCCAGCCCTTGTGGAAATCCTTTCGGCAGGCTGGCTATTTTTCTATCTTGATAATCGTAGGCGATCAAGCCCGTTTCCACGAGTGCTACGACATCTTTTTCTCGCCGAATGCGGTGAAAGAGACGAAAGGATTTTTGGGTCACTTCGCCGATCTGACAATCGATCATCAATTGGTCACCAGCGAAGGCTTCCGCTTTGAAATTCACGGCGATATCGGCGATGATCAGCCCAAGAAGGTCTTCGCCTTTCTTAACGGTGTTGAAACCCAATTTCTGCAGAAATGCCGCTCTGGCTTCGTGGATCAATCCCAGCAAGGCTTCGTTCCCCAAGTGACCGCCATAGTTGATGTCGGTCACACGTACCTTCAGGGGGTGAGCATATTCATAACTGGGGCGTGCTTTTAGTTTGATATGGGGCATGGCTTCGTTTTTTGGAAAGACACGAATCACACAGTTTTTTTGGCCTGCACGATCCGTGTCTAATAAATAGTCTACTTTTCCTGCTTTCGTGAGAAAGCCTGGATCATACGACCACCATCTGGGTAGATGCACTGACCAGTGAAGAAACTGGAATCATCACTTGCCATAAAGACGGTTGTTCTGGCAATTTCGCTACATTCTGCGATGCGGCCCAATGGCAGGCGCCCGAGAAGCTCGGCTTCTTTCTCTTTATTATTCACGACCCGCTTCATCAGATCGGTCAACACAGGTCCCGGACCAATAGCATTGACACGGATGCCATAATCAGAGAGTGCTAATGCCATGGCTTTGGTAAGTTGATTGGCACCACCTTTAGCTGCGCAATAGGGAACCTGATCAGCTAAGGCTAAAACAGCCATCACAGAGGTCATATTGATAATCACACCGGGGATTTTTTGTTCTACCATCACACGGGCAGCTGCCTGGCTGAGCAAGAAAGTACCCTTCAAATCAACGCTCATTACCCAATCCCAATCATCTTCGGAGATATCGAAGAAGTTAGCACTGTGATTCACGCCGGCATTATTGACGACCACGTCAATGCGTCCATAGTGCTCTACAGTTTTTTTCACCAGGTTTTGAATTTGATCGTTTTGGCTCACATCACAGCGTATAAAAATGGCATCGCCACCCTTATCACGGATTTCCTTGGCAGCATTTTCTCCCAAGTCTACACTGCGACCAGTCAAGACCACTTTAGAGCCTTCAACAGCAAATTCTTCAGCGCAAGCCAAACCGATCCCCATGGTAGCGCCAGTGATAATGGACACCTTATCTTTGAGTTTCATGATCTTTCCTTTATTTTACAGGCGGTTTCGTTCCGATGGGCCAGCGGACTTTGATGTCATCAAGAATGTCCACAACATGATCTACCACACGAGTGACTATTGCTTCGCCTTTTTCACGGGTAGCGTTGCGGGCATCTCCGATGATGCCGTTTTCGAGTTCTTTATACTCTGGGCGGGCAAATGTGCCTTCAAAGTGATACATCATGCCAGGTTTGGGCATCTGTCCGGGAGCGATAATGAATTTGCTGTCGATCAAGGCTTCCCCGCCACCCTTATCAGCTTTGCTCATATCAATATACTGCGGGTATAAGTACAAACCAACAGAAGTCTCGGCTTCTTCGGCGTGCCACATATAGTCATCCAATACGTCTTTATCATCACGCAAGAAGTCATACCAGTGCATGGAAAGGGTGAAATGCCCTTCCAAACCGAGTTTGTGAACGGCAACGAGGGTGGTAGAAACCTGTCCGTGTGCTGAGAAGATGATGAATTTATTAAAGCCGGAAACCGTAGCACCTTTGATGATATCAACCAGCACAGCAGTGTGGGTATCGTAGCTCAAAGGGATGGTGCCGGGCATATTCCAGTGATGGTAAGGATGCGAACCATAGGGCAGCGGCGGCAGCAACATAACATCCGTTTTCTTTGCAATTTCTTGCGCCATATATTTGGCATTGAACAAATCTACGCCATTAGGTGAGTGGGGTCCATGTTGCTCAGTAGCACCAATCGGCAAAATGGCAATATCGCTAACTTCCTTGGCGAAGTACTGTAATTCAGGAAGTGTCATCTCTTGCCACCATAAATGTTTTGATTTACTCATTTTAATCTCCTTTTAGATCGTAAGTTATTAAATTTTTAAAAGTGTTTTTTCTACGCCTAGGCTTTCTGCCAGCGCAACGATTTCTTCGTATAAATTCTGCGGAAGCGGGATTCCCATTTCCTGACGTTTCAACATTGTACGATGCTCAATTTCTCCGGGCAGCAACATTTCCTTGCTTTCATCCCACATCGGGGAGGCATGAATCTTTTCAGAGAAATCCGTCATTCGAGCTTTTTGTTCGTCCGGCTCCATAATGGCAGATATATTGATCGCCATCATTAGGTGGGATGTCAGGCTGGGATCATCGGGATATTTGTACATCCCCTTCATTGCATCCAGGAAAACGCCCCCGGATAATAGACCTGTCATAATTTCAACAGCGTATGCCATCCCCAAACCTTTGTGCCCTCCGACAGGCAGCAAGAAGCCTTTGAAGGCTTCATTCGGATCATCCGTGGGACGTCCGGCTTGGTCAGTGCCCCAACCAAAGGGGATTTTCTCGCCCTTTTTGCTCGCTAAAAGCAACTTCCCGCCAGCGACCGCCGAGAGTGAAATATCGAGGACGAAGGGATAATCGCCGTAAGTAGGCACAGCAATGGAGAAAGGATTATTCCCGATGATGGGCTTGCTTCCGCCTGGAGCAACCACATTCTGAACAACGTTCGTCATCGCCACACCGAGCATCCCCTTTTTGGCTGCCATGCGAGTAAAGGTTGCCGCAGCCCCAAAGTGATTGCTGCGAACAGCGCCGACAATGCCAACGTTATATTCTTTGGCAAGCTCAATAGCACGTTCCATCGCCACTCGCCCAACGGTTTGCCCGGGGCCATCATCACCGTGCAAAACTTCCAGCGTGATCGCACTCTTCAGTGTTTTTATCTCTGGGTTGGGGTTACAAGACCCAGCCTGAAGGCGTTTCGCATAAATGGGCACACGCAAAACACCATGCGAATCAATGCCCCAAAGATTGATATTCACCAATGATTTTGCGAAGAAAGCTGCATCAGATGCGGGGACGCCGGTTTTTTCAAAAATAGCGCTCACAAAACTTTCTAAATCTTCGTGCCTAACTAAAACTTGGCTCTCTGCCATAAAAACTCCTTTTATCCCAAAGGCTTATGCCCGGGGGTCAATGTCCGCAAGCGGTAAACGGACGTGGTTGCGGTGATGTAGAGACTCTGCAGATCAGTATCTCCCCAAGCTAAATTCGTTGCTTGCTCGGGAATCTCAATAATGCCGAGATAATTGGCATCTGCATCAAAAATATGGATACCGCCTGGGCCTGTGCTGTATAAATTGCCAGCCGAGTCGATCTTCATACCATCTGCAACGCCGATGCCAGCCGACTCTAATTCAGCCCACACTCGCCCGTTGTGGAGCATCCCATCGTCTGCGACGTCGAAGATGCGGATATGCCCGTGATCTGTATCGTTAACGTAGAGATGATTTTCGTCACGGGAGAAGCATAATCCGTTTGGTTTCGAGAAATCGTCCACGAGGAGTAGCAAGCTGAGGTCACGAGCGTCCCAGCGATAGACTCCTTGAAAACCCGATTTTTGTTCACGGGGGACGCCAAATCCTGCACTGCGTCCGGAATTCGGGTCAGTAAAATAGAGCGTTCCATCCCTTTTGCAAACCACATCATTTGGGCTGTTAAGTTCTTTGCCTTGATAGTGCGATGCCAGAACCTCACGCTCTCCATTTGCGGAGAAATCGGTGCGAGTAAGGCGGCTGGTGGCATGTTCGCAAGTGATGATGCGGCCTTGAAGGTCGTAGGCATTACCGTTTGCCATGTAGCTGTTACGGCACAGGGTTTGCAGGCCGGATTTTTGAGTCCAGCGGTAGATGGAGTTGCCAAGGATATCGCTAAAGACCAGGGAATGATCAACGGGGTTCCAAACCGGTCCTTCGGTAAAATCGAAGCCGGTGAGCAATCGTTCTATGTCTTGCTCTGGGTCGAGCAACTCCGTAAAGTGGGGGTCTCGTATTTTTGCTTTCATCGTTTGTGCGCCCGTCTGGCGACTACTTTCCTCTACTATCGTTGCTCTTTGATGATATTCAAAACCCGGCTCCAGCTACTAGTAAAAGCGCTCTTGAATAACTGTACCGGTCCAAAGTCTTCAAATTCTTCAACGCTCAGGCCATCTTCAAGATAGCCTCGTTTGAAATCTGGCAATTTTTCCATTAACTCATCAATCACTCTGTCCGAGACAGGATTAAATAATCGATATATTACGGGTGGATCTTGCTCCAAGAGCTTATCGGCCGTACCTCGCCAGTTAATCGTCACCACAACGCGCCCCCCAACCATCTCTGTAAAATGATGTAAGCCGCGTGCGCCCCCACCAATAAAGGTGCATTTGTAAGCCCGTTCTGTCATGATCTTATAAACTTTGCGAGCAACAGCTAATCCAGCTTGGTGAAGCACATCAGGCGAAATTTGGACATCATTTTCTTTGACATAATTTCTCAGGTAATCATCGTAGATGCCAGCAATATGTGACATATAGATCATCGGATATTTCCCGGATTCACGAGCCACCTTTTCGTAAGTTTCAGCCAAAGCAACCATTTGGCTGACCCCGAAAATCTCCGTTGAATTTATCGGAACGTTTAGAGGCACCAATTCCTCTATTGCTTCTAAACCTGGCTCTGTCACGGGGATTTTGCAACAAATATTGGGCGATACTTTCAGGTTATCTAGCGCCTGTTTGACAATATCCTGAGCGTTGTCATCAGCAAGCGGATCACCCTGAATGCTGACCCATCCATGCACACCTTTACTTTTCTCAAATAGTGGCATAAATTTATCGGCAACGGGTTTGACCATACGAGCCTGAAATTCTATTGCTGCCTGACGATTATCACCAAATTCTTCTAAGACCTCCATTAGTACCTGTTTGGTAAAGACACCGTGCTCTGGGTGATCTAGCATCTTTTGTGTATAAGATGGATTATTGGTACAGCCCAGCGCACCATGTTCTAGGGCTAAGTCTGCCTGAGCAGAAGTAGGGTTGTTAATCCAAAACATAGTAGGTGATTGTCTTCTAACACGATGGAAATAAGTGTTGTTCATTTCTTCCTCCGAAAAGTTTTCATTTTCATAACCTGCTAGCCTGTTGACAGCACGATCTGTTTCCAAAGGGCCGTTTCGTCAAAAATTGTGAACTCCCGACGCAGACCCCAAGGGCCAAATTCGGCATGAGTTATGCCCATGACGTGTACAGACGCGCCGGTCGGACGGCCGAGCATTCCCCTGCCATCATGGATACCGGTCAATGACCAACGCACTGCTGCGCGCGGCGGCATCATGGGATCATCCCGCCCAATCTGATGTTCAATGCGAAACTGTGCCGAAGGCAGAGATGAGCGCAATCCTAGCCAAAAATGGTCGGCCGCTGCGTGTCCATGCGCTGTCACACCGCCAGGGTATTCCAGGTGGCAGGCACGATCATAGTCTGAGCCGATGACGCTGAATTCTGCGCCCATAATTCTCGTTAGAATGTCGCTTAGCTTGGCTTCCCACTCGTTGTCATTACCATGGCCTGTGTACGGACCGACAATATCCTTATCGGGCGCTAATGGATGCGCGGCTTTTTCCATACCCCCTTCAGCCTCAATTGCAGCGCGGGCATACGCCTCGGGCGTCTGACCAAGTTGGCGCACAATTGCTCCCTGATCACGGACCAGCCACTCATCATCTACTTTATTGGCAATCACATGGCAGTCGGCAATGGTGCGGAAGGTCAACTTCTTGCCAGTTGCGGGACCAAGCACGCCATCCTGTGAATGAGTTGCTGTGGACAAGTTACGGTGAGAGGATAAAAACCCCTCCTCCGGGGTGCCCGACCAGATAACATCTTCACCCAACAACACCCGATCGGGGAACTCAGACAGAGTCGCCATCGTGTTGGCGATTCCTTCGGTATTACCCTTTCGCGCACCTGCCGGGGAACGCACAACAATATTTGGAGCGTAATGCCATTCAAGTGCGGCAATATCACGCCCTTCCCAAATCTGGGCGGTACACTTCAAAATGTAGTCTGGCAAATCTGTGTACTGTGCGTCAAAACCCTGCATATTCATCTCATCACATCCATTGTCATATCTGGGCGAAATAAAGACTTAGCCCTTCCACCTCTTTTTATTTATACGTTCTTGTTATAAACAGTAGGATCAGAATAGAAGAAGATGATGTCAATATGACCGCCTTCATCAAAATCAAAAACATGCCATTCATTTGCGGGGAAATGCAGGGTCATGCCTTCTTCAAGTTTGACGCGTTCGCCAAGTTCGTTGGGTTCGTCACCGAAGCCGCCATGACGGGTATAGCCGTCTTTTGAGCTTAGGACATAAACAATCTCTTCAACATGACGATGAGGGGACATGGGTCCGCTCTCGGCGGAATAGGTTGCAAAGCCCATGGTGATCACATCACTGTCTGAAACTGCCCCTTTGCCACCAGTAACAAGCTGGAGCACTCTACCGGGCAGAGGGTTTTTGGCAACATTTACACGTTCGACTAATTTCATTTCAAGCTCCTTATTTTGAGAAATTAAGCGTTCAATTCTGATAATTCTAACTCTGCTAACTTTTCTTCTGTGGGAATACCGATCTCGTCCCAGCCTCGATACTCATAAAAATCACCGAGCATCTCGCCAATAGGTGGAAGCTGGGTGTTCAACTCTTTATCTTTGCGATTAAGCGTCATAAAGCGCGGGGGCAGAAAATCGTCTTTGCGGCTAATGCCCAAGCGAACATTGAACATTCGTTTCAAATTGAAAATACGTTCCCCCACAACAACAAGTTCTTCAACACTCAGATCAAAGCCCGTAATCATGTTGTACCATTCAACCGTTTTGGCTAAACTGACAGCACTACCTACTTGAGCAAAACGACAAATCACTAATGTATCGTTCAAGGTTTGGAAATTTTGCAACTTCGCAACGTATTCAGCCAAACCTTCAAGCTCATAGGATTTTTGGGGTTTATCCAGACCAAGTTCGGGAAGGCTCAAACCCAACTCATAGGGGTGTCCCCAACTTCGGTTATGGCAGGCACCACGAGCGGCGGTTGCATACGATAATGCCTGAGTCCAAAAACGTCTGGGGTCATGCGCCGAAGGCTCCAAGCCTTTTACCTGAACAGAAAATTCTATTGCATTTCTACCTAAAACTTCGGCAGCCTTTTTGGTTCCCAAGCCAAGCAATTTGCCCACATTTTCGCCCTTGGCAATTCGATGCACCATCTCGACCATCGCTTCGGCATTGCCCCAAACCAACTCCAAGCCTTCTGTATCTTCTTTGGTAATCAACCCTTTTTCATAGGCTTCCATCCCAAAGGCAATTGCCGCACCAGTCGAAATCGTATCCAAGCCATAGCGGTTGCATAATTCATTTGCTTTGCAGATCGCATCCAAGTCATCAACCAGACACTCTCCGCCCAGCGTCCCTATCGTTTCATATTCAGGACCATCTGTATCTAAACCGGCGTAAGGACCTTCTTCAATTTTGACATGGCGCACACAAGAGATCACACATCCTCGGCAGCTTTTATTGCCAGTCAAAATAGTGTCGTGCATCCGCACGCCAGAGATTTTCTCAGCGCCCTCTTTCCAGCGGCTGCCCTGCCAATTTTTAATGGGAAAATTGCCTATATATTCATACTTTTCCACACCGCCCGATGTACCATAACGCCTAAAATCATCGGTTGCATCACGCACATGCGGTACCAAGCTTTTCACACTGGCATTTAGCGCATCTTCATCGGCAAGCAAAAGAGGCATCGTGCCATACGCCACCATTGCTTTTAGATTTTTGGATCCCATCACTGCGCCCATTCCTGTGCGACCAGCCGACCGAACAATTTTCCCAACATGAGGGATACTTGCGTAACGAACCTGATTTTCACCTGCTTGCCCTATGACGGCAGCTGTTGCCCTTTTATCTGTTTCTCCTCTAAGCCATTCTGCTGCATCAAAAGCATCTTGACCCCAAATAGGAGAAGCATCTCTTAATTCAACTTTTTCATCTGAAATCCACAAATAAACAGGGGTGGCTGATTTACCCGTAATCACAACCCCATCAAAACCAGACCGTTTAAGTTGCACACCCCAAGAGCCACCTACATTTGCCTCACCAAAAATACCTGTCTGTGGCGAAAGAGCAACAACATGATTTCTGCTAGACGAGGGAATACGAGTACCAGTAAAAGGACCTGTAAACGAAGCCAAAACATTTTCGGGGCTTAAAGGGCCTGTTTCCGGGGTCGTCTCATCATGAATAAATTTTGCAGCGATCCCCACACCGCCAATATACTTCCGAAAAAGCGCATCATCCAAAGGTTCAATATCGATCTCACCTGTAGATAAATTCACTCGAATATACTTTCCTCTATAACCAAACAAAGTTCACCTCATATTTTTTTCGATTCTTCATCCTAAACTAATATCAAAATATCCTATTGTATGCGTATTCAACGCCGGGCAAAAAAAAGCGTAACATCCTTAACGAAGGTTAGTTATTTTTTTGAACAGTTTTTCTCCATGTCAATGTTGGTGGGACAACTTTTTCTATCACCTTTGTATCAGGAGAATTAATGGCTTCGAGCAAAGCATCTATTGTGCTATCCACCAACCTACCAAAGGGCTGCCGTATTGTGGTCAACTGATAATTAGGTCTAGCGGAAGGAGGAATATCATCAAAACCAATCACCGAAAGATCTTCAGGAATACGCAGACCAAGCTTGTAGCGGGCTAGATCCATTGTCGCCATCGCAATCACATCATCGGCACAAAAAACGGCATCTGGGCGGGGTTCTCTTTCAAGTAACCGCTGTGCAGCAGCATAGCCCTTCTCGTAGTTATAATCTCCGGCGCTTTCTCGAAAAGCTAAATCATATCCTTGCTCTTTCAAACGACTGACAAAACCGATTTCTCTATCGCGGTTTGTAGATGATTCTTCCTCGCCCGCAATATAAGCCAAACGTGTATGTCCTGTATTCAAAAGAGCATCAGCCGCCATCCGTCCTCCCTCGCAGTGATCACAACTCACCAGATGAGTATGCCCATCAGATACATAGCGATTAAAAAGAACAACGGGTGTTCCTGCACGTGCACACTCATCAGCCTGATGAGATGAGAGGGTTGCTGAGGTGATGATTAAACCATCAACCTGATATTGAAGTGCGGCTGGCAAAGCCTCTGCTAGTTCATCGCTCTGCCCGATATTAAAAATAAGCGCCCAATAACCACGCTCCTGTAAAGCCTTTATGAAATTTTGGATTATATAAGCATAGAAGGGGGCAGTAAAGCGCCTTACAACAAGCCCAATAATATTCGTTGAATTTTGAACTAGGCTTCGGGCAATAACATTAGGGCGATAACCAAGCTGATCGACAGCAGCCATCACTTTGGCTCGTGTCTCATCAGAAACACTTGCATCAGGGGTAAATGTTCGGGAAACAGCAGCTTGAGAGACGCCTGCCAAGCGAGCAACGTCAATTTGCGAGCTTCCAGATTTTGTTGGCTTACGGGAGGAAGGTGATGTTTTTTTTGATGTCATTAAATTGAGATTATAAGCGTATGAATACGTATTCAATTTTACAAACAAAGTACTGCTTTGTCAAGGCAACGTTGTACTAAAGTTTAAAATGTCACACTCCATGAGAAACTATGGAGATGAGACAAATGACAAAGATAGTCTTGGCATACGAATTATTGTTAGAAGGTGTTAGCAAAAGTCACATAGCTAAGCATCTGGGTGTGTCCCGTCGCACCGTTATTCGTTGGTCGCAAGCCATAGAAAAACACGGCAGCTTGGATGCCTTTCTGGAACAATACGCTCAAGCCAAGAAAGGCCCTCGTAAAAAGCGAAAGATTGATGCGATTTTGAAGCGTCGTATTTGGGCTTTACGAGAAAAGCATCATCAATGCTGTGGGCAAAAGATCCAATACTTCCTGGAAAAAGAATATGCTCAGCAAGTAAGCGTCACAACGATATACAAAGTGCTTTCAGAGAAGTATCAATTGCGCTCAAAGTGGCAGAAAAACACACCACGAGGAGCAGTTCCTAAGGCAAAAGCCGCTCGTCAGGTGATCCAGATGGATACGGTGCTCTTTGGAGATGTCTTTGCTTTCACAGCTGTTGATATTTACAGCAAAGAGTGTGACGTACTCTTGCGCCCAGCACTTAAAGCCGAGGATGGAAAAGCTTTTCTGCAGCATTGTATGCCAAGACGTTTTGATGGTTTCTCCGAACTTATTCAGACCGACGGTGGCAGTGAGTTCGAAGCTGAGTTTCAAGAGACAGTTGGAGATTTCTGTGAACGCCATCGTATTGCTCGACCTTACAAGAAAAATGAGCAGAGCTATATCGAAAGCTTCAATCGCAGTCTGCGAAAAGAATGTCTTGGATGGAGCAAGTATCAGGCAGCAGAAATCCCAGAGCTAACCCTATTGTGCTGGTTCACCGTGAAATGGAATTTTGGCAGCCATGTTATAGTTCACAAC
>JABGQT010000122.1 GCA_018648685.1 Anaerolineae bacterium
ATGTTGCGCCAAAAGACCGCGATATCGCGATGGTCTTTCAATCCTACGCTCTTTATCCGCACCTTTCTGTCTTTGATAATCTTGCCTTTGGGCTAAAGCTCCGTAAAACGCCAAAAGCTGAGATCAAGCAACGTGTTGAAGAAGCTGCCGGTATTTTGGGCATTGAAGATTTACTGAGTCGAAAGCCCCGTCAGCTTTCTGGTGGTCAACGCCAGCGTGTGGCTGTGGGACGTGCGATCGTTCGTAACCCGAAAGTCTTCCTTTTTGATGAGCCGCTCTCAAACCTGGATGCAAAACTACGTGTCCAGATGCGTGCCGAGATCAGCAAACTGCATAAGAAATTGGCTACTACCTTTGTTTATGTAACTCACGATCAGGTAGAAGCGATGACCATGGCAACACGTATCGCTGTTATCGACAAAGGCATTTTGCTACAAATTGACTCTCCGCAGGTACTCTATGATACGCCGAAGAATCTTTTTGTAGCCGGTTTCATTGGATCACCTTCGATGAATTTCTTCCCCGCAAAATTGCGCAAAGAAGGCGATCGTGTTGTTGTAGCAGGCGAGGATTTCTCAGTTGCTATGCCAAAAGAGCGCACAGCAGTCTATGAAAACCATGTTGGGAAAAGTGTGATTTTTGGCATTCGCCCCGAAAACATCCATAACCCTGAGTTCATACCACCGAACACAAAAACTGAATTGGCTCCCGCCAAAGTGGATGTAACCGAGTTGATGGGCAATGAGATCTTCTTGCACCTGCTTAGCGGCGATGTCTCTTTCGTTGCTCGTGTTGATCCACGCTCTGAATATAATGTTGGCGATGCTATTCAAGTTGCTTTTGATATGGACAGTGTCCACATTTTTGACGCTGAGACCGAAGAAGCGATCCGATAGTATTTTTCATAACTAAGCTAAAACTCCCTGTCCATTAGAAATGAACAGGGAGTTTTTTGTTATATCTGATGTTGCGTAAAAAGGATGTTTACGCTTGGAATCTGCCCTCTCTGTCCTTCGGACATCTCCCCCAAATTCCAACCCCGCTAACATCCTGCGGGGCAGGAGCATGGAATTTGGGGGAGAGTGTATAAGTTTCTCTAAAAAACGCCCTGTTGTAGTCCTATTCCCCTAAGTGCGAAGCATTTGGGGGGACGCCCCAGCGAAGCGAGGGGCAGGGGGCTAATTACAGTGTCATTATGTGACATCAGTTATTTAATGGGGAAATCATGATGATTTGGAGATGTTTTTAAAAGGTAGCAAATTGAATACAGGAAAGAATCCGAGTAGATGATGGCGGGGATAGGAAGTGTTGTAAACGAAGAGAAGTATTTCGTTGTCCAGATCTATGTATCGCTCTCGTAGTATCAGAAAACAAGAGAATCAAATATCGTCGATCTCGATTATTTTATAGGGGTGGATATTCATGATCTGGGTTTGCTCATATTCTGTAGTAGAGGCTTCTAGGTTTTGCCTGTAGAAATGAGTATGTCCATGAAAATGGTAGCGTGGTTTTGCCCAACGGATCAATAGATTTATGGCTTTTAGCCCTTGATGCGCTTGAGAATCATCATCGTGGATACCAAAGGGAGGGGAATGTGTGATGAGTATATCCAGAGCGCGTCCATAGCGGAGGCGGTTGAAGAGTAAGGCCGGGAGAAGTTTTAGTACGCGAAAGTACATTTCTCTTTGGGTGTACTGGTTGACACCATTTGGACGATAGAGAATACTGCCGCCGATCCCTGCGATCAGGAAATTTTTAAAACGTACTACCTTTTGATCCAAATTAATGCCCCCTTCGGCTTTGGAATCGCTCACATCTCTTTGGAATTTGGGGTCATGATTTCCTGGCACATAGTAAAGGGGCAGGCGGGCAATAGTAAGCAGATATTCCAAATATTCGTAGGGTAAATCGCCGCAGCCTAAAAGAAGATCAACATCTTTGAAAACCTGATTTGCAGCAAGCGTATACAAACGGTCTATAACTTCATCACTGACGGCTAAAACTTTCATCTTAGGATTCTGCCTTATATGGTTTTAGATTGCAAGTACACTTGCTAATTATGGCGATTCTGTCTCAAGTGAGCATCCGAAAAAGCACCCATACCAGTTCAAGTAATCGTCTATATGGGCTTGCCAATAACTCTCATCGTGTGATCCTGTGAAAAGGTGCCATTTGTGCGCAATGCCTTCATCTGTCAATATATTTGAAACATTATAGGCATCGCCAACTTCGCCGTCTTGGTCTCCAATATCTATATAGATCTCTGGCAATGCGTCAATGGGAATTTCTGTCACCCAATCGTCTATTTTTTTATAATCGCGATAAAAGATGGCAGGGGAATGCGCGCCCAACGCGCCAAAAAGCCCCCAGCGCGTTAAACCATAGCGAAGGGTCCAGCCTCCACCCCGAGAAAGCCCACCTAGCGCACGATGCTCACGGTCAGGGACAGTGCGGTAATGCTTATCAATATAGGGGATGAGTTTGTTTACAAAGACCTCGCCAAAGTCGTCCACTTCTACGCTGCGCCAGGAGGCTTTGTCGTAGGGCATCACGATTAGAAATGGCGATATTTCCTCCGCAGTCATTAGCGCGGCAGCTCTCTCTGCCATGCCCAAACGCAACCATTGGTCGGCTTCGTAACCTTGCCCGTGAAGTAAATATAGGACTGGATAATCTGTCTCGGTATTAAGCTGATAACACTCCGGCAGATAGATATAAAAGTGGGGCAATGCAGGTGAATCGAACGCTATTTTTTCAACTTGCCCTCGTGTCCCGAGGCAGGGATCGGGCGTTGGGCTTGGTTCCGGTAAAACGGGTGGAGGCAGGGTTGGGGTAGAGGGTTTAGTGGGAATTTGTGTAGGAATAGGCGTGGGTGTATTTAACGGCGCGCAAGCCGAAATCCATGAGAGAATCGCTAAAATCCCGAAAGAGAAAATGAGTGCTTGACGTTTATCCATGCAAGGGATTATACTATTCTCCGCTCGGGGCGTAGCGCAGTCCGGCCAGCGCACCGCGTTTGGGACGCGGGGGTCCCCGGTTCAAATCCGGGCGCCCCGACCAAGAAGAACGTGCCGGTTATCCCAAAATTGGCAAAGAAAAAACACCATCCTATAAGATGGTGTTTTTTCTTTCTGATCTATCTCTAAGAAGTAGATAAGGCTGCAAAAATATATTTGGCTGCTGCAAAGCCAAGCGTGACACTGTTGCCATCTATCTCAATGGTTAAAGTCTGGTTGAAAGGCAAATTTTCCTGTACTTGTGCTTTTTTACCAGGTTCCACACTGTTTTTACTGAGAAAATCAAGCAGGTCTTGGTTATCCTCTGCGAATTCATGGATCCTGTGGATAGTAACCTCTACCCCAATAGGCACCTCGGTTAGCGGAACCCAATCTTTAGTCAACGCCTCATGTCCGGGGAAGGGATTGCCATGTGGACATAATTTGGGGTCATCTAATATCTCATACATACGCTCTTCAAGTTTTGGAGAGATTGCGTGCTCAATACGATGCGCTTCATCATGGGTTTCAAAAATTGGTATCTTGAAGACCTTCACCAATAACCACTCAATCAGCATATGTCGGCGGATCACTGAATGGGCTGCTTCACGGCCAGTCTTTGTTAGATGGATCTCTCTGCGGCGATGACCGGAAATCCATTTATCTCTTTCCATACGCCTTAGAGTCATTGTTACTGTAGCGGGGGCTACGCCCATCATTTCAGCTAAACGAGCAGCAACAATTTCACCAGAATCACGCTCCATAACATGCATAGTCATTAAATAATCTTCTATTGTATGCGTAGGACGAGTATCAGCATTAGCTTGGATTGGACGTGTGCATAAAACGCACCATGTCGCACACCTTAAACGGTTCAAGTCGCACAGCT
>JABGQT010000140.1 GCA_018648685.1 Anaerolineae bacterium
AGAGGCAACCATGCTATTTTACAGCCTTTACTCTTTTTTCATGCGTAAGCCCTGTCATTGCTAAAAGTCACTGGGTACTCGTAGATATGCGATGATTTCTTTTGCACGGGGTGGGTTTTGCGAGAAGGCTAACTGACCGTTAATTACTAAGTGTGGCAAACTGATAGGATTGTGCTTTGATAGGTTTGCTATATCGTTGATCTCTTCCAGAGTGTAGGGAATCTTTGTCTGCTTAATTGCATCTTGGACAGTTTGACGCATTTTTTTGTAGCGGCAACAGGTTGGAGTGCCGATCAGGGTGATTTTATGCTCAAGCATCTAGATTACAAGGTTGAAGATATAGCCGGTGATAATGATGGCTATGGCTAAAATTGTGATGAAAAGGGCGATAAGTTGTGGCTTTAGCACACGGCGCAAGATAATTAATTCGGGGAGGCTTAGGGCGACGACGGACATCATAAAGGCGAGGGCTGTACCGAGTGCTGCGCCTTTTTCCATTAAAGCGTGGACGACGGGGATGATTCCGGCTGCATTTGAATAGAGCGGAATGCCGAGTAGTACGCCAACGGGGACGGACCACCAGGCATCTTTGCCGAGTATCCCTGCGAGGGCGCTTTCGGGGACGTATCCATGAATCCCGGCGCCGATGGCGATGCCGATGACAACGTAGAGCCAGACTTTCCCGACGATCTCTTTTGTGCTCTCCCACGCTATTTGAAAGCGTTCTGTCCACGAGGGTTTGTAGTTGGGGGTATCGATTTGCCCGGCTTTGACTTGCCAGACAAAATCTTCGACATAGCGTTCCATATTTAAGCGTCCGATGAGCACCCCAGCCAATACTGCAATGAGCAAGCCGCTGACAAGATAGAGTCCGGCTACTTTCCATCCGAATAAACCGAAGAGCATTACCAAGGCAATTTCGTTGACGACGGGGGTCGCCGTGAGAAAGGAGAAAGTCACGCCAAGCGGGATGCCAGATTCGACAAATCCGATAAAGAGGGGGACTGCCGAACAAGAGCAGAAGGGGGTGATGACGCCAAGTAAGGCGGCGAGGGCGTTTCCGACGCCTTCGCGTTTGCCGCCGAGCCATGCGCGAGTTTGTTCGGGACTAAAGAAGGAGCGCAAGAGAGTGATGAGGAAGATCATTCCGCCAAGCAGCAGGATGATCTTGGGAACATCGTAGAAGAAAAAGGCGAGCGCTTCACCTAAATGCGAACCTTCTGGCAAACTGAATAGCCCGTAAGCAAGCCAATTGGCGAGCGGTTCGACGATGTTGTACGCTAGCAGCCATAAAATTGCGACACCGCTAACAAGCAACCAACTGCGGGAATCTTGCTGTGGTTGGGATGTTGCTGTACTCATCTCAGGCAGCCTTTTGGGCTTCGTTTAACCATGTGGTTACTTCGGCGGGCGAGGGGATGCGTCCGTAGCTGACGACTTTTTCGTTAATTACTAAGCCAGGGGTGGACATGACACCATACGCCATAATTTCCGGGTATTCTGTTACTTTAACGATCTCAGCTTCAAGGTCGAGAGCGGACACGGTTTTGCGGCTGATTTGTTCCAAGCGTTTGCAGTTGGCGCATCCTGTTCCTAAAATCTTTACGGTTAACATTATTATTCTCCTGTGGGTGTAATACAATTTGGGCAACGACATTCTTCGGGCATACTGGGCGGAACCAGATTTTCTATCCCGTTGAGCGTGGCTGCTTGTTGGATAAGGTCGAGCAGAGCGGGGTTTTTTAGCTGATGGTAGATAAAGCGCCCTTTGCGACGACTTTCGATGATCTCGGCTTTGCGTAGCGCCATCAGGTGTTGTGAAATATAGGCTTGGCGGTAATTGAGCCTAGCTTCAAGATGACAGACGCAGGTTTCTTCTGTGCCGATTGCAAGCAAGATTTCGAGCCGTGCGTTGGGGGCGATGGCTTGCAAAAAGCTGCTGATTTTTTCGGTGGGTGATTTTGATATATTCATAATCTTGAATGTATTGTAGCACCAAACGAAATAAATTTGTCTTGAAGTTGGGGTGACTTTTGTCTTTTTTAGCGCGAATTGCGCGAATAAAAGCTTTGGATATGTGTTTTGGGATAGGGTGTTTTAGATACTGTCACCGCATGGGAATTAATTCCCATGCGGTGACAGTGCAAATCCGATAAATCGGACTCATGTCTTTGAAATTGAGCCGACTTTAGTCGGCTTTGGCTGTGTAGCACGGACGTTTACGTCCGTGCGGAGATGGTGATTTTTTGAACTTGCGGTATACTCCTGCCTGTCTTAGAAACTAGCAAATTACTTAACTAATAAACTATTCAACTACCTAACTAAACCATGAAACAACTCCTCCAAAACCTGAAAACTGGACAAGCCATTATCGAAGAAGTCCCTGTCCCCAGCCCGCGCAAGGGCATGGCATTAATCAAAACATCTGCGTCCCTCGTCTCTGCCGGAACCGAACGGATGGTGGTCGAATTTGCCGAAAAGAATCTTGTTGGCAAAGCGCGTTCGCGCCCCGATCTCGTCAAGCAGGTCATCGACAAGGCCCTCCGCGAAGGGCTGCTCAACACCGCTCAAGCTGCCTTCAACAAGCTCGATGAGCCGATGGCGCTGGGCTATTCTTCGGCGGGAGCCATCGTCGAACTCGGCGAAAATATGGATGGTTTCCACGTCGGGCAGCGCGTCGCCTGTGCGGGTGGCGGATACGCTTCCCACGCCGAATATGCCGTCGTGCCGCGCAATCTGCTTGCGCCCATTCCCGATCATCTCGATTTTGAGAGTGCCGCTTTTGCCACCCTCGGCGCAATCGCCTTGCACGGTTTTCGCCTCGCAGAGCCGAAGTTGGGCGAGAGTGTTGCCGTGATCGGGATCGGTTTATTAGGATTGATGACGATGCAGTTGGCGGCTGCGGCGGGATGCCGAGTCATCGGCATTGACGTGGATCCCAAACGGGTAGCACTCGCCGAAACGCTCGGGTTTTCAGCTTGCTCCCGCGCCCAAGCGGAAGATTCCGTTCAGGCGTTTACCGTTAATCGCGGCGCAGATTCGGTGGTGATATGCGCTGACACCCCATCCAATGATCCGGTAACGTTGGCAGGTTCAATCGCGCGCGACCGCGCAAAAATCGTCGCAACGGGCGCTGTCGGGTTGGAATTCCCCCGTAAAATTTACTTCGAGAAAGAACTATCCTTCATTAATTCCCGTTCTTATGGACCGGGGCGTTATGATTCCCTTTACGAAGAAGGCGGCGTGGATTATCCGATTGGCTACGTTCGCTGGACAGAGGGGCGCAATCTTGAAGCAGTCGTCGAGTTGATGGCGGCTGGCAAGCTGGATGTTGCGCCGCTGATTACGCACCGTTTGCCGATTGAAAAAGCAGAAGAAGCTTACGAGATTATCACGGGCAAAAAAGAAGAGCCCTTTATTGGCGTGTTGTTGACGTACGCAGAAGGAAAGAAGAAAGAAGAAAGAAGAATTGAGTTTCCTGCTGTCACTCGTCACGCATCACTCGTCAAATTAGGTGTTATTGGTGCCGGTCTCTACGCCAATGCCACCCTCTTGCCCGTCCTGAAAAATACCGAAATGGAACTCGTCGGCATCGCCTCGGCGGGTGGACTAAAAGCCCAACACTCTGCAAAGAAATTTGGTTTCAGGTACGCCACCTCGAGCGCGGATGAGATCATCAACGACGAAAATGTGAACACCGTCGCTATCCTGACGCGCCACGATCTTCATTCTGAATTGCTCATTAAAGCACTAGAAGCTGGAAAACACGTCTTTGTTGAAAAGCCGTTAGCCGTCAATGCCGAGCAACTCGCAAAAGTCGAAGAATCCCTCACTTGTCACTCATCACTCATCACCGTCGGCTTCAATCGCAGATTTGCACCTTTAGCAAAAAATCTTGCTGAATTCTACGCCGACCGCGTTGAACCGATTCACGTTCATTACCGCATCAATGCTGGCTATATCCCACTCAAACATTGGCTGCACGACCCCGAACAGGGCGGCGGACGAATCATCGGCGAAGGCTGTCACTTTATTGACTTTGTGACCTTTTTGGTTGGAGAATCGCCCATCAGCGTCAGCGCACATGCTTTGCCCGACAATGGAAAATACCGCGAAGATAACGTCTCGATGATCTTCACTTTCCCCGATGGCTCGATCGGCGTAGTCGATTATCTTGCCAATGGCGATAAATCTGTACCCAAAGAACGCGTCGAAGTCTTCGGCGGAGGCAAAGTTGCCACGCTAAATGATTATCGCTCGCTAGAAATGGTACACAACGGAAAACGCAAAACCATCAAAAACCGTCTCGGTCAAGATAAAGGCTGGAAGGATGAAATGCTTGCTTTGGCAGAAGCCGTCAAAACGGGCGAGCCACCAAATCCTTACGAGCAACTCATCGGCGTGACCAAAGCCAGCTTTGCGGCAGTTGAGTCTTTGCGGAATGGGGAGAAGGTGAAAATTTAGGCATGGGTATTGAGCCGTGGGAAGTTCTAGATTCTAAATATTTGCATGAGAGAGCTCGAGTTGATATTTGTCGTGTAAATGGCAAAACCATTGAACCTGTAATGCTTGAATTTGGCACTTGGGTGACTATTGTTGCTATTACCAAAAATAAAGAAGTTGTGCTGGTTAGGCAATATAGGCATGGTGTTCAAAAGATTTTATTAGAACTTCCCGGTGGTGGCGTTCATCAAGAAGAAACGCCTTTGGAAGCCGCGAAAAGAGAATTACTAGAAGAAACTGGTTATACAAGCGATACTTTTGTGCAAACAGGAATTGTCTCGCCGAATCCATGCAATCATAATAATCAAGCAGTTTCTTTTTTAGCATTGAATGCAGAGAAAATTAGTGAACAAAACTTGGACGATACTGAAGAAATACAGGTTTCTCTAAAACCTTTGGAGGAAGCTGTTCAATGGATAAAAAGCGGGGAATTATTGCAGTCTTTGCATGTTAGTGCCTTCTTTTTTGCTTTATCCTATATGGGATTTTTAGACTAAATGTCACTTTCACGCCCTTCTCGACTTTTCAAGATCATTCATCATCTCGGCTTCACTCAAGTCGGGTTGTTTGCGCTTTATAAACTTGGTCTAAAAATGGGATATTACCGCTGGGGGATAAACCAAGAAATGAAAATTGAGCACCGAATACTGAAGACTCTCTTCACTCTCCCCACTCGCGAAGAACTCTTAATAATTTTAAGCAATGAAGGTAAAAAGACCCTCATCACCGAAGCCAATTACATTGTAGATGGAAAATTCCGCATCTTCGGTAGCGAGTTAGTAGACATCAAGCTCGATTTCTATCATCCCCTCTCACACTGGATAGATTACGAAACCCACAAAGCCCAAATCCCGCACACTGAATACCGAAAACTGAATACTGCCCTGAACTTGCCTCTTGCCACTTGCGACTTGAAACTCCCTTGGGAACCCGCCCGCTTTGGTTGGGCATTCACCCTCGGACGTGCCTATCGCGTTAGCGGTGACGAAACATATGCTCAAACCTTTTGGCGATACTTCGAGATATTTGACCAAGCCAATCCTGTCAACATGGGACCGCACTGGATGAATGGACAGGAAGTCGCCATTCGTCTGATGGTTTTCGTCTGGGCAGCGCAGGTTTTTGATGATTCAATAGACTCAACGAGTCAGCGGAAAGAACGCTTGGCGCAATCGGTTGCAGAACATGCTGCCCACATTCCTGCTACTTTGCTTTATGCCCGCTCACAAAACAATAATCATCTCACCAGCGAAGCGGCGGGATTGTATACAGCAGGATTAGCTTTGTCCGAATATCCTGAAGCGGAAAAATGGCGCAAGATGGGCATCAAATGGCTCAACTGGAGCTTTGAAAATCAGATTGACGCGAATGGGGAATATATTCAGCGGAGTGTGAATTATCATCGTCTGGTTTTGCAATTAGCATTATGGGTGAATTCTTTATCCACGAAGGAACACGAAGTTCACGAAGAAAAAATAAAACTTGGCGCTGCTTCATGTGCTTCATGGATGACAAAAAAGTCTCAAGAAAACCTTGCTAATGCAACGCGCTGGCTGGCGGAATTGACCGATCCCATCTCTGGTAACGCCGTCAATCTTGGCGCAAATGATGGGGCGTATCTTTTCTCTCTCGCCAATGGCGACTTCCGCGATTTTCGACCTGTCGTCAATGTAGCGTCACAGACCTTCCTTGGCGAGAAGCCTTTTGACATAGGTGCATGGGATGAGATGAGTTTATGGTTGCAATGTCAAAACGAGAAAACCGAAGAACGGGATAACCAACTTGCAACTTGCACCCTGCAACCTGCTCCTTCCACTTGGGCACACCTCCGCGTCGCAGATGGCAATCTCCGCCTCGCGCATGCTGATCAACTTCACCTTGATCTCTGGTGGCGTGGAGAGAATATTGCCCTCGATCCCGGTACTTATCTTTATAATGCCGCAAGCCCTTGGGATAACCCTCTCCCCGGAACAGAATTTCATAATACCGTCATGGTCAACAATCAAGACCAAATGACCCGTGCCAGCCGCTTCATGTATTTGGATTGGTCGCGGGGTCAGATGATTGAGCAATCAGATGATCGGGTTATCGCTGAGCATGATGGCTATCGTAAGTTGGGCATTATACATCGCCGCTCGGCTTCTTTTTCGGAAAATATCTGGCGAGTTGAAGATAATTTTGTTGCGCATAGCCAGGAAAGTGTTCGCAGTTATAGACTTCACTGGCTTTTGTTGGATGGCGAATGGGAAGTAGAGAGTAGAGATGAGAGAATAGAGATTGGTCTTAAATTACCGCAAGGGCTTATGAATATCACCCTTCACTCACTACTCATCACGCATCACTCATCACCTTTCTCCATTGCTCGTGCAGGAGAACTTCTCTATGGTGATGCCGAAGTCCCGCTCACCCGCGGCTGGTACTCTCCGACCTATGGTGTTAAAATCCCTGCGCTCTCCCTCGCCCTCGAAGTGACAACCTCCGATGCAGTACAATTTACCACCGAATTCCAATTCCCTAATCCCTAATTACCTGATCCCTATTTCCTGACCCATGCATATTTTGATCATCCATCAAGCCTTTGCCGCGCTCAACGAACCTGGCGGAACCCGCCACCACGAACTTGCTCGTTATCTTGTTCAGCGAGGGCATCGCGTCACGATTATCGCCAGCCCTGTCAGTTATATTACAGGCGAAGCCCCCCCCCAGCCCCCCCCGTTTTCTTCGAAAACAAGGGGGGAGCCAGAGATTGTCCGTGCCTACGTCTATCAGGCGCACCATAAATCTTTTGTGCATCGCGTTTTGGCTTTCCTTTCTTTCATGGCATCGTCTTTTTTTGTGGGATTGAAAGTCAAAGATGTGGATTTGATCTGGGGAACGTCACCGCCAATTTTTCAGGGGATCACGGCTTGGGCATTGTCTCGTTTAAAGCGGATCCCCTTCCTTTTTGAAGTCCGTGATTTGTGGCCTGCTTTCGCTATTTCGGTTGGGGTGCTGAAGAACGGCATCCTGATTGGGGCATCCGAGTGGCTGGAGCGTTTTCTTTATCGTGGTGCAGATCGGGTGATGGTCAACAGCCCCGGGTACGTTCAGCACGTAAAGGACTTGGGTGCGAAGCGCGTCGAATTAGTCCCCAACGGCGCAGATGCCGGGATGTTTGATCCTGTTCGGCGAGGGGCAGATTTTCGTCAATCCCATTTATTGAGTGATAAATTTGTAGTTCTATACGCGGGCGCGCACGGATTCTCGAATGACCTTGGCGTTGTTTTAGATGCGGCCAAAAAGATCGAAAAGCGACCGATCCAGATCGTTTTGCTTGGGGACGGGAAGGAAAAGGCGAGTTTGCAGGCTAAGGCAAAAGAAATGGAATTGAGAAATGTGAGCTTTGTTGATTCTGTGCCCAAAAGTGAGATGGCAAATGCGCTCGCAGCATCAGACGCTTGCCTGGCGATATTAAAGCCGATCGAGTGGTATAAGGCGACCTACCCAAACAAGGTTTTTGATTATATGGCGGCGGGGAGGCCGATAGTTTTAGCGATAGATGGGGTGATCCGTGAAGTCGTGGATGCGGCTGGTTGTGGTGTTTTTGCTGAACCGGGGGATACGGATTCTTTGGCAGCGGCTATTTTAAGTTTAGCAAAAGATGATGCGCGTAGCCGAGAAATGGGGTTGGTAGGACGAGCGTATATAGAAGCGCATTTTGACCGCGCTGCCTTGGCAGAAAAGTTGACCGAGCTTTTGGAAGAGATGGTGGGGGAGTTATAGCCTGAGTTTCGTATAAGGGTTTTTGAGAAGAAATGATGCGAAAATAGCCACATATTGCACAGGGTAGCAAGGCACTTAGCGTGGAAACTGATATCGAGTTGAAAAATCTAAAATCTAACGCGAATTGCGCGAATTTGGCGAATGCCGCGAAAAAACCTTAAAAATTCGTGTTTTTCGCTTTTTTCGCGCTTTTCGCGTTAAAAAAGCGATAGTTTAGAGTGGTTGCTAGCCATTTCAGGACTCAAAACACCCTGTGTAAAAAAATAGATTTTGTCTTATCCGAAACTGACGCTATAGGTATTTCTCGCCCTTTTTCCGAGTACGAATTTCTTTAGCGGGGAGACCATAAGCTATTGTATTGGGTGGAATTTCTTTAGAGACTAACGATGCTGCGCCAATGACACTATGTTCTCCAATTTTGATTCCATGTAGAAGGGTTGCGCCAATCCCAATTGCGCTGTAATTGCCTATATTACAATCTCCGCCCACAGTAACGCCCGGCGCAAGGCTGGAGAAATCGCCCAGGCTTGAATCGTGATCTAAGATGGAATTTGTATTAAGGATGCAAAAGTTGCCCAGCGTAGAGCCAGGATTGACAGAAACGCCGGCCATGATAACTGTACCTTCGCTGATCTTTACATCTTTAGCAATAGCCGTTTTGGGATGAATGGTAGTGGGGAAAGAAAGTCCAGAATAACTCTCATTAAGGCGATTTGCCGCCTTTGAGCGGATGAAATTATCACCAATTGCAATAATGATGCCTTTGATCGCGTGTTCTTTGATCAGCTTTGGTAAATCTTCTTCTTTGCCCAAAAGCGGATAACTCAAAAGCGGCTCTTTTTCTGCCAAATTCTGATCTATGATCCCGACCAGATTATATTTGCCTTCCTGTTCTACGATATCGACGATAACTTTGGCATGACCACCAGCGCCAAGGATAAGGATATTTTCCATATTTTTCTCCATGCGCAAAAGTGTAGCATAGTTTTTCTTGCTAGAATCGCGATTCTAGGATTTGAGCACAGGTATAATCCCCTAATAATTTTAGTGTATAGGAGCTTTTCAATGGTCAAAGGTACACAGAGTGGGTTGTCAGAATGAGCAAACAGATAAAAAGCAAAAACTGGCGCATGGGCATAGCGCGTTTTTTGATCGCTGCGGTGATCGGATGGAATTTGCAGGTCGCTTATGTTTTTCTTCTTTTTCCCGAACGTTTTCTTTCTGGATTCGAGTTGAGTGGTTTGCCGGGAGAAGCCGCCATGCGCGGAATGGCGGTCTTGTTTATGATGTGGAATGTGCCTTATCTAGTGGCGTTCTGGAATCCGCGAAAATACCGCGTATCTTTAATTGAAGCGATTGCAATGCAAAGCATCGGCCTTATTGGAGAGAGTTTTATTCTCTCAACATTGGGTACGGGGCATGCACTATTGCGTACTTCTATTATTCGCTTTATTATTTTTGATGGTGCGGGGTTGATTTTTCTGATCGGCGCTTTTCTTCTAACGAATAATTATTCTCGTAAATGAGCAATAGAAAGGATAATGATGACAAAATCTAACCTCCTGTGGGATGATCCCGCTTGGCAGCAAAAAGCCCGTGCTTGGATTCGCTCAGAGGCAAGTCTCAATGATATTCAACTTATAGGCGAGATAGAACAACCACATATCCGGCATTGGTCTACGGTGATATCTGTAGAATCTGACCAAGGGATGATATTTTTCAAAGCTGTCGCACCAGAGACAATAAGCGAGATTCCACTGACTGAAAAACTTGTTGAATGGTATCCCGATGATATGCTGGAACTCATCGCTGTCGATGCCAAAAATGGTTGGCTGTTGATGCGAGATGGCGGTGAACAACTGCGGTCATTGATCCGTCCAACAAAGGATATCAAACCCTGGGAGCCGGTTATTCGGCGTTATGCAGAATTGCAGATCGGGCTTAGCGAACATCTTGACGAGATGTTGAGCACAGGTATCCCTGATCAGCGCCTTGCTAAATTACCTTCGATTTATACTGAATTACTGGCAGATGAAGAAAGCTTGATGCTTAGGCAGGAAAAAGGTTTGAGTTCCGATGAGTTTTTGAAATGCCAAAACTTACAGACTCGATTTGAGCAAATTTGCGCTGATTTAGCTGCTATAGGAATCCCCGAATCGCTCAATCACGGCGACTTTCACGATGCCAATGTGTTGGTCAAAGACGGCCATATTACCTTTTTTGATTGGGGCGATGCGGATATAACCCATCCTTTTCTTTCCCTACGTACCTTTTTCGTTAGCATTGAAATGTCACTCGATCTGGATGAATATGCCTTTACGCCAGAGATGGCAGAATTGCTTAATATTTATTTGAAGCCATTTGAGAAATACGCGTCTAAAGATGATTTGTGCAAAGCTTTCGATCTCTCAAAACCAGTTTCTTCAATTGTAAAAACGATGTCATGGAAAGAAAGCATTATTCGTATGGATGAAACGATGCGCCCTGAATATGCCTGGATTGTTCCTGAATTGCTGCGTGAATTTCTGTATCATATGAGCTTCCTAGATGGACAGGTATAATACCCAAATCAAATTTCATCATAATATCGGCAATAAACTATGGGACATATTTTCATCAGCTACAGCCATAAAGATAAAGACTACGTCGAGAAACTCGAAAAGAAACTCATCGACGAAGGTTTCGATGTTTGGATCGACCACCGTATTGACTATGGTGCGCAATGGCCTAAAGAAATTCAAAAAGCATTAGATACTTGTGATGCTTTTATCGTTATTGTTTCTGAAAATGCCTACAAATCGAAGTGGGTACAAAACGAAGTTGCTCGTGCAGATAGAAAAGGAAAACCTTTCTTTCCGCTTCTGTTAGAAGGCGATGCCTGGCTTGTGATTGAAGCTTTTCAGTATGTGGATGTTCGAGATGGCTCTCTTCCTCCGACCAGATTTTATGAGCATCTTAGAGGATATCTTGCATATGTTGAAACCCCTTCATCTCATTTTTTAAGGCAAAAAAATATTACCAATGATTTACTGACGAAAAACAAGATATTGGGAGAAGATGATAGAAAACAAAAAACCGTTACGTTTTTATTTTATGGATACGAAAGGAATTTTGATACAGACAGCTTTATTTGTACAATCATCTTTTCTGTAATTAGTACGGAGCTTATTGGTACTCCTTATGAGGTTGCGAAGACTTATAGATTCCAAATAAGCCTTACTAGTCGGTTGATGAGTTTTTGGAATATACCCAATGCCTTGGAGCTTGGACAAAACAAGATTTCGGATGAAATGATTAAGATTGCGCTTCAAAGTGCCGAAGAGTATATATCTTTATTGATAAGAAGCGGAGAGATTTTAGATGATAGGTTGCAGCCATGGAACCGAACTACGGAAAATTCTCCTGAAACATGTCCATATAATTTAGCGAACGTTGATTACCCTAAGAAAATGTCCTTTGTTGTTGAGCTTGCTGATTTTCCCGATAGTAATGGTGAAAATATAAGAAAAATGAAAGATGAAATTGAAGGTCTAAAGAAGAAACTAAACAAGGTTGAAAGTGCGCAACCTAAACGTAATCCTTTGCAGCCTCGTCCTGGACAGAAGGATGTTGGTTGGAATATAAAGAAATAGATTTATATTGTGTTTTTTTTTGAAGAAAATCATTATTTGAATTCAAAGGATACCTCATGACCCAAACCTACGACACCATCACCCGAAACCTGACAGGTCTTTAAGACCTGTCAGGTTTGACTCCAAAGCCAACCAATATGCCCAACCCAGAAGCTCTTCAATATGGCACTTATTACCATATCTACAATCGTGGTAATAATGGTGAAAATATTTTTAGGGAAAAACGTAATTACCAATACTTTCTGGATTTGTACACAAAGCACGTTGCTCCTTTTGTTGATACTTATGCCTACGTTCTTTTGCGCAATCATTTCCATTTTTCAGTAAGAATCAAGGAGAAAGAAGAAATTTTAGGAGATAACCAAAACTTGACAGGTTTTCGAGACTTATCAGGTTTGTCTGAAAGACTTCCTAGTCAAAAATTCGCCAATTTATTCAATGCCTACGCAAAATCAATCAACAAATCCTATGGTCGCAGCGGGGCGTTATTTGAACGACCTTTTGGTCGTAAACTCATAACAGGTGAAGCGCACCTTTTTCATCTGATCAAATATATTCATTTCAATCCGCAAAAGCATGGTTTTGTCACTGATTTCAGGGAATGGCAGCATTCCTCTTATCAATCTCTGATTTTACCTTTGCAGACGAAACTAAATCGTGATGAAGTGCTTATAATTTTTGGCGGACTTACTGCTTTTGAAAAAGAGCATACCTACGAAGTGATAGATAAGGATTTCCTGCTAAACTTTATTGGAGACGATGTAGACTAGAAATCAAAGACCTGACAGGTTTTAAAAACCTGTCAGGTCTTCTTCATCAAGAACATTCGCGCAATTCGTGTTGAAAAACTAAACCAAAGGAAAAAATATGACAAAAACCTACGACACCATCATCATCGGTTCAGGCGCAGGCGGACTGACCGCCGCTGTAGCCCTTGCCCAAGCCGGGCAAAAAGTACTTGTCTGTGAGCAGCACGGCAAACCTGGCGGTTGGACACACTCTTTCACCCTTAACGGTTATAGATTTAGCCCGGGTGTGCATTATATCGGCGGGATCGGTCAAGGCGGTTCTCTTGACCGCACTTATCGTGGTTTAGGCGTTTCCGCCGACCTTGCTTTTTGCGAACTTAATCCCGATGGTTACGACCATATCGTTATCGGCGATAAGCAATATGATTTTCCCAAAGGCAAAGAAAATCTCAAAACCAAACTTACCGAATACTTCCCGCATGAAGCCGAGGGCATCACTGGCTATATTGATATGGTCGATAAAATGGTCACTGGTTTGGGCAACTTAGGTAAGGTCAAAAATCCCGCCACTGCGGTCAGGGCAGCTGGCAGCACGATGTCTATTATGCGTTGGGCCACTCGCTCCGGGCAGGATCTAATCGAGCATTTCATCACCGATCCCCTTTTGCGCGGCATTCTTGGCGGGCAGGCTGGCGATCATGGCGTCCCGCCTTCGCAAGTCTCCGCTTTTGTGCAGGCCGGCATTATGCATCATTATTTCAACGGCGGATACTATCCGAAGGGTGGGGCATTTGCTATTCCCAAGGCATTCGTTCATGCGTTGAAGCAAGCCGGGGGTGAGATTCGTCTCAAAACTTCGGTCGAGAAAATTTTGCTCGAAGATGGAAAAGTAAGGGGTATCCGACTCGCTGATGGGGAAGACATCCAGGCAAAAAATGTTATTTCTAATGCGGATCCAGAGATCACCTTCGGCAAATTAATTGGTCGGGAATCCCTGAGCCAAAAGCTCGTTAACAAGCTGGATCGCGTGACGTATTCGGTCTCTGCCCTGAGCTTGTTCTTTGCAGTGGACATGGACCTCCGCGCCGCTGGGCTGGATTCCGGCAACTTCTGGCTCTACGACGATGAGGATGTGGACGGAGCTTACAAGCTCGGGTTGACAGATTATGCACTAAAAGCGGATATGCCTTCTTCGATGTTCCTGACCGTGACCACGCTCAAAGACCCTTCAAAAATGCACTCAGGCCACCACACTTGCGAAGCCTTCACCTTTGTAGATTATAGCGCTTTTGAGCAATGGTCTGAATCTAAAAAGGGTGAACGCCCTGCCGCTTATGAAGCTGAAAAAGAAGAATTAGCTGAGAAACTTTTTAAGAAACTTGAAAAACATGTCCCGGGCATCAGCAAGCATATTGTCTACTGGAGTTTATCAACGCCACTGACGAATGAACACTATATCAACGCGACGCGCGGCAACCAATATGGTATTGCCAAAAGTCGCCGCCAAGTTGGGCCGGGTGCTTTCCCCATTAGAACTGAAATTGATGGTCTCTTTATGTGCGGCGCAAGTACGCTCAGTCATGGTGTTGCGGGCGCAACGCGCTCTGGGTTGGCGGCAGCGGCAAATATTCTGGATTGTAGTACATCTGATCTGCTTACGCAGAATGGTCCACCGATGGAAATTTACCCATCGGATGATATTTCAAAATGGCCTGAGCATCTGCAAAAGAAAATTGCACGAGGGGTGGAAGAGAAAAGCTAAATCAAAAGGACGAGCATTTACTCGTCCTTTTTTAGATATCATTTAGACATCATCTGGTGGCGGTGGAGGTAAGTCGGGCCCTTTTTCTCTCGGCGGCTCGAAGTAAATATCTATGCAAGCCTCTGCAGATGTTACAGTGTTATCGCTGTATAGCCCTGAAGCAGTAGCGCAATTTTGCATCGTATTGCCTATATCTGAGCTTTGAATACGATGATACCCCACACAAGTAAAGGATGCGCTTAGCATTAGCATTTCGGGGTATTTACATTCCAATTCATCCAGCATAGGATCTGAGAGAGTGAAGGGTGCGCTGAGCAATACATTTCCTGTGTTGGTTGCATTAAACGAGAAAACAATTATTTCATTTGGATTTGTGAAGTTCGTTGGTGTTCCTGATTTGCTCAGGGAAATCTCAGGAGATACTTCAAGCACGACTTCAAAACTGTCGGGATTTGATTCAGCTCTCCCTGAAGAAGCTGTAGCAGTGTTCCGGATGATGCCGGCAGCCACATCATCGGCTGTGGTGGTATAACTTGCTGTGCAGGTCATGTTTTCGCCGGGTAAGAGTCCGCCAGACGGGCATGCGACTGCGACCATATTGTCACTAATCGTGATCGGCCCATTGGCTTCAGCGTTGCTTGTGTTCGTCACTAAATACGTGTATTTAATTTCTTCTCCAGCTTCCATGAAATAATCGGGTGAGCCGCTCTTTTCCAGACTGAGTTCAACTGGCGGTGGATCGTATTTGACCGTGACGCTATCACTTACAGATGGGTAATAATCTGTTCCACCATCGCATGCGCCACAGCAAGCACCGGGTTCATAATAAGTTGCCGATATGGTAGCAGTATTAACAACTTCGCCTGCGGCAATATCTTTTTCCGTGATGATATGTGTTCCTGTGCAGGTTGTTTTCCCTGAACAATTATCGCTTGCACCGCAGCCGTACTCAAAATTATCGTTTAGCCCATCTTCCAGGCCCGGGCAAGTGATTTCTATAAGGTCATCTGTAATTGAAATATCATCAAGGCAGCGTTTTGATGTGTTTTCAACAACGATAGTGTAGGTGATTTCCTCGCCTACTTCGCGAAATTCCATTGGCTCTGCAGATTTGGTGATCTTGAGACCTTCATCAAATAAAGGACTAGCCAAGAAATCATCTGTACAGACATTGCTGAATAGCAACCCCACCACCAGTGTTGAAAAAACGAAAATTCTGAATCCCCGTGTCTTGTTCATTGTGTGCCTCCCGATTCTGAGATATAGAAGATTATACAAAAATGAAGATTTACTCTTCAAATACGCTTCCTCATGTAGTTTCCGTGTTCTTTATCCTCATCTATTTGTGTTTCATGTATTGATCTCTTAGCAGGTACAATAAGTTGCTTGCATTGGCATTTTATATTACTGGAGGTAATTTTGTATCCTACGCTTTTTACTTTAGGTGAAATTGGAATTCGTTCATCTGTCGTCTTTCTGGTTTTGGGTATCATCGCTGGTATTCTTCTTGGCTGGAGAGAAGCTAGGCGCGTTGGTATTTCTGATCGAGAATTCCACCTGTACTGGATATCTGCTATCCCCCTGGCTTTGCTCTTTGGTGTGTTGAACGGCCTCATCTTTAGAGTTGGCTTTTGGAATGCCTTGGATAACCTGGAGCATGCTTTATCCAATGGATTGGTCTCTTTTGGTGCTGCTTTGGGCTTGCTTCTATGGGGCTATCTCCTTTTTTCAAAGCTCTCTAAATTTAAAAAGCCAATTGGCTTGGTCTTGGATACCATTTCTCTTATATTGCCTTTGATTTTAGGGATTTATCGTATCGGGTGTCTGCTGAATGGGTGTTGCCATGGTTTAGAAACAGATAGTATTTTTGGTATAGTTTTACCTGGAGCATTTGGTATATGGGCAAAACGTTTCCCGACTCAAATTATGCTCATGGTTTTCAACTTTGCGCTTTTTGCCTGGCTTTGGTCACGACGAGAGAAAAAAGCATTTGAAGGCAGCCTGACATTTTCTTTCTTGATCATCTACTCTTTTGGGCGCTTATTGATTGATTCTCTACGCACGCTGCCACGTGTGCTTGGCCCCTTTAGTTTGCACCAACTCACATCGATCGCAATTCTTTTGATCACGATTTATATTTATTTTGAGTACTGGATGGCAAAACGATCACAAAGTGAATGAGTTGCTACAAGACATAGCTCCTGATTAGCCAGACAGGGGAACAAAATCTTTCCTTCCAGCGTCTTTGCTCCATAGCAAGGACGTTTTTTATAAGCATTCAAAAAATGGATGCAACAGACTCTTGGAGGAGAGAAATGAAAACCCTATCGAAAATCACTTTTGTACTTTTCTTGGTCGCAGCTTTTGTGCTGGTGGGATGTGGCGGTGGCGCTGCGCTTGCTGAAGAAGTCCCTGCCCCAGAATATGCGGCAGAAGAAGCGCCAGCCGTGGATTTAGAGACGGTAGCTGAATCTGCCCCTCAAGCTCCATCGGCAGACGGCGCAGAAGCGAACGTCTCTAGGCAAAGCAGTGGCACAATAGATGTCGCGGCAGCAGCGCAACGCAGCACTCGCAAGATCATCAAGAATGCCGAGATCAAACTTTTGGTGGAAGATTCTGATGTCGCTATTGACCGCACCACCCAAATTGTTGGTGATGTAAATGCCTACATCATCAGCTCGCGCATTTGGTATCAGCCCTACGCCGGGGATAATTACAAATACGCTACCATTACAATGGGCGTGCCCGTTGATCAGTTTGAGACCGCAATACGCCGATTGCGCGCTATCTCTGTGCAGGTTATTGACGAAAACGCTTCAGGTGAAGATGTCACCGATCAATTTGTAGATTTACAATCTCAACTTGATAATCTCATCGCTACCCGTGACCGCATCCGCACCTTTTTGGAGCAAGCAAAAACTGTTGAAGAATCCCTACGTGTCAGTCAAGAACTTTCTGTGATCGAAGCCCAGATCGAAGAAATTCAGGGGCGCATGAATTACCTGAAAGATCGTTCTGCATATTCGACGATCACGGTGAATATCGAACCCGAATTGCCAGAGATTATTGCCCCAACGCCCACGCCAACAGCGCCTCCGCCCACTCCTGAGCCATGGAGCCCTGCGAAAACCTTGGAGCGATCAAAAAAGACACTGACAATCACTTATCAAGGTTTCTTTGAATTAGCGATTTGGTTGCTGGTCGTCGTACTCCCCATCTTTGGCCCACCGATTTTCATCATTTGGCTAATTTGGCGTTTTTTCGATAAAAAGAAAATGAAACCAAATCTTGTGCAAAGAGATGAAGCTAACGAAAATTAGCTTAGCCTTTGTAGGGGCGTATACATTTCTCCCCTAAATTCCGCGCTTTTGGAATTTGGGGGAGATGCCTGATAAGGCAGAGGGGGCAAAGGTCGAGTCTATTGATTCAATTCCCATTTATCTTGTCTCAATGAAAAATCGCGTTCTTCAATTTTATTTCCATTGAGTAATTCATAGAGATATTTTTTTGATTTTCGCACCTCAAACTTGAAACCACCCATTGTGAGTAAATACCCAAAAAGGAACATGCCCGCAGGGGGTAGTAAAGAAAAGAAATCAGCTTGGCCTGTTGTTAGGAAATCATAGACAACCCAGTCAAGACTAGTGATAAAAGAGAAGCCTACGCTTCCAAGCCAGAAGATCATAAAGACCATTACTAAAATGTGCAATTGCATCGAAATTGTGATCGAAGAACCACCAAGATCAGATCTAACTTTCCCTTTGATGATTGGCAAAAAAGAATTTCTATATCCTATGCTACGTGAGATTTCGAATTGATTTCCTTCAATTTTCCCTTGATAGGAAGTTTTAGGTGTTTGCCAAAACCAAAAGTGCCGCTTGGATCCTGTAACTTTTTTCAATCGGTTGACAGAATCGTACGGACTAAAGGATGTTTTGATCTCGAAGTCTTCGTAAGGTAAGAATTTCATGTTGTCCTCCTGTCTTTTTTGAAAGATACCGCAATTGATGATCCCTTTATATTTATTTACGAAAAATTCTTGTTTTCGTTTCATCCGTGTTCCATAAAATGCGATAAAATCACCCCCTATGAAAATCTACCTCGACTCCATTGGCTGCCGACTTAATCAGGCAGAAATAGAAAGAATGGCGCAGCAATTCCGTGCTGCGGGGCATGAGATCGTTGGTGAAACTGCTCACGCCGACCTCGCCATTGTCAACACCTGCACTGTGACCTCCGCAGCGGCGGCAGATTCGCGCAAGGTCATTCGCCGTGCCAAGAATGCAGGCATTGATGAAATTATCGCCACAGGTTGTTGGGTCACGATGGAGCCTGAAAAAGCCGCTGAACTCTCCAATAAAGTCGTTCTCAATGAGCAAAAAGAAACCCTCGTCCCCGACTTTTTAAACCTTAAACCTGAAACCTTTGACCTTGAACCTATAGAGCGTATGCCTCTGCCCGGATACCGCGCCCGCACCCGCGCCTTCATCAAAGTGCAAGATGGCTGCGACAACGAATGCACTTTCTGCATCACGACTCTCGCTCGTGGCGATGGGCATTCTCGTCCCCTCAATGAGATTCTTACGGATGTTAAATCGGCGCTGGATGGTGGAGCAAAAGAGATCGTGCTGACAGGTGTACATCTCGGCTCGTGGGGACAGAATTTTCGGCACGCTCCTGATTTTCGCCTGCCACTCTCCGAACTAATTAAATCTATCCTCGAACAGACTTCTGCCCCTCGCCTTCGATTATCCTCCCTCGAACCCTGGGATTTGGAACCTGACCTCTTTGAACTCTGGTGTGACCCGCGCATGATGCCCCACCTTCACCTTCCCCTTCAATCTGGCAGCGATGCCGTTCTACGCCGAATGCGCCGTAATACAACAAGAGATGAATTCCGAGCCTTGGTTGCCGCTGCCCGTGACGTGATGCCTGATCTCGCCATCACCACCGACATCATCGCAGGCTTCCCCGGCGAGACCGAAGAAGAGTTCGCTGAAACGCTTGAGTTCGTGCAGGAGATCGGTTTTGCAGGTGGGCATATCTTCACATACTCTCCCCGTGAAGGGACGCCAGCCTTGCGGATGAAAGGGCAGCTAGATAAACAAACGCGCAAAGCGCGCAACGCGACTCTACGAGAAGTCTTCGCCGAGATGGAAAGCCGTTATCGGGAGAAGCTTATTGGCAAAACAATGTCCGTTTTATGGGAATCAAGTACACAGGCGAGCGATTCGGGCTGGGCGATACAAGGGCTAACGGGGAATTATCTCCGCATCCGAGCAATCGCATCCGAGCCGAGATGGAATCAAATAGATCAAGTTAAATTGTTGAAAGTCGAGGGGAATGTGATATTGGGCGAAATCGTATAGATGTGTATTGCATTATTTTCTCCCCTAAATTCTATTCTTTTGGAATTTGGGGGAGATGTCCGAGAGGACAAAGGGGGCGTTGTTCATCGACTTTAAAGCAAATTCCCGAAGTTTTAAAAATTCGAAAATCTTTTTCATTCTTCTATAGAATACAGTCTCTGAGCGGAGCTAGAAAAGGCCGTTCTTCGACCTCCGCTCAGGAGTTGGTCGTTATAAACTCCCTCAAACTCGTTCTCAGCATCCAACCCAATTCTCCAGAATTCTCTGCGCTCGTTTCCATGAAGAGAAAACCGAAAATAGGATATTCCTTATGATCCAGTTTGCGTAACTCAAGGGGATTTTCAAGGCGTTTCAGGAGCGCATCATAATCAAAGGATTCGATATCTTCGTTTGCAAGGTCGGTGACGTTATCAAGAATGACCATGCTATAGGTTTTTCCCGCTCTCGTGGATAAAATCTCATCCCAATCAGGGCGTTTATTCTCAAAATAATAGACGTAAGGATTGAAACCATAAGCAGCCGCAGTTATATCGGCGGTCGTGCACCAGCCCCCAAAGCGGAGCGGATTAACTTCGATGGGTACGATCCCTTTTTCCGTGCGACGCACCTCTACGTGGACGGGGAAATTGCGCATTTGTGCCAACTCGCCGATCTCGCGCAGCCACTCGCTGAAATCGCTCAGATTGTCATTGATGATCTTCGCTGATGTGCTGTACATTCTGTCGCCTACATCGTCGGTAGATGAAAAGATGTGATGGTAAATGCCCAAAATACCGTGAGTACCTTCTTGGTCGAAGTAGGCATCGAAGGCAAATTCTTCTCCCTCAATCATCTCCTCGATGATGAAGGTCGTCGTATTCAAAACTTCGTTGGGATAAGTCGCATCTCGCTCGGCGACTTCTGCTTTGATCGCCGCTTTGACAGCACCCCATTCTTCTACGCTGTTGACTATATGCACACCCAAACTAAAAAAACCCACATTCGGCTTGATGACAAAGGGTAGGGGGATGTCGTTAATCTTTAGCGTATTCAACACTTCGAAAGGGACTTCCTGAAAATAGAAATTAGGCAGCATTGGGCGCATCAATTCACGGAACTTGGCTTTGTTCTTGAAAACTTCGATTTTTTCTGGCAAGTTCGTGAATGCAAGGTTTTCAGCGATCCAGCCGATGGCACTTTCGGATGTGGTATAAACGCGCGCGTTATGATTTGCGCGTAGCCGTTCGGCGACATCTGCCTCGCTAATCAAATTATCGTCGTCGCTTAGCCCGAAGTTCTGTGCAGCGGAGTTGTCAACGATGGGGATATTATATTTTTGACTGGTCTCTTTTAGAAAATCCGAAAGATAAGGTTTGTCCACGAAGATCATTCTTGCTCCAAATAACTTTTACTGATTCTGCGAGGAGCATGCTTTTGCGACGAAGCAGTCTCCTCTTTGTAACAATAAGATTGCTCCGCTCCGCAAGCTGCGTTCGCAAAAGCAGCTGTGTTTTTTATGTGCTCAAATAATGATGCCACAAAATCCGTGCACCAACCGCACGCCAGGGTTTCCACGCTTCGGCAATTTTCAGTTGTTCTTCATTTGTGGGGATTTTCGGGAATTTCTTAACCTGCTGCATCGCCTTTGCCAGCGCAAGATCTCCGGGTGGGTAGATGTTGGGGCGGCGCAAGACCATCAGTAAATAGATATTCGCCGTCCACACGCCGATGCCAGTCAATTTCGCCAGCTCCTTGCGTACGTTTTCGTCATCAAGAGCGTGGAGCGCATCCAGATCAAGTTCCCCGCTCAAAAGCGCTTCAGAGAGTATCCGCCCATAGCGTGTTTTTTGTCTACTGAAGCCAAAGCCTTTTAGCTCAGCGTCGTTGAGTTGCAAAAAACTCTCTGGGCTGACACGCTCAATAGCATCACTGAGTTTCTTGAAGGCCGCTCTTGCCGATGCCAGCGAAACCTGTTGCTCAAGGATGATAAGGAGCAAAGTTGCAAAGCCCGGCTTGCGCCCCCACAACGGTGGCGAACCGAATTGTTCAACGACGGCTTTCAGATCATCGTCAACTTCGATGAGCACCGCAACGCCTTCGGCTAAACTTTTTTCGTCAAGGCTTTTAATCATATTTCTTCCAACTTTTTAACGCGAATAGTGCAAATAAGCGAATGACGCGAATAATTTTTTAAATACTCGCGTCATTCGCCCTATTCGTGATTAAGGTTTTTTTCCAAAATACTGATAATAAGCAACTTCAATCGCACCATTGAATAACTTGCGTGTCTTATTTGGGCGCGCTCGTTTGAAATAGTCAGGGAACTTCTTATCCGCTGTCAACACATAAACTGACCATCCGTTTTTCTTTTTGAAAATCTTGTTAAAAGAAATATAAAGTTGATTCAGCTCCTGAAAATTACCCATTCTCACGCCATAAGGGAAATTTGAGATCACAATCCCGTGTTCCTGGTCAATCCACAAATCCCGCACGTCTTTTTGCTCAAAGCGGATGTCTTTCTTGACTCCCGCTGCCTTCGCATTGGATTTGCTGGCAAAGAGCATTTCTTCATCCAGATCATAGCCAAAAAGCTGCATCTCTACATCAGATTTGATGCAGGATCGTGCGTGCTTTCGGGCTTGCTCCCACGCTGTCGAGGGGATACCTGCCCAATCTTCAGATGCGAACGAACGCTTCAACCCTGGCGCAATATTACGCCCGATCATCGCTGCTTCGATCAAAATTGTCCCTGACCCACACATTGGGTCGATAAGCAGTCTCCCATTATTCCAAAAACTCAGTTGAACTAGAGCAGCCGCTAAAGTCTCTTTGATAGCCGCTCTACCTGCCTGTTTTCTATAGCCACGCCGATTTAAGCCCGTTCCCGATGTATCCAGAGTCAAAGTCGCCACATCGTTTCGTACTGAAACTTTGATCGGATATTCTGCGCCTGTTTCTTCGAACCAAGTAGTATCATATTCTTCGCTCAATCGCTCAACAACGGCCTTTTTGACTATAGATTGACAGGTCCGGACACTTTCCAGTTGAGATTTTACAGAAGAGCCAGTGACAGTAAAGACACCATCTTCAGGAATCCATTCTTCCCAAGGGAGAGCGTAGGTTTGCTCGAAAAGAGTATCAAAATCTTTGGCTCCGAATTCGCCCATTTTGAGCAGAACGCGGTCAGCAGAGCGTAGCCACAAATTCAATGTGGGAATATCTTCAGGGGTAGCATCTAATTCGACTTTCCCGTCTGAAACGCGCAAATCGCTAAAACCGAGGGCTTGTAACTCGCGTTTGACAACGGCTTCTAAACCAAATGAAAGGGTAGCGGTCAGGGTGATTTTATCCATAAGGGTATTGTAACTGAGATGGGCAGATATTTACATGATGGGGATTCTATAGACTGTATGGTTGAAATCTGCCTAGTGCTACCTCACTAACATCCATGCAGTAAATAACCACCCTGTAATCCACAAGAACCACGCGAACTTTGGCCATCGTACAGACGTTATTCCGTGTAATATCATCAGATTTGCTATTGTTAGATATGGACTCAATAATAACCCCGCTAATGCTGCTATTGCCCAATCATCCTGTCGTATGCCATACCATACCCCTATTGTGCCAGGTATTATTGACAGGGGCCACCAAAATATTGCCAAATTCCGTGCGGATGCTGCTGTGCCGCCGCCGGCTGTGCTGCGGAGAATTGCCGTAATTGCGGCAATAGGCCAATTGTGCCATATTAGCAGTGAAACGATTAACAGTCCGGTTAATATTCCCCCAAAAGTTACAGGCTGCTTCTTGATGCGAAACAAAATTGCCCCAATTGTTAAATGTGGTTTTAGCGTTAATGCCCACGCGGCGCTTATATCTTGTGCTGCTAACCCGAACAAGATAAGGTGGTCGATATTATTGTATAAAAGATTTCCAAAAAAAAATGGAGATGTCAACAATGCGACGATAGATGTTAATGATAGCCGATGGCGTAATCCCCACCAAATGATAACAAGAAACATAAGAGCACGATTTATTGCCCCGCCCAATGCCACCGGCAACTTTAAGTAGGGTAATAATATGAGCCAAGGCGGTGAGTACACAGGGTCACCTGGTTGATATGGATTAAGAAAGTTCCAGTGGTGGAAAATCTTCCAATCCACATCCAGAAGACCGCGAGTTGGTACAGCAACATAAAAGATTGCTGTTAGTGCAAGGAATACCCCCCCCAAAACTTAGTATGGAGGGAAGCTGCTTAAAATGCGGGATCTTTCTTGGGTGAAATTTCATACGGTGGGAATATCTTCAGGCGTGGCGTCTAATTCGACTTTCCCATCAGAAACGCGTAAATCGTGAAAGCCGAGGGCGATTAGCTCGCGTTTGACGACGGCTTCCAATCCAAAGGAGAGAGTGGCGATGAGAGTGATTTTATTCATGCGGCTATTGTACTCGGAATTCGTAGGTCACGCTTGAAGCGTGACGTTTTGGGCGCGGGATTTCTCACGTTGAAAACGTGACCTACAAGGGTGAGGAGAGATATTGGGGATGCACAGAGAGCAATTAGGCGTGAGCAAGCCCAAAACACGTGCGGAATTGTCAGACAATTATACTTTTCCCTATTCAGCAGAAATAATTTAGTATATAATGTAAGTTGTCTGACAACTTAAGGCGAAGGAGCAATCCTGTGCGACTATCGCCTATTCCAATGCAAGGGCATTGGAATAGTATCTAAGCGTGAACTTAATTCCTGTAGGAGACCCTAAATGGCTAAAATTGACTTGACTGTAATGAAAGAACGTCGTGAACGTGCTGTGCAACGTGCCCGCGAAAAGAATATTATTCTTCCGACGCTTGCGCAGATGAAAAACCCTGATTTGATCCCTGACAAGATCAAAGAACAATTGAAAGATGTTGGTTTATGGGATATTAATCCCCTTAATCTTTTCCGTATTACTTGGAAGAATGAGCCGACTGACGACGGTGGCGATTTTGGCGATGTAAATTATCTTGAACTTCCGAAAGAGCTGACTGGCGTGGATGCTCGGATCGTTGTTTTGGTTGGAAAGTGGTTCCCAACTGGCGCGCATAAAGTTGGCGCTGCTTATGGTTGTTTGGTGCCCCGCTTGGTGACTGGTCAATTTGACCCGACCACGCAAAAAGCTGTTTGGCCTTCTACTGGTAATTATTGCCGTGGTGGCGCATATGATTCAGCTCTCTTGGGCTGCGAATCTATCGCTATTTTGCCCGAAGAAATGTCGAAAGAACGTTTTGACTGGCTGGCAGATGTTGCAGGTGAGACGATTAAGACCCCGGGTAGTGAATCGAATGTTAAAGAAATTTTCGATAAATGCTGGGAATTGCGCGGCTCTGGCGAAGATTTGATGATTTTTAACCAATTTGATGAGTTCGGCAATTATCTCTGGCACTATGAAGTTACTGGTCATGCGATGGAAGAAATTCTTAAGAAGGTTATGGGACCGAATGATAAATATCGTGGTATGGCATCTGCGACCGGTTCTGCCGGAACAATTGCTAGCGGTGATTATTTGAAACAGGTTTACCCCGATAGCGTTATCGTTGCGAGCGAAGCGCTCCAGTGCCCGACCTTGCTTGAAAATGGCTATGGCGCACATCGCATTGAAGGCATCGGTGATAAGCATGTTCCGTGGATTCATAACTCTAAGAATACCGATATGATTGTTGCTATTGATGATAATGCTGTTGTCAATATCACCCGTCTTTTTAACGAAAAAGAAGGGCAAGAATATCTTAAGAAACAGGGTGTTTCTGAAGAGATTATTGCTCAACTTGGTTTGCTTGGCTTCTCTGGTATTTCTAATGTTCTCTCTGCCATTAAAGCTGCGAAATACTATGAAATGGGCGAAAATGATGTGATGTTGACCGTTCTGACCGACTCGATGGATCTTTATCAATCACGTCTCGAAGAAATGCACGAAGAATTCGGTGAATACAGTGAAGCTGATGCTGCTGCAGATTATGCCCGCTGGTTGATCGGGCAGACCACCGATAATCTCGAAGAATTGCGCTACACAGACCGCCGCCGCGTACACCAGCTTAAATACTTCACCTGGGTTGAACAACAAGGTAAAACCTACGAAGAAATTCAAGACCAATGGTACGGTGATGATTATTTCACCGGCATCCAGGAGCAAGTTGAAGAAATCGACGCGCTGATCGATGAATTCAACAAAGATGTTGGATTGCTCTAAAGCCTGTATCAAAACCCCGAATTCTTCAAGAATTCGGGATTTTTTTGTTTTAACGATAGAATAAAGATATGCTCTCGCCTACAGATTTGATTCTAGTTTGTCTGATCCCCTCTCCTCGAGATATGGAGATCGCACGCCTTTTAGGGTGGTACCGCATCCCATTGCGTACTGCCCCAAAAGTTCTTTCCGTTGATTACCTCGCCTTTTATCAACCTTCTGCTTTTGGAGAGCGCGGCAGCCAAATCGAATTTATCGTTCCCGTGCATGGACACGAACTTGCCTCTCGCGCGGAGCTTCTCCGCGACGAAGCCGATCATCCCCGTGCACATGAAGAATATTATAAAATTCAGCTTGGTGCGCTCGAAAAACTGGCGAACCCGATCATGGCGAAAAAGTGGAAACGGCTTACCTTTCTCTACACAACAGGTGAATATCTTCTGCAAGCCAAAACGCTAAATGATCTTGTTGTCAAAAACGATGAGCGCAAGTTGCTCTGGAAATCCTTGCGTGAGCGCGCTACAAACTCGGCTCTCTACAAAGCTGATTTACCAGATGTTGAAATTGACCCAGCATTGTTGGTTGCTCTATTAGGGATTAAAGAATTAGAAACACACTATGATGGGAAGGATAAATAATGGCAGAAGAAACTCACAGGGACGATCATACTCACGAACCCGTCTGGACCTATCGCGGTTATGAACTCCATGCGGGTGAATTCAATACCGCTATGGTACATCTCTTCCGGGCCGAAGTGAATCGCGCCAATGTCTGGCGTCAACGCTTGGATGCGACGACTAATTGGGCAGTCATCACGACAGGCGCGGTCATTTCTCTTGCGTTTGCACAGCAAGTCAGCCATCTTGTAATTTTGCTGAACTTACTGCTTGTGACTGTCTTCCTCATTATCGAAGCGCGTCGCTATCGCTACTTTGAGCTTTGGTCTTCTCGCATCCGCATGATGGAAACGGACTTCTTTGCAGCCATGCTTGTCCCGCCATTTAAGCCTTCCTCGGATTGGGCGGAAGGGATGGCAGAGACCTTGCTGCATCCCGAATTCCCCATTTCGGAAATGGAGGCGCTTGGTCGCCGCTTGCGTCGCAATTATCTGTGGATCTATCTCGTTGTCGGAATCGCCTGGATAGGCAGGTTGGCACTTTATCCAACACCTGCTCACTCTCTTTACGAAATCATTCAAAATGCTGCTTTTGAAAATGTCAGCGGCGAATGGATGATGGGCGCGGTAGGGATTTTCTATGGAGTTGTTATTTCACTGGCATTTGTGACCATCGGCTTGCGGCGTGCATCCGGCGAAGTTTTGGCAAATCCTGAGATGATGGGCTTTGATATGGATGACGAAGAGAATGTTATTCGATCCGTATCAGATAAAAAACCTTGGTTTCGGCGCTCCCGTCGGCGCCAGGAATTGGTCGCGATCATTATTACAGACCAACCCAAAGAGGTTGCAGATCAGATCACAATTAATATGCGCCGCGGTGCAACGATCTTTTCTGGTGAAGGCGCATATACTCAGGAAGAACGTAGCGCTCTCCTTGTTGCGATCACGAGTACTGAAGTACTGAATTTGAAGAAACTTGTTGCAAAGGTCTCACCAAAGGCTTTTGTAATGATTATGCCTGCTAAAAATATATTGGGTGGTGGATTTGTGCCACTGGAGGAAGAATAATGTCAAAACTGATTCAAAATGGAACCATCATCACTGCTTCAGAGACTTTCCAAGCAGATGTTTTGATCGAAGGTGAGCAGATTTCTGCCATTGGGCGTGATCTACATGCCCCAAACGCTGAACGGATCGATGTGGATGGAAAGTTGATACTCCCCGGAGGTGTTGATCCGCACACGCACTTTGATCTGCCAATGTTTGGCACTGTATCATCTGATGACCATTACACAGGGCACAAGGCTGCGGCATTTGGCGGTACGACGACTGTTATCGACTTTATTAATCAAGATTTTGACTCGCTTAGGCAATGTGTAGATGCCTGGCACACCAAAGCGGATGATAAAGCTGCGATTGACTACTCCTTCCACATGAACATGGTCAATTTCAATGATGATGTGGCGAAGCAGATTCCCGATTTATTGGATGAAGGCATAACTTCGCTAAAAGTTTTCTCTGCCTATAATGGTGTTTTGCGTTTGGGTGATGATGGGATTTTTAATGTTCTTCGCACAGCCGCCGAAAATGGGATGTTAACTCTTCTCCATGCCGAAAATGGAGATGTGATTGAGACTCTCGTTGCCGATGCGCTGAAGGCGGGGAACACGTCAACGGAGTGGCATGCTTTAACGAGACCAAGTTGGGGTGCGGGAGAAGCCATTTTAAGGGTAGCAGGCATGGCTCAAGCAGCGGACGCGTCTCTTTATATCGTCCATATGAATACTGCAATCGGTGCTGATATGCTCAAGTATTCTCGTGAGCGGGGAATCAAGATCATGGGCGAAACTTGTCCGCAATATCTCTTTTTCACGATTGATAATATGCGCCAGCCAGATGGGGCAAAATGGGTTTGTTCGCCGCCGATGCGCAGCAAAGAAGATAATGCGCGGCTTTGGCAGGCTGTGGAAAGGGGAGAGATGCAGGTGATGGGCACGGATCATTGCCCCTTTTTCTTTGATGGAACGAAACCGATCATGTACGAAGGTAAAGAAATCGCGATCCTCGGCAAAGAGTTGGGAAAAGATGATTTCACCAAAATCCCGAACGGGTTACCCGCCGTTGGAGACCGTTTACCCGTAATGTGGACGGAGGGGGTTGTAAAGGGGCGCATCAGCGCGAACGAATTTGTTGCAATGAATAGTACCAATCCTGCCAAGATTTTTGGGATGTATCCGCGTAAAGGCGCGTTGCTCCCTGGCTCGGATGCAGATATCGTAATTTGGGATCCCGAGCGCAAGGTGAAATACGGTGTAGCGCATAGCCATCAACGCACGGACTATAATCTTTTTGAAGGCTGGGAGTTGGTCGGCTATCCTAAAAAGGTCTTCCTGCGCGGAGAGATGATTGTTGATGGTGATGAGTGGCTTGGCAAGCGCGGCGGTGGGGAGTTCATCAAACGCAATGAGGGCGAAGTTTTGTAGCCCGCATCTTTTTGTATGAGTAAGCGTTATATCCTTGCATAAGTAAAACTTTGCAAGGATATTTTTATAGGAGAGCTTTATGGCAGAAAAACATGTCACCGATGCAATTGTTGTGCATTGCATAGATTTTCGTTTTCAAAAATATCTTAATGATTGGCTCAACGAAAAGGTGGGAGAGGGGAATTATGATCGCCTATCCATTGCTGGCAGCGTTTTTGACTTTGAAGCTGTTTTTGAACAAGTGCAGCTTTCAGGAAGGCTGCATGAAATAAAGAAGGTGATCTTCATCAATCACGAAGATTGCGGTGCTTACGGTGAAGCCGGCAGCAGGGAACGTCACGAAGTCGATTTGCGTGCCGCCCGGGAAAAAATTGGCGAACGCTGTGTCAGAGATTTGGAAGTAGAGCTATATTATCTACATCTGGATGGCACATTTGAGAAAGTGAGTTGAAGTTGCCTAAAAAAAAGCGCGAGATTTTTCTCGCGCTCTTTGCTTTTAATTTGCCTGTATCTCTTTTAATTTTTGGTGTTCTGCATAAAAACCCCTGTTCTTCTCTGGCAGCATTGCCGCGATCTTGCACATGATCTCATCTGTATATTCTTTCAGCACAGCATCCTTGTCTTTTCGCGGTAGGGGAGGCAGAACAAAAGCATCCCCTATGGTTACGGTAATTTTTGTGCGTTTGAACTTTTTTAAATTACTAAGTAGTATCCGATCTTCAGTGCCAGCTAGAGCAATAGGAATTACGGGAAATTGAGACTTGGATGCAAGATAGCTGACCCCGGGTTTTCCCTCAGCCATTTTTTCGTTGCGGCTGCGCGTTCCCTCTGGGGCGATTACAAGAACTTCTCCGTTATCCATTCTTCTTAGAATGCCTCGCAAAGCACGAATATCAGGATTGAAACGATCAATGAAGATTATGTTTAGATGTTTTCCAAGCCAGCGTAGAAAGGAATACTCTTCCCATTTTTCTGCAACGGGAATAAAAAAATCCCAGCGTTCGAGAACATAATAAGCAAGGGTGGCGTCTAAAATGCCAAGGTGATTTGTCGCAAAAGCATAGCTCCCTGTCTCTGGGAGCTTTTCTCTATCGATAACTTCTACTTTGGCTACCAATCGAAGAAGCAAACGAATAATGGCACGGAGTATATGTCTTGTCATGGGCTAATTGTATGTCACTTTAGAGAGATGGGCAATAAAAAAGCCCCGTTAGGGGCTTCTTTTACCAATGACCTCTGTTCAAGGGAGTTGTTCCTCCCTTCCTTTTTTTCGTACCATATAATTCCAAAACACGATTGAAAATCTCACGGTCTTCAGGGTGCATTTCTATCAAATGGAAACCGGTATTATAAACAAAGGGGTCAATAGGATCTGCTTGGCACCATTTGCTTTGCGCTCTAAAGATCATAAAAGGTTTCGATGCTACATCTGGTGTTAGGGCAAGATGAAAGCGATATTCTTTTTCGGTGGGGATAGGCGCGTCGCTATCCAGCTTGAAGCCGCCTGTGCTAATATCTGCTAAATGCCCAACCAGCGTTCTGGTTGCTGCGTCAGTTAGTTGCATATAGTAAGAAAAGTCTTTGCGCTTTTCAACTCTTTTGTCATCCATTAAAAACCTCCAGACAAATACAACTTTAGTATAGATGATATTAAAAGCGAATTCAACAATTTGTCATGGAACTTTAAGGATATGGGTAAGGATACTCGCGCCCGAACCGCCGATATTTTGCGCCATGCCGATTTTTGCGCCCTCTACTTGTGTTTCGCCACATTCGCCACGTAATTGTTGGACGGATTCGACGATCTGATACATACCGGTCGCGCCAACGGGATGCCCGCGTGCTTTTAATCCCCCTCGTGTACAAATCGGGATGCGCCCGCCTTTTGTCGTGATCTCGTTATCTAAACCGAGTCTCGGTCCTTGGCCTTGTTCTGCAAATCCGCAGGCCTCGAGCGATAACACCGACATGATTGAAAAGGCATCATGTAGTTCGAAGAAATCCATGTCTTTATGGCTCATGCCAGCTTGGGCATAGGCGCGTTGTGCCGAAAGATACGCCGCCTGCAAGAACAAAGGCGCCTTTCGTGAGTGGACGCTCAGGGTATCGGTAGCAGCCCCACTTCCGAGTATTTGTACCGCGCGTTTGTCGTCGCGTACCTCGTCGAGGGGCACGATCAATGCCGCAGCCGCCCCGTCGCCGATAGACGAGGCATCCAATAAACTGATCGGTGCTGCCACCATGCCTGCCTTATTGTGTTGTTCTTTGCTGATCGCAAAAGGGAGCCGTGCGTAAGGGTTGTGCACAGCATTGGCGTGGGAATTGATTGAGAAGGGGGCAAAATCTTCGTGCTTCCAGCCATATTCGTGCATATAACGTTGCATAACGAGGGCGTTTAGCCCCACAAAAGAAACGCCTTGCTCCAACTCCCAATCGGAGTCGGCAGCCGTTGCTAATGCAGATGTGACCTCGGTGGGGGCGGCGTCGGTCATTTTTTCTACCCCAACGATCATGGCAGAATTGACTTCACCGGAAGCCACTGCCATAATCCCCGCCCGAAAAGCGGATGCGCCCGAAGAACAAGCTGTTTCTATTTTGACAGCCTCGCCCTTAAAACCGATCCAATCTGCGATGACTGAGCCAAGATTATTTTGCTGGTCAATTAGCCCTGAGAGCATATTGCCGACGAAAAGTGCCTCGGCATTTTCACGTTTTGCATCTCGAAAAGCAGCAAAAATTGCTTCGCCCGCCAAATCACGGATAGATAATCCCCAGTGTTCATGTACTTTTGTTTGTCCGATGCCAATAATTGCGACTTCGCGCATGATTTTGCCTCGTGTTTGGTTGATATTAGGGCAATCGCATCTAAATTATTTTGTCTCCAAAAGATGCAAAGTGTTCAAATTCAAAGATAGGTGCGGGATAAATCCCTGCCTCAGAGCATGAAAGCCAGATAAATCCGGCTCGGTTTTTAGCCCGAAGGGCTTCCATGTACTGAGAAAGCAGCTTTAGCCCGCACGAAAACACAAAAAAGGCATAAATTTTGAATTAGATGCGATTGCCCTATGGTTGATATAAGTTTTAGACTCTTGTATAAAAAGCCTTGATATACTTTATTGATAATTCTAACCGAGTGTACTATCAAGGTCTATCAAAATGGCACATATAGCATGGAAAAAAAAAGTTTTATCAAAGCTCGCTGAAAAAGGTGCTTTAGGCAAAGAATCTGCGGATTATATTCACGCAAATAATGTGCGGATGCACTTCAAAAAATATTCAAAGAGCACGGGCGCGCGCTGGTTCTTATTTCGTCAAATATCCTTGAATAAACTTTATTATTCTCCAGAGGGCGATGTAAATGACCCTAGGATATTGAGTCTGTTGGTGCATGAAGTGCATCATCTCAAACAAGGTGTGATCACTGCACTTTCTGTTTATGGGGAGTTAGATGCCTGGCAGGTGGAATTTCGCTTTTATAAAGAGATTCGCCCAGAAAGATTGCATCCTGCTCTGGAAGAGTTGCTTTCATTGCCCCTCAATTTTGACCGTGATAATTTGCACCGTGCTGCAAAGCTAATGCAAGACTACTCGGGAAAAGGTTATCACATTAACTGGCTGCCAATTTATCCATTGCATAAAGAAGTGGGGTATTGGTTCACGAAAAGACAGCCAAAGTAAATGATATAGGGCTTACGCATTTTTGACAATCCTTGTCCCAATGCTCTGCGTTGGACGCTCTAACCAAGTCGCAACGTAGAGCATTGCTCTTAGGAAAAATGCGTTTTGTGTGTAAGTCCTATGATAAAAAAAATGAAGCGGAGCGTACCCTTAAGCACGCCCCGCTTTTTTTGTGCCTTGAGTGCAATGCACTTGCTTCTTAAATCTTTCTTTTCCACACTGCCTCTTGACTCTCCAATAAATTTCAGTAAAATAAAAGCGAACGTTCGTTCATTTTTCTAAAAAGAAAGTTAATGCCCAAAGCTAAAAATATCTCCAAAGGTGAGCGCACCCGCAAGGCGATCATGGATGCCGCGCACGAAGTTTTTCTCGAAAAAGGCTTCCACGCTGCCTCCATGCGACAGGTTGCAAAGGGTGCAGGCTTGGCATTGGGGGGGATATACAATCACTTTGAAAGCAAGGAAGAAATTTTTTCTGCGATCGTTCGTGCTCGCCATCCGTACAAAAGAATTTTGCCGATCGCGCTGGCAGCAGAAGGGGATGATATAGAGACCTTTGCTCATAATACCGGGCGGGCTATTGTCAGGGAGTTAAGCGAGAACTCCGATTATGTCAACTTGCTCTTCATCGAGATATTGGAATTTAAGGGCAAACACATGGCCGAAATATTTCAGGATATTTTCCCCCAAGTTCTGCCGCTTTTAGAACGTTTTCAGGCGGGGAACACCCGTGAATTCCCGCCGATGATGCTCATGCGTATTTTTATTGGCACCTTTATCTCCTATTACCTTACAGAGATTTCTTTTGGTGAAGTTGCAATGCCGAATATGCAGGAAGATGCCATGCAGCATTTCGTGGATGTGTTTTTGCATGGTGTTCTGGAAGTGGAAAAGTGATGATGTATAAAAAACAAGTGTCTAAAAGAAGTATCTTATGTTCCTGAATATTCTCTACATCTTGCTTGGTATTTTTGTCACGTTTCTAATCCTCCATACGATTATTCGTGTTGTGCGCTATTTTTACAAATTTCCTATTCCTCAATCTCTAGTCAAGTTCATTGACAATCCCCTCCGCAGGCGTATTCAACCACCCTATGAAACAGCTATTCGGCATGGAATTGAATCTGGTATGCGAGTCCTTGATGTAGGGCCAGGAAATGGAACGTACACCTTGGGGGCTGCTGAACACCTTGGGAGCGAGGGCCAGTTGATTGCCATTGATATAGAACCGAAAATCATTGAACGTCTTCAAGAGAAGATCGAGACAGAAGGAATTATGAATGTAGAAGCGCGTGTTGCAGACGCATACGAGTTACCTTTTGACGATTCCGGTTTTGATCTGATTTACATGATTACAGTTATCAATGAAATCCCTGACATCCCTCGAGCTTTGAAAGAGTTTCATAGAGTTCTAAAGCCATCAGGGAAACTGGTTTTTAGTGAATTGTTGCTTGACCCAGATTATCCATTGGCTGGAAAATTGACCCAAAAAGTTCAGTCTGCTAACTTTCACCTTTTAGAGAAAATCGGTAACTTTTTCTACTACACGTTAATATTTGAAAAGAGCGGTGAGTAAAAATGTTCAATTCTCGTCTTACTTCGATTATTCGTAAGGAATTTATTCAAATTATCCGCGATCCGCGCACATTGGCGATGATTCTCCTTGTGCCGGTCATGCAGCTTTTCCTATTGGGCTATGCCGCGACGACGGATGTGCGCAATATCCCCATCGCGGTTTTAGATCAGAGTCGTAGCCCGGAATCATGTGCCTTGCTGGATGCTTTCCGCGCGGCAGATTATTTCCGCATCGCTTTTGATGTTGGCTCCAACGCTGAAGTCCGCGACCTGATCGAGCGTGGCGATGCGCGGGCTGCGCTTATCATTCCGCCGGACTATAGTGAAAGTTTGCTGGCGGGAGATGCTCAAGTTTCGATGATTCTGGATGGTTCCGATTCCTCTGTTGGGGGCACGGCGCTCTCCACCGCACGATTAATCGGGCAGGCGCACGCCACGAAACTAATGCGGGAGCAAGCCGCTCGATCCGGGCGAAGCGGGGTTTTTAATCCACCCCTTGAAGTCCGCACACAGGTTTGGTATAACCCCGATCTCATCAGTGCCCACTTCATGATCCCGGGCGTGATCGGCATGATCCTCTTCGCCATTACCTCCATTCTCACCGCTACCACCATCGTCCGCGAGCGCGAACGCGGCACGATCGAACAACTCATTGTCACGCCCATCCGCTCATGGGAATTGGTCGTCGGCAAACTCACGCCCTACGTCATCCTTTCGCTTTTCGACACGCTCGTCGTCCTCGCCATCGGGCATCTTTGGTTTGGTGTCCCCGTGCGCGGCGATCTCGGTCTCATCATCATCCTTTCGGGCTTGCTGCTCCTTTCGGGGCTGGGCATCGGGCTTTATGCCTCCACCATTGCCAATACCCAGCAAGAAGCCATGATGACCACCTGGATGACCCTTTTGCCTGCCATTTTTCTTTCGGGCTTTCTTTTCCCGCTCGAAGCTATGCCGCGCGTGCTTTACTGGATTTCATACATCATCCCGCTGCGTTATTACCTCGTCATCATTCGCTCGCTCTTGCTCAAAGGCGTTGGTATCGCGGCTATTCAAAATCAGGTCATCGCCCTTGCCATTTTCGGCATCGGCATTATGGGCGCGGCAGCCCTGCGCTTCCGCAAACGTCTGGATTAAGGAGTTACAATGAAAAAGAAACGCCCTCCCGTACAAGTAATTGTTATTGTTTTGCTCGCCATTTTGATTGGTGGATATTACGGATTGCAAAATCTCTTTTCTGAAAATCATGGCGGATTAGGCGCCTCAGGCACCATCGAAGTTGTGGATGTGGATGTTTCCCCCGAGATGGCAGGCAAAGTGGATGCGGTGCTTGCCGAAGAGAGCGATACCGTTAAATCAGGCGATCCGCTTCTCGCTCTTGACCCCAGCTTGCTCACTGCGCAACGAGCAGTTGTCCTCTCCCAAGTGGATGCCGCCAAAGCCGCCCTCAACACTGTGCAAAGCAATTACGATTTGACACTCCAAAACGCCCTCGTCGCCCAACAAGCCTCCACCGCCATAGATTGGCGTTACTCCGCCCCCGATGAGTTCAGCCACCCCCTCTGGTATTTTGACCAACCCGAGAAGGTCGCCGCCATCCAAACCGAATTGGATGCTGCCGCTGCAGCCCTCACCTCTTCGCAGGATGAACTCACAGCCGTTATTGCCGATCTGGACAACGTAGAATTTCTTGCCACTGAAGAGCGATTGGGTATTGCCCAAACAGCCTTTCTTATTGCAGAAGAAGTCAAAATTCAAACAGAATATGCCGCTGAAGGCGGCAGCCTACGTGACGCCTCCTACGATGCTTATAACGATGCCGAAGACGAACTCAACGATGCTGAAGAAGCCTACTACGACCTGCTCAGTAGCGCTGCCGCCGATGATGTCCTCGACGTGCGCGGAAAAGTCATCGTTGCCCAACAACGCTACGAAGTTGCTTATGCGCGCCTTCTCTCTCTTCAAACGGGAACGGAATCAGCTGCGGTTATGAATGCCCAAAACGCCCTCGAGCAGGCACAGACAGCCCTCGCCCAGGCTGAAGCCAATCTTGCCCTGATTGATACTCAGATCGAAAAACTGACTGTCTACGCTCCCGCCGATGGTGTCATCCTGACTCGCAACGTCGAGCCGGGCGAATTCGTTCAGCCGGGCGCAACCCTGCTGACTCTCGCTGATCTAAGCGACTTAAAGATTACCGTCTATGTGCCGGAAGATCGCTATGGCGAAATTTCGCTCGGTCAAGAAGCAACCCTGAGCGTAGACTCTTTTCCTGAAGAAACTTTCTCTGCAATTGTCGTGTCCATAGCGAATACCGCCGAATTCACTCCGCGCAACGTCCAGACCGTCGAGGGGCGCAGCAGCACAGTTTACGCTGTCAAATTGCAGGTGGATGACCCCTCTGGGAAATTGAAGCCCGGGATGCCCGCAGACGTGAGTTTTGTCGAATAGTTCTTTAGGAGAAAGCCATGAAGCTCAACTGGCAGCGAATGAAATATATTCAAAAACTTCATCGTGTCCTGTATGCCATCGGTCTTGGTCCTATCGTTGGAAAGTTAATTCTCTTGCTCACCACGACCGGGCGCAAATCTGGATTGAAGCGTGTTACACCTTTGCAATACGAAGAAATTGATGGCAAATATTATCTCGGTTCAGCACGTGGTTTGAAAGCCGACTGGGTAAGAAATATTCAAGCCGATTCACAGGTTGAGATTCGAGTGAAATCATTGCGTTTTCAAGGACAGGCTGAAGTTATCGACGACCCCGCGCGTTTAGCCGATTTTGTTGAAATTCGCTTGGAACGCCATCCGCGTATGATCGGTTTGTTGATGGAAAAAGTACATGGCTTATCGAAAAACCCGACGCGGGAAGAATTAGAAAAACTCGCAGAAACAGAAGCCTTAGTGACCGTTACGCCCAATAAGATCAAAGATGAATAACACCACAAAATATTTAATTCAAGCCTCTAATCTTCACAAATCCTTTGGTGATACCCACGCCGTTAACGACCTGACCCTCGAAATTGAGAAAGGCGAGGTCTACGGCTTGGTCGGATCTGATGGTGCGGGCAAAACCACCTCCATGCGTCTTCTCGTCGGCGCGATGCTGCCTGATGAAGGCACGATCACGGTTGATGATTTTTCTCTCGACAAACATGGCGAAGAGATTCGCGCACGCATCGGCTATCTTTCGCAGCGATTTTCGCTCTACGAAGAATTGACCGTCCTCGAAAATATCCGCTTTTTTGCCGAAGTACGCGGTCTCTCCGCTGATGAATGGTTCCCGCGCAGTATGGACATTCTCAAATTTGTCGGCTTAGCGGAATTCAGCGAGCGGCGCGCCGGTCAGCTTTCGGGCGGGATGAAGCAAAAGCTCGGGCTGGCGAGCGCCCTCGTTCACCGCCCTGATATTCTCCTCCTCGACGAGCCGACCACGGGCGTTGACCCTGTTACGCGGCAGGATTTTTGGCAGCTTATTATTCGCCTCGTTTCCGATGAAGATTTGACGGTGCTCATCAGCACGCCCTATATGGACGAGGCCGCACGTTGTACCCGTCTCGGTTTTATGCGGGATGGGCGTCTGCTCAAGAGCGGGACACCCGCTGAGTTGCGTGCCATCCTCGATGGGACAATCCTTGAAATGCGCGGCGGATCGCTGCGTGATTTACGCACCCTCGCCGCTATGGACGCGGATGTCCGCGACGTACACAGTTTTGGAGGAAGTCTTCATTTGCAGATAAAAGGTGGAATGATGGAGGATGTTATTAAGCGGTTGCCAGCCCAAATTCAGGAGCGAAGCGGAGAAACTGTCAAATTAAGCGCCATCCCGCCGACGTTGGAAGATGTCTTTACCTCCCTCACATCCGAGGAAATCCAAAATGACTGAACCCGCCATCCTTGCATTAAATCTGACGCGCCGATTTGGCGAATTCGTTGCTGTTGACCATATCTCCTTTGAAGTGCCGCGCGGGGAGGTGGTGGGCTATCTCGGGCCAAATGGGTCAGGCAAAACGACGACGATCCGCATGTTGCTGGGATTGCTGGAGCCTTCGGACGGGCACGCGATGGTTTTGGGCTACGACGCCTTTCGCCAAACGGAGAAAGTGCGGGCGCGGGCAGGATATATGTCGCAGAAATTTGCGCTCTATGATGAGTTGACGGTTTGGGAGAATATCGAGTTTTACGGCGGGGTGTATGGCGTGCGTGATAAGGCGCGTCTGAACGAGACGCTGGCACGCGTGGAGTTAACCGAGCATCACCACGAGCGCGCGGGGAGTCTTTCAGCGGGCTGGCGTCAGCGATTGGCGTTGTCAATTGCGTTGGTACATCAACCAAAATTACTCTTTCTAGATGAGCCAACCAGCGGCGTAGACCCGAATGCCCGTCGCGTTTTCTGGGATTTAATCTATGATCTCGCCGAAGAGGGGACGACCGCTTTCGTCACGACGCATTATATGGACGAAGCCGAGTATTGCGAGCGCGTGGGCATCATGCGTGAAGGAAAATTGCTGGCGCTGGATACCCCCGATGTGCTGAAAGCGGAAACTTTGCCCGGTCCCGTTTGGGATATTTTTGCTACGCCGCTTGAGACAGCCTTAGATGCACTTGTAGCTGCTGATGGCGTTTTGCGTGGGGGATTATCAGGAAATCATTTGCGTGTAATCACCAGAAACGGTATGAAGGCAAAAGACTTGGAGGGAATTCTGAAGAAAGCTGGCTTGAAAACGGAGAAAATTGAGCGTGGCGAACCAACGTTGGAGGATGTTTTCCTGTCATTGGCGAAGGAGTAAACAAAAAATTATATCGAATTTGAAAACATCTGGAATTTAAACCCAGATGTTTTTTCTTGTCATAGTAAAATTGAAAAATGATAGCTCTTGTTCTCGTAGCGTTTATATATGTTTTGCTTCAACGGCTTGTGCAATTGGCAGTAGCTATTCCATTTGAAGCATTGATATTGCGATTATTTAGATGGGCAGGATTTAGAAAAAGCCTGATAGTTTCTGGCTTAATGAATCTTATTGCCTTTACTCTTTATTTATTGTTGATGGTTTCCAGTTTCATTTTTCAGAATACGCCACCATTTACTTTTATAAACAGCCTTCCAGAGAATTCCATTTTGGTTTTTCGAGTAATTACATTCTTTATTATTTCGGTTTTTATTGATGCTATTTTTCTATTTGTAACAAGTGATAATGCGAATATGGAAACTCCTGAACTTATTAAGAGATTTTACAAATTAGCTATTCTTTCTTTGTTTATTAATGCAACTTCAATTTTATTGATTTATGTGTTGCCTTTTGTCTTGAAATGGGCATTATAAATACTCCCTGTTGTTGAGAAAGAGTGAGTTAAACAGACACTTCCGATTTTTTAGAAAAATCGGAAGTGTTGTTTTTAGAGAAAGGAGATGTAAGGTGTTTTACGCGCTTACCAAACTCACAATCGTCCGCCCCAGCCAAACCGCGAAAAGTCCGAAAATCACACTTGCCCCGATATTGAGATAGAAAAGCAGGCTGTTGCCTTCTTGGAAAAGATTGAAGCTATCTGAGCTAAAAGTGGAAAAAGTTGTGAATGCGCCGAGAAAGCCTAGAAATATAAGCGAAGAGGTTTCAGGGGTGAAAATATCGCGTATTTCGGCGAGTTGCGCCAAAGCACCGATCAATAAACAGCCGACCAAGTTGACAACAAGCGTTCCGATCGGAAAATCTGAAATTTTTGACCAGTTTTGAACATAGTTACCGAGAAGATAACGCATGATCGCGCCAAGAAATCCCCCCATGCCAATTAAAAGAAAAGTGCCCATGTGCTATTGCTCCAATTTCCTGCGTGGAGTATTAGCCCAAGGACATAAATTGCTCCATCGCCTATAATTCCGACTATTCTAAAGGCGATAAAGAGTGAAGGCAAGGGTTATTTCTTTTGCGTTAGTTCTTTGAGATATAGATTCATTTGAAGTTTTAGAAAAATCAGCCCACCAAGAAGGGCTACGATAAAAAGGGATGGGGTTATTTCCAGCTTTTGATTGAATGCCAAACTTGCATAGAAAATCATTGCACCAAAGGTTATAGCACCTAGCATAGAAACTTGAAGGGCCATTAAATAGGCAACACTTTCTTTTTTGTAGAGATCTGGCAGACTTTCATTATTCCAAAGGAAAGCTTTTTCGAAACCATTATTTCTTTTACTGATGAATTCTTTGATGTGGTTCATCGCACTCGTGGATGAAAACCATGCTTTGCGAAGACGCGCGAGCTGTAATAAGGTCAGTAAGCCAAAAGCTGAAAGAAATAAAAATAAACCAGCAAGCACTATATATGCAAAAGTATCTACGCTTTCGATATTCTGCACCCCTAGAAAAGCACCAAAAAGACTACCTACACTAACGAGATAGAAAGTTGTTACACGAGCGCGATCTTCATGTGCTTGGAAAGCAGTTTGCGCGATATATTCGTACTCTGCGACGAGAATACTTTCAGCCCCATTGCTTATATTTTTTTCTTCTTTGGTCATTTTTTAGTAATAGGGTAACGTAAGATAGTTCGCTCTTCTACAGGGTTTTCGTGTCGGGGATCACTGAGATATATCTCATGATAGGGCAAGGTTAAATTGCAATTTTCTTCTTTTGCAAAATTTTTTATTCTGTCAATTGTCATTGGGATCAACCCAAAAGAGCTGACGTGCAAAATTTGTAGTGCCAACCCTTCATGAAATGCTTCAAAGCGTGCTAAGGTCAAAGAAGGAATCTCGCCTTGTTTTTTCTTTAGGCTGGCAACAGCATTTTTAAACATCTCGAAAGTGATATGCGTAGGTTGCATCATCATCATTGTCCACTTCCACCCTGTACGATCATTATAGTCATTTTTCTTTGTCGGATGCCACAATGCCTCCAGCGGCATTGTATTATAGTCAATAGGATTTTCGCGGCTAAGCTTGGACATAAATTTCAGGGTAAAGGAAATCCCGTTGAGTGTGTTTAGTGCCTCTTGAAAAGATTCAGATGTTGCTGGCCTTTTCCCTTCTTCCATTATTCCGTCAAGCATCACAAAGTTATATTCGGGGACTTCTACAAAATCTACACCACGAGCAGAAGGTGCGTAGAGTTTTGTTATCTCTTCTGCTGATACTAACTTAGCCATGAAACACTCCCGAAAAACTTTGTGGACGGTATTATATTATTATACTCCAAGCTACTCTCAGAATAGATAAAAATACTACGAAATTTTCTTTCTTCCTCCTTTTTTGCCGCGTTGGATGGCGTTTTTCCCAAAGCGTTCCTGCAATTCATCCAATACCTTTTCAATTTCTCGTGATTTTTCTACATTTTCCTCCCAAAAGGAGAGTTGTCGGAGGGGAGGACCCAATCCACTTACGCCCACGCCAATTAAACGCACTGCTTTACCAGATGGCCGCAGTTTTTTTAGCAAAGATAATGCTGCTTCAAATATCTCTGCTTCGTTATCAGACATGGTCGAGAGTGTTTTTTGCCGTGTCAGGGTTTCGAAATTGCTCCAGCGTAGTTTTAAACGCACTATTTTTCCGGCGAGCTCTGCTTTTCTTAAACGCCGAGCAACTTTCTGGGTTAGTGCGCGGAGCGTTTCATCCAATTTGGCATCATCACTTATATCCCGCAAAAAAGTTGTTTCCTGGCTGATCGATTTTGTTTCGCGCTCCGTCACAATGGGGCGGGTGTCAATTCCGCGGGCATGCAGAGATAAATCTCGCCCGTGTTTGCCAAATCTGCGTAACATTTCTTTTTCGGGTTGCTTGGCAATTTCCCCGATCGTGTAGATACCTGTATCGGCTAATTTTTGCGCTGTTTTCGGTCCCACACCCCAGAGCATTTCCACCGGTAGCGGGGATAGGAAACTAGCTTCTTGTCCTGCGGAAACAAAGGTCAATGCAAAAGGAGAGATGCCGCGCTGCGCCGCTTTTTTGCCGACATCATTCGCTATTTTTGCGACCAATTTATTCGTGGCGATCCCGACCGAGGAGGATAATCCCGCTTCGTCCCTGATTTGGGTTTGCAAGCGTTTCCCGATCACCTCAGGATCATCGGGCAGGTCACTTACGTCCAGAAAGGCTTCATCTACAGAAATTTGCTCAAGTAGCGGAGTCACATTTTGGAGCAAGGCCATTACTTTTTTCGATGCTTTGCTATAAAGATGATGCTTTGCTGGGACGATGAGTATTTGGGGACAAAGAGCTACTGCACGCCCCATTGGCATCGCCGAGCGAACCCCGTATGCCCGTGCTGCATAAGAACAGGATGCTACTACGCCGCGTTCTTCCGGTTTTCCACCCACAGCAAAGGCTTTTCCGCGCAGCGAAGGATCGTGCAATTCTTCTACCGCGCAAAAAAAAGCGTCTAGATCAAGGTGGATGATTTTTCTAGGCAAAATATTATCCACAGATTATACAGATTTGGCAGATTTTTGGTTTTCGTAACCCCAGACGATGCGTTTATATTCCAGGCTTGATGCGCCAAAATTGATTAAAAGACCGCGGCGATAGCCGGTTGCTTTGAGATAGTTTAAAACTTGGCTTTCTTCGATTGTGCTGAGACGTGAAAGAGCTTTGAACTCTACGATAATATCTGAGAAGCACACAAAGTCAGTACGATAACTTGTTGGAAGTATGATATTCCTATAAGTAATGGGCAATGCAACTTCTCTCTGAAAGGGGACATTCTTTTTAGGGAACTCAAGTACCGCAGCCTCTTGGTATACAGCTTCAAGAAAACCATGTCCCAGTCTTTTATGAATCTCCATCGCCGCACCAATGATTGCGTAAGTTTGCGGGTCGCGTTTGTTGATTGTTTTCATTCGCGTTACCTCCTCTGTGTAATCTGTGAAATCTGTGGATTAAACGCCCGTGATTTTTATTCCAGCCGATTTGACCATGTTTTGCTTATTGATATAGATCAGCAAAGATGTCATTCCTTCCACAACAGCAGCATTTTCGATCACACCTGCATCCCAGCCTTTCATCCCTGCGGCTTCGACGAGTTTTAACACTTCAAGCCGCGCAGCTTTGCCCTTTCCAGTTACCAAAACATCGCAATCAACGGGATGGTCGTCAAAAAGATGTTCGTGCGAAATATTTTGAAAAGCAGCAACTACGTTTACGTTTTCGCCAAGGATCTCTTGCGCTTCTTGTGCAGCGCTCCCAGCCTTGGGCATTTGTACCTTCGTTACTTTTGGTGGAACAAGCGGCACAGTCACATCAACAAAGATTTTGCCTTGCGCAGCTTCTTTTATGCTTTCAAGAGTAGATTTATGCGCGCTGTAGGGAACTGTAAGCACGAGAATATCTGCTTTTTCAGCGGCATTGATATTTTCAAGCCCCTTAACGAGTTCTTTTCCTAGCATTTCATTTAAGTCGTTGGCGGCAGTTTTTGCTTTTTCGTTTATGCGTGACCCGATAAGTACTTTATACTCCGCTTTTGCCCAACGATACGCTAACCCTTTGCCTTCTTTGCCTGTGCCGCCGAGTACTGCTAAGGTTATATTTTCCATAATTACTAACCTGGTGACCATATCAAAAAATAGGCCACAGATACACGCAAATATCTGTGGCCCAAAAAACTGTTCAGCTAATTAGGCTAATGCTTCGTAACGTTTCCATGCATCAGCAGAAGCCTCACGTGCTTTCGCCGCAATTTCTTCTTCATCTAAAGTAAGAAGTTCGCGATCTTTCATCAATATCTCTCCGCCAACGATGGTCGTTGTGACCATGCTTTCGTTGAAACCAAAAAGAATATGCCAAGGGAGATTTCCTGCATTCATATCGGTGAAGGGGTGATAATCGACAAAGATCAAATCGGCAAAAGCCCCCACACTAATTTCTGCGAGCGGTGCTTCAGGGAAAAAAACTTTAGCCAGCGCAGCATTATTTTCAATAGCCATTTCTTTTACGTCGTAGCCGCCCATTCGGCGTGGGTCGCCATTTGCTGATTTGTGCAGTAAATAAGCCGCTTTCCACTCATCCCACATGGTGTTCGAAAAACCATCATTCCCCAAACCAACTTTTACACCTGCGCGCAGCATCGACTCGACTGGTGCTACGCCAACGGCATTATTCATATTCGAGCGAGGCTGATGAGTGACCCATGTTCCTGTATCTGCCAAAATCTGAATTTCACGAGCATCCACATGAACAGCGTGAACAGCGATACTTTGTGGCCCTAAAATGCCATGTTTTTCAAGTCTATCCATCACGCGTAAACCGGATTTCGCCAAACTATCATCCTGGTCTGCAAGCCCTTCAGCAGCATGGATGTGGAATCCGCTCCCCTCGGGGATCGATTCTCGGCAATAATATAAAGTGGATTCAGAGAGGGTCAGGCTGGCGTGTAAACCAAAGCTTGCGGCGAGACGCGACTCTTTTTGGGCTTGCAAGCGTTTAATGAACCTGACATTTTCCTGAACACCTGCCTGCATTTTGACTTCCCCGTCTCGATCTGTTACTTCATAACAAAGCGATGCTCGCAACCCGGATTTGGTGACAGCGTCCGCAACCACATCAAGAGAGCCGTCAATAAAACTTGGAGAAGCGTGATGATCAATTAGTGTCGTAGTGCCGTGCTTGATCGCATCTACGAGGCAAACAAGCGCTGATGAGCGCACATCTTCTTCGAGGAGGGCTTTGTCCAAATTCCACCAGAGTTTATCGAGGATTTGAGGAAAATCTTTGGGTGCTTCTCCAGGGATCGCCATCCCACGTGCAAAGGCACCGTAGAAATGAGTATGCCCACAGATATTTCCGGGCATAACATATTGACCACGTGCATCTACTCGATTTTCGTTCGGGTAACGCGCAGCAAGCTCAGGGTCAGGGGCGATGTCGGCAATTTTATCCCCTTTGATATAGATGGAATATCCATGAAGGATTTTATTCTCTGCCCCCCAAGTGATCAAATTCGCATTGGTAATAAGCATAATATTCTCCTGTAAAAAAGTCCCCGCTATTATGGCAGGGATAGTTGAGTAAAAAAGGATTCAATTAAATGTGAACTTAGGCAAGTCCATAACTTTGCGGTTCTGGCAATATAACCCCGCTGGCGGCAATTTCAACAAGGGCGAGAAAAACAGCTTCTCGCATTTCTATATTGTCGCCATACATTTTGTGATATAGCGCATTGATGACGCCATCGCTGGGAGTCCGACGCAAATAGGCAAGAGCTGCAAGTTTTTCATCTATATCTTCACTCTTGAGCGCGAGTAAAAGAACTTCGGTGGCTGGTGCGCCGGGGGAGATACCCATCCCCTCTTTGCCTGCAAAGGCGATCAACCAAGGGCTTTCAGATGGAGGTGGTAATTTGCGCGGGATATGTAAATTAGGGGCTTTTCTTTTTTCAAGAATACCGGCGGCAATATCACGCACTGCCCATTCTTTATCTTCGAGCTGGGTGTGCAAAATTAATTCTTCTGCCCAAGCTTCTTGGATACGCGCCAGGCCATGCAAAGCTGAACGGCGGACGAGAATATCGTCTATGCCGAGGGCTTCTTTCAGCGTTTCCCATCCTTCAGCAGGGTGATTTGCAAAGGCTTCTGCGGCGGCGCGGCGAAGATTTTCTTCTCCCTGCATGAGAGAGGTAGCGAGGGCGTTTAGAGCATCATTTGTTCCGATGGCTGCTAAAGCTAAGGCAACAGCACTGAGCGTATATGTATTACGGAATTTTATGAGGGTCTCCGCAAGCGGTTTTGCTGCTTTTTTATCTCGCATTAGCCCACAGCCCAATGCCGCAAGTTGGATAACGTAGACAGAACCGGATTGCAACAACTGTCTAAATAATGCCGCAACGCTCGGATCATTGCTTTGAGCAAGGGCGGTGATAATTTGTCCACGTAAACTGAGCGGCTGTGTGTCGTCTTGTAGTGTTTTAGCCAGAGCTGTCAACACTTTTCCGCGCCAGGCTGCTTTTCGGGATGCATCTCGAAGCCATCCACCCATCAGGAGCAGATTACGTTCTAGTACGGGATCAGGCATCCCCAAGAGCGTATCGACAAGATGAGATGTGTTGCTACTTGCTCCACTTGCGGCAAGATAGTGCATTGATAGAGTTTTTCCACTCCATGATGGCTGACTTACTAAGCGTTCGTCTACGCTATAGTTGCTGAGGGCACGCCCAGAGAGAAATCCACCAAAAATCGGGTGCATGAACCGCATTTGGCTACCACGATGTTTGGCGAGTAAACCACTTTGGGTTAATTTTTCTACTAATCCGCGCTTTGGAGCGACTTTTTCTTTTGAGCTTTTTGCTTCTTCTTCGTCTTCTTCGGGAATTTCTTCTGGTGGCTCGAAAGATTTAACCCAACTATTTGCATTACGAGTACTGAAAAGAGGTTGGGAAGTCAGGCTAACTTGCATGGCAAGCGTTTCTAATGCTGCAACAGGCACATCGGCTGGAGCAAGACGGCGTAGATGTGTTTCGATGGCTGCCATAGCCGTCTTTCCACGAATATCGCCTGCATAGCTTCCCCAAGCTTTTAGCGTAAGTTCAAGCGGGGTGAGTTTTTCACTTTCTATGCTTAGCCAAGCATTAAGCAAGGCTGATTCGACTTGCTCCGGTCCTGCTTGTACCCAAGCCTCGAGTGCGACGTAATTTTCCCAGAGCGTTCCCCATTTGTTGAGAAATGCTTGTCTTTCGAGACCGTTCCATCCTTTTAGAGAAAGCGATGCAAAACCAAGTGCTGTAAGTGTGCCCAGGAATTCTATAGAAGCTGTCGTAATAATTCGAATATTTGGGTATTCTTCCAGTAAAGCTGATAGATAACTGGTAACTTTTTCTATTTCTTCTTGATGGATTTCATCCAGGCCATCAAGTAAAAGTAAGGCTCGCCCACTATGGAAACACATGCGAGTGAATTTTGGCAATCGCGTCGCATTAAAAAGGGATGCCTCTTCCGTAAGAAATTCGCTTATCGGGTCAAGGATATCTTTCGGGTCTGCATTGCTAAGGCCCAGGTCAGCAACATGTAAAAGAAAGGGAACGGCTTCGTGTAGTGCGCCCATTTCTTGATCTCTTTTTGCAATTAAGCTCGCAACATAGGCAAGGGCGACACTTTTTCCCATCCCGGGATCGCCGAGAATAGCCAAGTGAGTTCCCTCTGAGAGTGCTTCAGGAATGGTGAGCGTTTCTGTTTTGTAAAAAGAAGAAAAAGTGGAATCTTGGGGGAGGTAGGGGATAGTGAGGCTGGTTTGGTCTTGTGCGATAAAATCGCTGCCCGGGTCTACTTGCGGAGGTGGAGCAACAAGATGCGGTTTTATCAGAATTTCTTCGAGAGAGAAAAGAGGCGCGGCGAGGTGCGTCCCCTGTGCTTTTTTCAATACGGTCTGACGATGATGTTCTTCTATATTGCTGGCGCCGCGCATTGCAGCTTCTTCACGGCCTTTTTTCCAGTTTTCACGGATTTGTTTTAGCAGGGGGCGTGTCCATCTCAACAGAAGCCAAAACGCTGAAGCCGCAGCAGCACCGATCCAGAAAGAAATAGCATCAATAGTGAGATTGGAAAAACGCATTACTAATTACCGTAAAGAATTCGTTGACAAGAAGAACAATATGCCATTTGGCTAACAGAACGAACTTTTTGTTGTAGAGCCGGGGTCAAGGTTGCGCCACACGCGGAGCAGCCGCCATCGTTGATCGCGGCAACGGCGACACCTCGTTTTCTTTTGCGAAGCTTATTATATAGTTCAAGATGGTCTGCCTGCACTGCCGGCAATGCGACTTCCCTCTCTTGGAGCATACGTGCTTTTTCTTTTTCTAATCCGCTTTGCTCACCTGCCAATTGGCTATGCTCTTGCACGAGTTTTGCTTTCAGCGCATCCAAATCCTTTTGCGCGCTTTGCAAGATTTCACTTTGCTCATCATTCGCAAGCATTGCCTCTAGCTGCACATCCTCTAACGTTAAAAGATAGCGTTTTAGCGATTCAGATTTCTTTTGTAGGTCTTGCACTTCTTTCGGATTTTTTACATTCCCACTATAGAGCATTGATTCTGTTTGCTCAATTTTAACGCGCTGCTTCTTTACCTCATCCTCAGCCTTGCGCAGAGTCTTTTCTGTTTTACCCTGCTCGGCTTCACATCCTTCAAAATAAGCCGTAACGCGTTTCAACTCCTGATTATCATCAAGGATTTTTTGGATATCATCCAGACGGCGTTGAGTCTTATCAATTTGGCTATCAACTTCTTGTAGGCGATAAAGATGAAAAGTTGTACTCATAGACAGATTATAAACGATAAAAAGTCTTTCTTATTCGGGATTTGGGATTCGCACCACGTGTGATCTAAGCTGGCTTCCGTTTAAAAAGTGTTTTCTCAACTTCATCATTTCTCTGCAGAATTCCGCATTCAGATTTTTTTGGAGAGGTTAAGAACCAATTAGATTGAAATAGTTATAAATTGCCTGAGTCAATTCCACAAAAAGCGGATTGACCTCCCCCCAAATCCCCTGCACGGGATGGTAGGTGTAAATGGCGAGCACAAAATCTCCGCCTGGTGTGTAGACGATACCCACGTCGCTAATATCGTGAACAACGCCAAAACGGTCGGGGATAAATCCGTGTTTATGAGCGACTTTTGTCCCGTCGGGGAGACCAGCTTGGATGAGAGAGCCAAATTTATCTTGCTCCATATACTTGATCATCAGTTGACAATCGGCTTGGCTAATTTGGTTGGGGAAAGCCGCGATCAGCGCGCCGCCACCTGTTTCTGAACATTGATATATGTCAGTGAGCAACATACCTATATCAGAGGATGTTGTTTGATTATAGTCGTCGGGATTGGTGTATACATCTGTGCGTTGATTCGCTGGGGTGCTATAGCGCTTCAAAAGAGGACAAGGGTTTGCCGGGCTGCAAAAGAAGCCAGCCATAAAGGTGTTCTCCAGCCCCAATTTTTGCAGATCTTCAGTCACGATGATAGGACCTTGGAATGCGTCAATCTGAGTCATCAAAATATCGGCGGCAGCATTATCTGATTGTTGGAAGACATCTTCCATATATCCGGCTGTTCTTTCATCCGGTGTGCCGCGGTGGATGATATTGGAGAGCATGATCGGGATTTTGATTGTGCTGGATGCCGTGATGGCAATATCTGGTTCTAGTAAAAGTTCTTCTCCATTGTCTAATGCGAAATGGACCTCTTGTGCGTTCTGTAAATCGCTCAGATAGAGAGAGATCACACCATCAAAGCCGGAAAGATCAATGATTTGCTTGAGCAAAATTTCGAGATTTTCCATGGTTGGACGGGCAGGTGCTGTCTCCTGATAAGAGAGGGCAATAGTTCTACTTGTAGGAGATTCGAGCGCATCTTCTATAAGAGTCAGTGCTCGGTCAATATTAAGCTCTTGCCCCGCTGATCCACTTTCAAAGATAACGGTTCCTGCAATGGGTTGAGCGGTGGATGCAGGCTTATCGTAGCGCGGAGCTATTTCAGTTTCGAGATAAGCGAGAAGTTGTTCATCTTCCAGAGATGCTCGGAGGGGAATAGCAGATGCGGGTCGAGGGCGATTCCAGAGATTATCCCAAAACCCGCCCCAAAAAGGAGATGTGGTACGCACGAGGTCGGCGGCAGCGATCATGCTTTCAATATCCACGCTGAAGCCAACTTGCGATGGTGAAATGTGGATGATTTCGCCCGCATATTGCACTTCGATAGGTTGCGAATAAACTTGTAGAACACGCTCTGAGGCAGTTTGAGCGTTTACACCGCCAACGGCGACGCCGCCAATGGTCATCCCCGCAGGGTAATTATTTCGTTCACGGCTGTAGTTGAAGAGTTGAAACAGGGTCATCGCAACCGCGGCAACGATGAAGATCAAAGAAATAACACGAATGATCAAAAATGATGGATTACGGGTTCTCACATAGCCTCCGAGAAGGTTTTTTCTAAAATTTATGACTTATGTCACCCGCAGAGTATAACACGCTCATTCTCTCTTGTAAGCATCCATGCATTACTATAAAGTGCGCCAGAAATTAGCGTGTCTGCTAAGCAAAAAGGGTAGGCCTCTATTTATGGATACTGCCTCGTTGAGCGATGCTCTTATGCTATTATGTAGATGAAATGCCTTAGAAATCTATATCCAATTAGGAGAAAAAATGCTTCGATCTTTTCTTATCTATTTATCACAAGCAGGGTGGGCACAACGAATGGTTACGGGTTGGTCTTTTGCCTGGAATGTTGCATCTCGATTTGTGGCAGGGGAGACGAACGAAGAAGCGATTGCTGTAGTAGAGGAATTAAATGCCAAAGGAATTAACGCAACTTTAGATCAACTTGGCGAACATACTTCACGCGCTGAAGAAGCCGTGCAATCTACCGAAGAGATTTTAGGTATTTTAGATGCTATCGAAGAATCTGGCGTGCGGGCTGGGGTTTCGATCAAGTTAACCCAAATTGGAATGGGGCTGGATTCGACCATTTGCCGCCAAAACTTGCGCCGTATTTTAGAGCGTGCAAAAGAGCATGACAATTTTGTGCGTATAGATATTGAAGATACGCCTTATACAGATATTACTATTGAAGCCTATAATGAAACGCTCTCGGCTGGTTTTACACCCGAAACGGTGGGGATGGCTGTACAATCCTATCTTTATCGCGCCGAAGAAGATACAAAAAAAATGCTCGAAAATGGTACGCGCTTCCGCTTAATTAAGGGCGCATATAAAGAGCCGCCAAACTTGGCATATCCTAAAAAAGAAGATGTCGATGCTAATTTCGATTTGCTCACAAAAATCCTGATGGATGCCACGCTTGAAAATAAATTTGTGAAAGTAAGTGAAGACGGACGCACCCCGCCTGTTCCCGCTATTGCTACGCAAGACGATAAAAGAGTTGAGTTTGCAAAACAATATGCCAAGAAAATTGGACTTGAAAAAGAATTCTTCGAATTTCAGATGCTCTACGGCATTCGCCGCGATTTGCAAAACCAACTTGTAGACGAAGGTTATCAAGTCCGCGTTTATGTCCCCTTTGGTACACAATGGTATCCTTATTTTATGCGCCGCTTAGCAGAACGCCCCGCTAATGTATGGTTCTTTATCTCAAATTTCTTTAAAAAATAGTTTCCCCTTTAATTCCCCCCGATTGCGGGGGGGATGCCCTTTGGGGCAGGGGGGCGTAGTGGTACACTTAAATGCGAAAGTGAATTTCGCATTTTTGTTTTAATTATGAAAAAAGATATTATTCCTCTTGCCATCGTCACTGGAGCCGCCCATCGTTTGGGGCGTGTTTTTGCGCACACCCTTGCCAAGCAGGGATATGCAATTTTGCTTCACTACAATAATTCTGTGGATGCGGCAGAGGCGACGGCGTCAGCGTTGCGTTCCTTGGGCGTAGAAGTCATTCTGGCTCAAGCCAATTTGGCGGATACGGACTCAGCCCTTGGCTTGTTCGGCGTGGTAGATTCATCTCCTCACCCGCTGCGTGTTCTCGTTAATTCTGCGGCAACCATGCAACCTGCCGATGCCCGCACATTATCTCTCCCCGATTGGGACGCGACGATGGATCTCAACCTCCGCGCTCCATTTTTTCTCGCCCAGCAAGCCCAAATCCGGATGAGCGAAGCGGGCGGCGGGTTGATCGTTAATATCACGGATGTTGGGGCAGAAAAAGTTTGGTCAAAATTCCCGGATTATGTGGTCAGCAAAGCGGCCCTCCAATCTCTCACGAAAATTCTCGCGCGTAGCTTTGCTCCCTCTGTGCGTGTTAATGCAATCGCCCCGGGCCTCACACTTCCCGCAGACGATTTCCCCACAGAAGAATGGGAGCGATTAGTTGAACGTATCCCTCTTAAGCGCCCTGCACACATGAGCGAGATTGCTTCTGCGCTCGAATTTTTACTCAAAAATGAATATATTACGGGGCAGACCATCACCGTAGATGGTGGATATTCTCTGCTCTAGCCGTATGGGCGACCCGCTTTGATAGTTATTCTACGCTTTGTTGTTATCTGGCTGCTTCTTTTGATGAAAGGTTTTTCTGCGAAGCCAAAAGGGTCGCCCCTGCTGATAACTGAAAACTGAAGACTAAGGACTGAATCATGCCAAAATCCCCAGCTTTCCTCGCAAAACGCCTCCGTAGCGAAGGCGAAAAAACGACCGCTTTCTTTGCTGGCCTGGATGAAGCTGATTGGAATCAAACCGTCTACACCGAAGGCGGCGAGTGGACAATTCGTAATGTTCTTGTGCATTTTGTGACCGCAGAACAAGCTTTTTTGAAACTCTTCCCCAGCATCATTGATGGCGGCGAAGGTGTATCTAAAGATTTTGACCTAGATCGCTATAATGCTCGTCAGCAGGAAAAAGCGCAAAAACTATCGCCACAAGAGTTACTCGTTCAATTTCAAGATATCCGCATAAAAATGGCGGCGTGGGCGGAGACTCTCAGCGCAGAGGACCTGCAAAAAGAAGGTCGCCATCCATTTTTAGAAGAAACCAGAGTAGAAGAAATGATAAAACTCGTATATCGGCATAATCAAATTCATTATCGGGATATACGTAAAAGTATTGAATAAGCTGAAGAAAAAATGACACGTTTAAAACATCTCCTCACTTTCTCAAACCCTCTCCTCCTCGCCCTCGTCGCGCTGACCTATACCCTTGGCACGGGCATTGCTCGTTACCTCGGACGTGCCGACCATCCTCTCGTCTTTGGGATGGGATTTGGCTGGGTAATCCTGTTGCTCTTGGCAATGAATTTGCTAGCGATTTATTTTCGCCCGCATAATGAGCGGCTTACCGAGGAAGAAACAATTGTCGAGCGAAATTGGCTGCGCGCAGCAGCTTTTCAAATTTCTATTGCAGCCTTGAGCGTTGTCGCTTTACTGACGGTTTTTCTTTTGCAGCAAGGCGTTTCTCCTGCCGCGCTCTTTTTTGCCCTCCTCATCTTTCTTGCCGCCATTGCTTACGCTCTCCCACCCTTGCGCCTTGTCACGAGCGGTTTTGGCGAATTTATTCTCGCCATTCTCTTTGCGCTTCTCATCCCAGCATTTTCTCTAACCTTGCAGTTGGGCGAACTTCATCGTCTGCTTGGCGCAGTCGCTTTTCCTCTTGCGGCTCTTGCTCTGGCCTTCTTCCTTGTGCTCAATTTCCCTGCTTATAAAGAGGACCATAAATATGAACGGGGCAGCTTATTGCTTCGCGTTGGTTGGCAGAGAGCGATTTCTCTTCATCATATACTCATTTTTAGTGCCTATTTCCTTTTTGCGGCGATGCCCTTTATCGCATCCGTTCCCTGGGCTGTGATCTCATCTGTTTTTCTAGTGATGCCTTTTGCCATTTTCCAAGTTTATTGGATGCAGCAAATCGCTAATGGTGTCAGCCCAAACTATAAATTTCTGACTCTCCTCGCCATCACCGTTTTGGGATTAACAACCTATACCCTCACCCTCACCTTTTGGATTCGCTAAGCTTATGCCCGAATTTCTGACCCTTCTACCCCCTCAAGAATCATTGGATAAATTGCTACGGAACCTCCCCGTACCGAAACTGGCTACCGAAAAAATAGAGACCGCCTCGGCATTAGGCAGGATCATTGCAGCCGATCTCGGCGCCCCACACGCTTTGCCCGAATTTCCGCGTTCTACAGTAGATGGATTCGCTGTCAAAGCCGCTGATACTTATGGGGCATCCGATTCGCTCCCCGCCTACCTAAACCTGATCGGCGAATGCCCGATGGGAGCGACTCCTGACCTTGAAATTATATCTACAACGACGGCTATTATCCACACCGGCGGGATGCTGCCAAAAGGCGCAGATGCAGTCGTGATGCTCGAATATACGCAGACTGTTGATAATGAAATCGAAATTCTCCGTGCCGTTGCCGATGGGGAGAACGTGATCCGCATCGGGGAAGATGTTGCTCAGGGAGCACTGATCAAGCCCAAAGGGAGCCTGATCCGACCCGCTGAAGTGGGGGGATTAATGGCTTTGGGATTTGTAGATGTCGAAGTGTTGAAACATCCCAAAATCGGTATTATCTCCAGCGGGGATGAAGTAGTTCCCCCCGAAAAACGTCCCCACCCCGGGCAAGTCCGGGATATTAATTCCTACACTTTAGCCACGTTGGTCGAAAAATATGGCGGAGAAGCCATCGTGTATGGCATCGTCTCTGACAGTATGGATGCGATGAAAAAGGCGATTTCACGGGCATTAGATGAGTGCGAAATGGTGCTCATCACGGCGGGATCATCCGCCAGTTCACGTGATATGACCGCCGCCGCGATAGAGGCATTGGGCGAGCCGGGCGTGCTGGTGCATGGCGTAAACACCCGCCCCGGAAAGCCGACCATTTTGGGCGTTTGCGACGGAAAAGCGGTGATCGGGCTGCCGGGAAACCCCGTTAGTGCCTTGGTGAATGGATATGTTTTTGTCGCACCACTCATCCGCTGTTTGCTTGGGCAAGATGCCGCCGAATTACGCCCGAGCGTTTCTGCAAAATTGACCGTGAATATCCCCTCGCAGGCTGGGCGCGAAGATTGGATACCAATAAAGCTAAAGCAGGATAGTGATAGTTTTCTCGCCGAACCCATCTTTGGTAAATCGAACCTGATTTTTACTCTTGTTGCCGCTGATGGTCTACTCAAAATCGCCCCCGATGCGACAGGTTTGAGCGCGGGCGAGATAGTGGAAGTGATTTTTTTATGATAAAGATGATTGGAAAATTCAAAATTCAAATGCTTGTTGTAATACTTATGTTGGCTGCGTTTGCTTTGCAAGCCTGCGCTCAATTTGCAGTGATAGAAACAGATGTGCCCCAAGCTAGCCCAGCACCGAACGACACCGCAACATGGACACCGAGGCCGAAAGAGCCAACCGCGCCGCCAACTGCAACCAAAACCCCGATCTCCAATACACCAACGCCAGCTCTAGCGCCCACGCAGGCAAAAGAAACTCTTTTTAGTGTTACTGGTGGAAACCTGAACGTGCGCCGTGGCCCGGATTTGGCTTATAACTATCTCGGCGTGATGTATGATGGTGATGAAGCTGTTGCAATTGGGCGTGACAGGAAGGGGGATTGGCTGTTGATAGAGCTGCCTTCCAAACCAGGTGTAGAAGGTTGGGTAACAACCGAAACAGAGTATTCCACTGTAGAAGGAAATATTCGCTCCTTGCCAATTGTGGAAGTAGAAGAGGCTCTTCCTGCTTTTATCCGTAATTGCACAAAACATACGATTTTGGTGCAGCCTGTAGAAATACAATTGCTCGACAAATATAATGAGCCAGATAATGTAGGGCACTTTGATGTTGCCACATACCAAATATACGATGTAGACATATCGGGAAATGTGCGTTTGGAAGATGTCAGCCTGTCGGAAGGAAGAACAGTGGATATTATCTATGATGGGAATGGGGATAAATCAAAGTGTGAGTGATGTAAAGGTTAGGATGAGGGGAGTTGCTCCGCTGATTGATTCTAAAATGTATGGGAATAAATAACTGCCATCGTATGGGAGGTTTCTAATGTTAGATAAATTATCTAGTCCAAGGTGTTTTGAATGTAAAGAAGAAATTACCGAGAAAGATAAATTGTGTTTTTATTGTGGAGCAGATCTTGAGCGGCAGTATAGTATAGTGGAAAAGAAAATACTTGCGGAGGAGTACTATGATGATGCGCTGAAAACCTGTAATTCAGGAAGAAGCTTGGAATATGCCTTGACTGATGTTGAGTTGTCTATCCAGTTTAATCCTGATGTAGCTGAAGCACATAATTTACGAGGGATTATCCTAGATTTAATGAGTGAAAAGAGTGCTGCGATTTTGTCATATCAAGAGGCTATTCGTATAAACCCGGATTATTCAGATGCAGTGGATAATCTAAAAGAAATTGAAGATGAACAGTTTTCAGAAGGAATAAGAGATTTGGATGTCTTTTCAAATAAGAAAGATAGTTTTATAGAAGAAACAAATGCTGTGACTTTATCTCATCAAGAAGCTATTCGCGCTGATTGTAGTGCAAAGGATGCTCTCCAAGAAACCAAAAGTGAACAACTTGTGAGAAAGGCTGATGAGTTTGACGCTTTCTCGCGCCAAGAAGATGGATTTGGTATTAGATTTTTAAAAAACATAGTATGGGTTGTAGTATTGATAGCTGTTATTTTGGGGGCGAATTTTGCATACCGTGAATTTGGGCGTAATTTTATCCTTCCTAAAAACACGATTGTATTTCAGCCTGATTACTCTCAGGTCAAGAATGTGACATCTGAAGATTTGGAAACCACGGCGCAGATTCTTTCTGAGCGTGCACAGGCTCTAGGTTATTTCAATGTGTCATTTGTTATTGACAATGAACAGATCGTAGGAAAAATACCTAACTCTTTAGATGTGGGGATTTTTGCAGAGAGAATTTCTCCTGTCGGTTTATTGGAGTTTGTTGATTTTGGAGAGACCCCAATAAGCACGGGAAGTTTAATTAATACTGGTTTTAAAAGTTTACAAGAACTAGACGAAAAAAAATGGCACACTGTTATGACAAATGATTATATTGAAGAAACAAGTGTCGTTCAGGATCAGGTGGGCGGATACCAAATCGCGTTTTCTTTAACAGACGATGGTAGCGAAATATTTGCTGAATATACTGGTGAAAATATAGGCACATATTTGGGCATAGTATTAGACAAAGTTGTTGTTTCATCACCATATATTCAATCTGAGATAACAGGAGGTCAGGGAGTTATTACTGGGCAATTTACCCTCGATGCAGCTGAAGATTTGGCTGTAATACTAAAAACGAAAGCATTGCCTTTCCCCATTAAGTACGTAGATGGTTTTGATACAGTAGAATAGTTACTATATTTTTACTTATTATCATCTAATTCTCTGAAGCCTATGTCTGTATACCTCCACGATATTCCCCTCGATAAAGCTAAAGCCGCGCTCAAAGAAGCTCTGCAAAATGCTGATTTATGGCGCGTGCTGGCAACTGAAAATATCCCCCTCGGCGAAAATGCGCTTGGGCGCGTTCTCTCCGAGCCGATTTGGGCGAAGGTCTCCTCGCCGCATTATCATGCCTCCGCGATGGACGGATTTGCCGTCCACGCAAAGGATACAGCTGGTGCAACTCTCACCGCACCGCTCACGCTTCAAATCGGTGAAGAAGCTCAATATGTTGATACCGGCGATCCGCTGCCTGATGGTTTCAATGCCGTCATCATGATCGAAGAAACCGAAGCGCTCGATGCCAATGGCGAGATTACACCCGCCATTCGTGAGCCGAAAACCATCCGCATCCGCGCCGCTGTCGCACCGTGGAAACACGTTCGTCCGCTCGGTGAAGATATTGTCGCCACACAGCTTGTTCTCCCAGCTGGGCATATTTTGCGCCCCGTCGATTTGGGCGCAATTGCCGCTTCGGGGCATACTGAAATCCCCGTTTCTCCCAAGCCCCGCGTTGCCATTTTGCCCACTGGCACCGAACTGGTCGAAATCGGCTCTGAACTCAAGCGCGGCGATATTCTCGAATATAACTCTCTTGTTTTGGCGGCGCAAATCAAAAAGTGGGGCGGTCTCGCTACTCGTTTCCCCATCACGATTGATGATTTTGACCTGATCGCAGAGCGTGTAGCCGAAGCCGCTCGTGAGCATGACCTGATTTTGCTCAACGCAGGTTCATCGGCGGGCGCGGAAGATTTCTCCGCAAGCGTCGTCGAAAGACTTGGCACGCTTTTAGTTCACGGCGTTGCCGTTCGCCCGGGGCATCCTGTGATTATCGGGATGATAGAAAACAAACCCATTATCGGGATGCCGGGATACCCCGTCTCGGCTGCGCTGACGGGAGAAATTTTTGTCGAAGAAATGATCGCGAAATGGACGGGACGCACGCCAATTGAGCTTGCTACCGTTAAAGCAGAATTGACCCGAAAAACAACATCCCCCGCTGGAGACGACGACTACATCCGCATGGCAGTTGGGCGTGTCGGCGAGCGGATGCTGGCTGCGCCGCTTAATCGTGGTGCTGGCGTGATTTCCTCCCTCGTCCGTGCAGATGGTTTGGCAATTATGCCGCGCGGCACGCAAGGCGCAGAAGCTGGTGACAGCGTAGACATTCATCTTTATCGTTCTCCCGCTGAATTGGAGCGGACGATTTTTTGCATCGGTTCGCACGATATGACTCTCGATCTCTTGGCGCAATATCTCTCCCAGCGTGGAAGACGTTTGGTCTCGTCGAATGTTGGGTCGTTGGGAGGTTTGGTTGCGTTGAAGCGGGGAGAAGCGCATCTTGCCGGGTCGCATTTGCTGGACCCTGTCACAGGGATTTATAACGATGCTTATATTGCGAAGTATTTGGCGGAAACACCTGTCCAGCAGGTGATGTTGGTTAATCGGGAGCAAGGTTTAATTATCCCAAGGGCGAACCCGAAAAATATTCGAGCGTTGGAAGATGTCGCTAAGCCGGGCATCCAATTTGTTAACCGTCAGCGCGGTGCGGGAACACGCGTCCTGTTGGATTATCATTTAAACTTATTGGGGATAGCACCAGAGCAGGTTCTTGGCTATAATAACGAAGAATTTACTCATTTGGGTGTGGCAGCGGCTGTCGCTTCGGGACGCGCAGATTGCGGTTTGGGGATCGCTGCTGCAGCACAAGCTCTTGATCTGGATTTTCTACCTCTGTTTCAGGAGCGTTATGAGTTGATTATTCCTGATATTTATTTTGAAAGCCCTCTTTTGACTCCGCTTTTCGAAATAATTGAGAGAGAAGATTTCAGAAAAACTGTCGCAAATATGCCCGGCTATAGCTTTGGAGAAGAAATATGAAGGAAGCCCTTGTAATTGACGATAATCGTAAAACAGCAGACGCTCTTGTAGAGATGGTGAGCCTTTTGGGTGTCGCAGCACGTCCGGCTTATGGTTCAAGCCCTGCGATGGCTTTGCTTGGAGAACATACGCCTTCTTTGATTTTATTAGATGTGAATATGCCCGGCGTAGACGGTTTTGAGATCTTGGCTTATTTGCGCCGTGAGCCGCGCCTGATGAATGTGCCTGTGATCGTGGTTACTTCTGACGATCAGCCAGAAACAAGAAAGCGTGTAATGGATGGTGGCGCAGAGACGATGATTATAAAACCAGCCTCTCTTCATCAATTGGAAAGTGCTTTAAGGGACACTGGCGTTTTGTAGCTTTTGCTTGGAAATACCGATATAAAAAAGCGGCGAGCAGAGTAATCTGTTCGCCGCTTTTTGTTTTTATGCTTTTATCGCTACCAAACTCATCGCATACTCAGCTAATGCCGTAATCGATAAACTTGGGTTTACGCCCGGATTCCCCGGCATAATTGAGCCATCGATTACATATAGGCCAGAGTAGTTGTGAATGCCAAAATCCAGGCCAACCACGCCTTCGTTTTCATCAAGCCCGATCGGTACGCCGCCCATAAAATGCGCGGTCGTGGGGAAGTTGAAAAGCCCATCTGTAAATGCTGCTTGCGGAATACCATTTGCGCGTTCGGCTATTGTTTTGACTACCTCGTTCCCGACAGGGATTTGCTTTGGGATGGGGTAATCGGCGTCTGGTTTTAGCACCAAGCCTTTCATGAAAAGTGTAAAGATATTTCTCCCTCGTCGCACATGGGTCAGGTTATCTTCAGTTTGCATAATCAGCAAGATTGTCGTGACGCGTGCCCAATTTGCCAGAAATTTCTCGTATATAAAATCGAAGGGGTGGCGCAAAATCTTCCCTGCCATTCTCAAAAAACGCAGCCAGATCGGATGATCGCCTTCAATAAAAGGCATCGTCAACGCCCGAATAAAAGACGATCTCTCAGCGTATTTGACAGGCTCGATCCGCGTCACCTCGTCTGCCTGAAAAATCGACGTGATCGCAATCCCCTCCGAATAATTTACATCATTTTTGCGCATCGCCACGCCCATGATATTCTCAGAGTTGGTGCGGACCTGGTCACCTAATTTTTGTGATATTTTGGGGAGGGATTGAGTCTCGTCGCGGCATCTGAAGAGTAATTCCATTGTGCCGAGCGCGCCCGCAGCCACGATCACGTTTCGCGCGTGGATTTCAGTTTGCTTCCGTTTAATAAGTGATGTCGAGGGCTGGTACAGGATTCTATAACGAGGGCCAGTTGAATTCATGTCCGTGACTGGTTTTATATCCACAACTTTAGATTCTGGGATTATTTCTGCCCCGTTTTTCTCGGCAAAATAGAGATAATTCTTCGAGAGCATATTTTTGGCGTTATGCCTGCACCCGACCATACATCCCCCGCAATGGATGCAGCCCGCACGGTCGGGGCCTTTCCCATCGAAAAAGGGGTCGGGAACGGTTTCGCCTTCTTTGTCAGGATCACCAAAGAAAACGCCCACGTCTGTTGCGTGGAAACTATCTGCATAGCCCAACTCGCCCGCGATTTGGCGAAGATGTTCATCTGCCGCCCAAAGTTTAGGATTACGCGTCACGCTCAACATCCGGCGCGCTGTCGCATAGTGCGGGGCAAGAATCGTTTTCCAGTCGGCGAGATCTTGCCAGCCAGTTGTCTGAAAGAGTTTGTCATCCGGTTCCATGAGCACATTGCCATAAGTCAGGCTGCCGCCGCCAACGCCGCTGCCATGCAGAGCGAGTAGACCGTTCATAAAGGTCATTTCAAAAAAGCCGAAAAGCCGCAATTTGGGCAACCAGAGAAATTTAGGCAAGTTCCAATTTGTTTTAGGAAAATCCTTATCGTCGAAGCGTTTGCCACGCTCGATGACGAGTACCGAATATCCCTTTTCACTTAGGCGCATAGCAGAAACCGAGCCGCCGAAGCCAGAACCAATGATGACGTAGTCGTAAACTTGTTCAGACATTAGCATTCCTTAATTTTTGTTTTGACAATACAGGTATTATAATGGCAAGGTTTATCGGTATTATAGAAATAATATAAAGAGGCTCTTTATAATGCATATTGCAAAAATTTTACAAAAACCGGGTCTTCATTTTAGCTTTGAATTTTTCCCGCCAAAGACGCAAAAGACCTCTGATGAGCTTTTTCAGTCGATGAAGGAATTGTCATCTATTGGTCCAGCTTATGTTAGTGTGACTTATGGTGCAGGTGGTTCAACACGTGATTTGACGCATGATCTTATTGCGCGGGTTCGTAACGAGACGGATTTGACAGTTGTCGCTCATCTGACGACTATTGGCGCGACGCGAGGGGAACTTCACGATATCTTGCAAGAATACGCTGATTGCGGACTTGACAATATCATGGCGTTACGCGGTGATCCTCCTAAAGGTTCGCCAGGTTTTATTCAGCCAAAAGATGGGTTTCGCTATGCAGCAGATTTAGTAGCTTATATCAAAAAGCATTTCCCGCAAATGGGTGTTGGTGTAGCCGGGTTTCCGGAAGGGCATCCTGAAACCCCAAATCGCCTAAAGGAGATGGATCATCTGAAAGCCAAAGTAGATGCTGGCGCAGATTATATTTGTACGCAGCTCTTTTTTCAGAATAGAGATTATTATGATTTTCGTGATCGCTGTGAAATGTCAGGCATCAATGTTCCGATTATTGCTGGGATTATGCCGATCATTTCGCGAAAAGGTATGAAGCGTATTTCAGAATTAGCTTTAGGTTCACGAATCCCTGCCAAATTGCAGCGAGCAGTTATGCGTGCTTATGATGATGATGCGGTTGCGAAGGTTGGCATTCACTGGGCTACGCAGCAGGTTTTTGGTTTATTTGATCGTGGTGTAACAGGTATTCATTTTTATACGCTGAATCGTTCAAAGCCAACTTTGAAAATATATGATGCGCTGGGGATTAAGTCGGAGAATAAACCGAAATAGCCCCCCTCTCTAACTCCCCCCGCTTGCGGGGGGAGAATCTGTTATCACAAAAGAGGTTTAGATTGCACTACATGAGGGCAATCCAAACCTCTTTTTTCTTTCCCCCTAAATACGAAGCATTTGGGGGGAAGCTCCGAGCGGAGCAAGGAGCAGGGGGCTATGAACTTCGCTTACCGGGGGAAATGTAATTTGTCTTTTTATAAGGTTTAATTTGTTCGCCGATATTATTTACGATCAGGTGCCCCGACTCGTGCATGAGGGTATCGTGATTGAAATCATTTAGCTTTGTCATGCTTGCCAAGCATGGGAAGTGGTGATGGAGCAATCCCGCCTTTTCTTCAGCTTCGTCAACAGACAGGCCAATAAGTCCATCGGCGATGTGGCGGGCGCATCCGCAGACGGCATCTACTTTGACTGCGGCCGAGGTGATTTTGCGGGTGTCGGGGTCAACCTCTACTTTTAGGTTTGGTTTCCCAAAATAGCGTGCGAATTCAGAAATTTCTTTACTCTCGTAGCTAAGTCTGTCTCGGCGAGTGATGCCATAATCATGTTCTGTTAGTGAGCAAAGTGGCTTTGGTGTTGCGCAAGCCACATCCATTCTTTCTAGCCAGCCTCGTAGCTGACGCGATAATCCGCGTGGCAACCAGACTTCATTGTCTACGGCAGCGATGACGGCTTTTGCGCCGATATTCTGTGCAATATCAGGGAGCAATTCTGCTACGCCGCGATGCTCAGCAAAGGATAGTAGAAGATCAGCAGCAGGAAGATCTTCGGGGATATATTCTTCAGGGTAGTCGATGATGGGAGGGAGGATTGTGGGGGCTTGCCAAGTTTCCAAGCTCCAGGATGACGGGGCGTGCAATTTGATATTTTGCAGATGCCGTTCCCCATATTCCCCGGAGATAATTGTCAAAATTTTCATAAGTGCTGCCTCTAATTTATTTGACCAACAAGGAAATTGTATCACGGTGATGGTGTGTGTTTTTTGGCACAAATCAAGGATGACATATATCTGATTTCTTAGTGACAGTGAATACTACGGAGCAGTATGCTAATCTTCTATACTGTAACTGATTAAGGCATTTGTCCGGTGAACTTATGTGCTTGCCAAGGGGTGGCTGCCTAGCAAAATTCTATAAAACTTTTACGGTTAGTTTTTATGAGGTCTATGAAGAATATGCGGCTTAGTATAAATTCCAGACTACAAAGACTGTGGTTATATCCGTATATGAGTCATTCACCAGGGCAATACGAGAGCAATATTCAGATTTTATGATATTTAGAGCCAGTGCGCATGGATGCGCGCTGGCTTTTTCTTTTTTCTCAACCAATCAAGTCAGATATTCAGAATATCTGCATTTAATATTTAACGATTACGTTTGCTTAGAAACTAAAGGAGGCTAGCCCCATGACAGTACTAACCCTTGATCTCCCGGCTATGTATGGCGATCATCACGTTGTTGAAGTCAGGCGTATTTTGCTTGACCTCGATGGCGTGGAGGAAGTTTACGCTAGTAGCGGATTTCATGCTGCGGAGATCACCTACAACGCGAAGAAGATAACGAAAAAGGATATAGTGTCAAAGCTTGAGGAAGCCGGCTATATTGGTGAGTTATTTATTCCCCAAGAGACGGGGATTCCCGTCAACCAGGGGAATGGCAGCGCGGATACTTATTATCGACATACAGAGGCATACGCGCAGACCGGCAAAGTTGTTAGTTTTGAGCAAGAGGTCGGGCACGGAGGGCGCGGTCTTTGGCCCTGCCCTGGCATGACCCCAATTACCAGTATGGATGAGGAGTAAAAAATGGCTAAAAAAAGACGAACTCCCCAAGAAGCCAGTAAAGATCCAGCAGCGCAGGAATTGTTAATCCGTGCAGATGAGTTGGGTATTGGCACTGCATTTACACGTGCTGACGATATGGTTCCCTGCAATATCGGTGCAGCGGGGATGTGCTGCAAGATATGTAGTATGGGACCCTGCCGCTTGACCAAAGATGGGCAAACGGGCGTTTGTGGGGCGACGCTCGATACGATCCAGGCTCGGAACTTGGTGCGTGCTATCGCTGCCGGAGCGGCTGCCCATTCCGATCATGGGCGCGATATGGCCTTTACTTTGAAGGCTGTGGCAAATGGAGAGACAGAAGGTTATGTTCTCCGAGATGTTGCCAAATTACGCACGGTGGCTGCCTTGTACGATATTCCAGTTGAAGGTCGTTCTCCTGAAGAAGTTGCGAACGATCTGGCTGATCTTTATATTTCCCAATTTGGGCAACAAAGAGGGCGTGTGGTTGTAACCAAACGTGCGCCGGAAAAACGCCAGAAGCTATGGGAAGAACAAGGTGTGATCCCGCGCGGTGTTGACCGTGAAGTTGTTGAGGCTTTGCATCGCACACATATTGGCGATGATCAGGACCCTGAACATCTTATGCAGCACGCCGTTCGCACATCTCTTGCAGATGGATGGGGCGGTAGCCTGATCGCTACTGATGTATCCGATATTCTTTTTGGAACGCCAGCCCCTGTTTTAGGGCAAGCCAATTTAGGCGTTTTAAGAGATGACTATGTGAATGTGGTCGTTCATGGGCACGAGCCGACTCTCAGTGAAATGATTGTTGCGGCATCTCAAACGCCTGAGATCATTGCATACGCTAAAGAAGCCGGCGCACAAGGCGTTCAACTTTCTGGTATTTGTTGTACAGCTAACGAAATCCTGATGCGACAGGGTATCCCCGCTGCCGGGAATTTCTTGCAGCAAGAGTTAGCAATTTTGACTGGCGCGGTCGAAGCGATGGTTGTTGACGTACAGTGCATTATGCAGGCATTGGTTGGCTTGGCTGATAATTTCCACACAGACATCATCACAACTTCGAAAAAAGTCAAGATCAAGGGTGCTACGCATATCGAATTTGATGAGCATAAGGCTCTGACCATTGCCAAAGATATTTTGCGCCACGCGATTGATAATTATAAGAATCGCGGTGAAGTGCAAATCCCTGACCATCGTACAGATTTGGTGCCGGGTTTCTCACACGAATATATCAACTATATGCTTGGCGGCTCTTATAGAGCTTCCTTCCGCCCACTCAACGATGCGATTATGTCCGGGCGTATTCGCGGTGTTGCTGCGATCGTCGGATGCAATAATCCGCGCAGTCAACATGACCATTTGCATACTTATGTTACAAAAGAATTGCTCAAGCAGGATGTCTTGATCGTCGAGACAGGCTGTGGCGCAATTGCTTGTGCGAAAGAAGGTCTGCTGCTCGGCGAAGCAGGTTTGGATAAAGTCGGACCCGGATTAAAAGAAGTCTGCGAAACCATCGGCATTCCGCCTGTACTGCACATGGGATCATGTGTTGACAACACCCGCATTTTGACGGTGCTTACCCAAGTTGTTGCTGAGGGCGGTCTCGGAGATGATATTGACCAGGTTCCCGCTGTGGGCTTGGCACCAGAGTGGATGAGCGAGAAAGCGCTCTCCATCGGCACTTATTGTGTCGCTTCTGGCGCTTACGTCATCTTTGGCGGCAATTCGCCCGTCAGCGGTATGCCAGATCGAGTATCCGATAGCGACCTTGTGACGAAGATCATCGGCGAAGGCTGGGAAGAGTTATACGGCGGCAAGCTGGAATTCATTCCCGAGCCTGATAAAATGATCGAAGCTACGCTGGCGCATATTGATAAAAAGCGTGCCGATCTTGGATTGCCAGAATATGACCCCGAGAAATTTGGTCAAAGTGGTGACGCTCGCATGTTGGAATTGGAAGAACTCCCACTCGCAGAACGCCGAGAATCCATCTACGGCGCAGCAGCAGATTAGGAGGAGAAAAAATGTCAAAATATATTGCAACTCGTGCGATACGCGGTGCTAATTCCTTAGTTGTTGAAGCGGAGACGATGCTTCAACAGGCACTTGCAGAAAAAGGCCCCGATACAGTCGTGGAATTTCCTAATACCGCTTATTTCCTGCCGACCATTTTTGCGATGACGGGTATGGAAATTGAAACTCTGGGGCAACTTGGAGATGCGTTAAACCATGCTCGTTCTCTTTTGCATCCTATCCCCGCTGATAATCATTGGACTCCCTATCTTGGAGAAACTCTTGATAGCGGCATGGCAACGCTTTTGGCTGCCGAGATCATTGAAGCCATTCGTTTTATTTATGGCTTGCAACCAGAACCCTTCCCCGGGATTGAACTGACCGGCGGCACAGCCTACCCCGAACTTGATAACGGTGGTGGACCTGCTGGGCATCTCAATGGTCCGATTGATGATATTCAATTACGTTCCTGGGGCATCCAATTGGTCGATGGTCGTATGCCCGGCTTCGCCGCCATCGTTGGCGCAGCCAAAGATAATAAAACGGCTGTCAAGATCGTGCGCGAGCTTCAACAGCGCAATATCCTGGTTTTCCTCTCTGGTAATGTAAATGGACGCAGTATTATCCATCAATTGCAGGAAGAAGGAATTGAACTCGGCTACGATACATACACAATCCCCTTCGGCACGGATACGATCAGTGCCATCTACGCATTGGGATTTGCTGCTCGTTCAGCATTAACCTTTGGCGGTATTGATGCAGGTCAGGCACGCGATATTTTGCTCTATAACAAGAAGCGCGTTTTTGCTTTTGTGCTGGCTCTAGGTGAAGTCGATGACCTTAAATACGCCGCTGCTGCGGGAGCGATCAACTTTGGCTTCCCTGTTATTGCGGATACTGTTATTCCCGAGATTTTGCCCACAGGCGTGACGGATTATGAGCACGTTATCTCCATGCCTTTTGAAGAGATCGAAGGCGCAGATGATATGGAACGTGCTGAACGCCTTGTGCAAAAATGCATCGAAGTACGCGGTGTCAAGATCAAGATGACCGAAGTGCCTGTCCCCATTCCTTACGGCTCAGCTTTCGAAGGTGAAGTTGTCCGCAAAAACGATATGCGCGTTGAATTTGGTGGCAAATACTCCCGCTGTTTCGAGTTCCTACAGATGAAAGATATGGACGAAGTCACCGATGGCGTTGTTCAAATCATTGGCCCCAATTTTGATGATCTCAAAGACAAAGGTGCTATGGACTTAGGCATCGTTGTCGAAGTGGCTGGGCGAAAATTACAGGAGGATTTCGAACCTGTACTTGAACGCCAAATTCACTATTTCGTCAATGGCGGCTCTGGCTTACAACATATTGGTCAGCGAGATATTGCCTGGATACGAATCTCCACAGAAGCTGTTGAAAAAGGCTTCACGCTAGAGCATATTGGCACAATTCTTCATGCTCGCTTACATGCAGAATTTGGCACGATCATTGATAAAGTGAAAGTTACTTTATATACCGACCCGGATAAAGTGACCGAATGGCTGGAAAAAGCCCGCGAAGCCTATGATTTCCGCAATAAACGTCTGGCAGACCTGACAGATAACGCTGTTGATGAATTCTACTCTTGTACACTCTGTCAATCCTTTGCCCCCAACCATGTCTGCATCGTCAGCCCGGAACGTCTCGGTCTTTGTGGCGCGTATAACTGGCTGGACTGCAAAGCATCCTTCAGCATCAATCCCACAGGCCCCAACCAGCCCATTCAGCTTGGTAAATTAATTGATCCCGAAATTGGTTATTGGTCGGGCACGCTCGACTATGCCAACGTCGGCTCTCATGGTGTGATAACGGACATCTCCATGTATTCCATCATGGAAAACCCGATGACAGCTTGTGGTTGTTTTGAGTGCATCGTCATGTACGTCCCCGAAGTCGAAGGTGTTTTCATTGTCAGCCGAGAAGATACCGGCATGACCCCGATGGGCATGAAATTCTCCACGCTGGCAGGTATGGCTGGCGGTGGTATGCAAACCCCCGGTGTGATGGGCATTGGTAAATTCTACCTAATTAGCCCCAAATTCATCTCAGCAGATGGCGGTTTTAAACGTGTCGTCTGGATGAGCAAGAATCTCAAAGACAGCATGAGCGCCGAATTCCAGGGCGTTGCCGACCGTGAAGGCATCCCTGATTTGATCGAGCGTATCGCTGATAGCGAAAATGTCACCACCGTTGAAGAACTGGTCGAATGGGTGAAAGAAAAAGATCACCCCGTGCTGGATATGGGACCGATGGTCGCCAAATCTGCGCGTGTTGATGGTGCGGATGATGTGATTGCCCAAGCTAAAGCCGTCGTTGAAGCGGCTGTGGCAAAAGAAGAAATCCCAGCAGCGGATGTGGAGCCGGAACCCTCTCAACCGGAACCTGCTCCGGTTGTGGAAACACCGCCTGCCTCGAAAGTGGTGAAGCAACCCAGCGTCCAAGCAGAATCCGGTTCACTCGAAGATAGAGTCGATAGACTGGAGCGTTCCGTCAAGACTCTGATCGGATCACTGGTTGGCGCACTAGCAGAACTTGGCGGGGATGTCCCCGAAGTTCAAATCGCCCCACAAGCAGCGCCCGTTGCAGTAGCTCCTATCCAGAAAATCGAAGCAGAAGCGCCGCCAAAAATTGAACTTGCCCCAGATAAACCCTGGCTTACGGATGACACCAAAACAGAAATTCTCAAAGAAAATTGGACAGGTGTCGTGCGCGAAATCCAGATCGGCGCAACCGCAGCGGATGGCGGCACGCGTACTAGCATTGCTAAAGTGGGCGGCGAAACAGCCATGCCCTTCATGGATTTTGAAGGCGCAATGCCCAATAAGCCGCTGATCGCGATAGAGATCAAAGATCGTCGTCCCGATGATTGGTCAGAATTGCTCTTGAAAGAATGGGGCGATGCCCTGAACGATCCCGGAACCTGGGCGAAAGCCGCTGAAGAAGCTGGCGCAGATCTGCTCCAAATGACTCTTTCACTGACCGATGTTGATGGAAATCCGACCAAACCAGAAGCTGCCGTCGCCGCTGTCCGCAAAGTGCTGGATACGACAGGATTGCCGCTAATGGTCTTTGGCCCCGGGCAAGTTGATATTGATAACGAATTGATGGTGCCAATCGCTGATGCTTTCAAGGGCGAACGTTTGCTCCTGGGTCTCTGCGAAGATAAAAACTATCGCACGATAGTCGCTTCTGCGATGGCAAATGGTCATCTGGTCAATGCCCGCACCGCGATGGATGTCAACTTAGCAAAACAACTTAACATCCTGATAAACGATATGGGTCTCCCGCTGGATCGCATCATTATGGATCCGACCACAGGCGCACTGGGCTATGGCTTTGAGTATGGCTATTCGGTCATGGAGCGCTTACGGATGGCAGCATTGCAAGGCGACAGCATGACCCAGATGCCAATGTTAGTCACGCCCGGCGAAGAATGCTGGAAGACCAAAGAAGCAAAGGTTGGCACCGATATTCCCGAAACCTGGGGTGATTGGCTTGAACGCTCAATTACCTGGGAAACACTAACCTCGGTGATGCTCCTCGAAGCAGGCGCCGATATTGTCACCTTAAGGCATCCCGAAAGCCTGCGGCGTACAGGTCAAGCGATTAATGATCTGATGGGAAAGTAACGAGTTGAAAATTACAGGTTGCAGGTTAAAGATTTGACCTGCAACCTTTCAACCTTCAACTTTCAACGATATTTGGAGAAAAAACATGGCACTATCAGGTATTGAAATTTATAAAATGCTCCCGCAGACGAATTGCAAGGAATGTGATTTTCCGACCTGTTTAGCATTCGCAATGAAGCTGGCAGCCAAACAAGTCGAATTGTCCTTGTGTCCTCACGTCAGCGAAGAATCGAAAGCCTTGCTTTCTGAAGCCGCTGCACCCCCTGTGCGCCCATTTGCGCTCAAGTCGAATGGATACGAAGCCAAAGCGGGCAACGAGGTTGTCCTCTTCCGTCACGAAAAAACCTTTTACAGTCGCCCCGGACTTTTTGTGCGAGTCTATGATTCGCAAAGCCAAGAAGAGATCAAAAACAAAGTCGCACCAGCCGATGCCTATGTCGTTGACTATGTTGGCATCGAACTGGAAATGGGCGGATTTGTCGTTCAGGCAGATGGCGGCGATTTTGCTAAAGCTGTTAGCGCGGTGCGAGAAGTTAGTCATCGTCCGCTTATTTTGATCGGTGAGCCAGCCCAACTCAAAGCTGGTTTGGCTGCGCTTAATGGGGATGAGAAAGTGATGTTGGCTCATGCCACAGCCGAGAATTGGGAAGAAATGGCAGCGTTGGCAAAAGAATACGATGCCGCTCTTGCTATTGAAGCTGATTCCGTTGATGGAATGGTATCTCTATCCGAACAGGCACAGGGTGCCGGAGTCAAAGACATTGTCCTTTCGCCTACGCAGCGTGGCTTCCGTGGCACGCTCACGGCAAATACCGTTGCCCGACGCATGGCGCTTAAGAAGAACTTCCGTCCGCTCGGATTCCCGATCATCAGCTTTCCTGGCGATATTGGCGATGCAAATCGTGAAGCCACTTTGGCGGCGCAAGCTATCGGTAAATATAGCGGCTTTATCGTGCTGGATCATTTCTCGCCTGAAGTCGCTTACGCTCTCTTGGTCTTGCGAGAGAATATCTACACCGATCCGCAAAAACCGATTCAAGTGCAACCCGGCGTTTACGAGATCAACGATCCCGGCCCTGATTCACCCGTTCTTGTCACGACCAATTTCAGCATCACCTATTTCAGCGTTGCCAACGAAGTCGAAAGCTCTGGGAATCCCTCCTGGCTATTGGTAACAGAATCTGAGGGTATGAGCGTGCTAACGGCTTGGGCGGCTGGCAAATTTGACGCAGAAGTGATAGCGAAAGATGTCAAACGCTTTGAAGTTGCCGATAAGGTCGACAAAAGAAATATCGTTCTGCCCGGTCACACAGCTGTACTTTCCGGCGAGCTTGAAGAAGAACTCCCCGATTGGAATGTTCTCGTCGGACCACGCGAGGCAGTGGATATTCCCGCATATCTGAAAACAGTAGCCTAAACAGTGAGCAGTAATCAGTGGTCGGTAATCAGTAAAACGACCACTGGCTACTGCCTACTGACCACCGAAGATTGAACACTGGATACTGAAAATGGCTGAACACATCGTAAAATTTGATATTGCATCTGAGCCAGTCAGCGTGCCCACAGGCACTTTGATCTCTGAAGCTGCTGAGAAAGTTGGTATAGAAATTAATCAACCCTGCGGCGGGCAAGGGCGTTGCGGGCGTTGCGCTGTCATCGTCACTAAAGGGGATGCTGGCATACGCCGTCGTAGTGCTTTGCGCCTATCTGCTGAAGATATTAAAACTGGCTACGCCTTAGCATGCCAATCCGTGATCGAGGGAGATGTCGAGATCACTGTACCGCCTCAGGAGAAAATTCAGCGTCGCTTAACCACAGATCGTACTGTTGGCAAAGTTGCTCTGCCTGTTGGCTATGATCCGCAACAAGGGCAGACCATTCGGCGAGTTAGGCTTAGTTTGCCTCCCCCGAGCATGAGTGACCAAACTGATGACTGGAGTCGTTTACAGACCGCATTGCGCAAAGAAACCGGTATTCCAAAATTGCAAACATCTCTTGAATCTATCCGAAATATCGGCTCTACCTTCCGAGAGAAGGATTGGCAGGTTACTGCAACGCTCATTTCAAAAACCTGGGATTGCCCCGATTGCCCAGCGCAATTATTGACTCTCACCTCAGGTCATTTAGAGGAAGATGCTCCTCTTTGGGGCGTGGCAATAGATATTGGCACAACCACCGTCTCGGTTTGGATGGTTGAGTTGCTGACAGGAGAAGTAAAGGCACAGGTTGCTGAATATAACCAGCAAATCTCACGGGGCGAGGATGTTATTTCTCGCATTATTGTTGCCAGCAAAGATGGTGGCAGTGAAAAAATGCGAGATCTGGTTGTGGGCACGATCAATGATTTGCTCGTACGGGTTTGCAAACGGCTGGGTGCCAAAACAAAGGAGATCATGAAAGCGACGATCTCTGGTAATAGCACCATGATGCATCTCCTGTTGGGAATTCCCGCAACGAGTATTCGGCTCTCGCCCTTTGTGACGGCCGCTAACCACATCCCGACCTTAAATGCTGTGGATGTGGGCTTGGACATTCATCCGCAGGCAATTGTTGATTGTTTGCCCGGCGTTGCCAGTTATGTCGGTGCAGATATTAGTGCCGGTGTACTCTCGTCGGGGATGACGGATTCAGAGGATATGGTCCTCTTCCTGGATGTTGGTACCAATGGAGAAACGGTTCTCGGCTCAAAGGATTGGCTCGTGACTTGCGCCTGTTCAGCTGGTCCCGCTTTTGAAGGTGCCGGGGTCTTATACGGGATGCGTGCTACCAAAGGCGCGATCGAAGAAGTTTGGGTTAACGGTGAAACGCATGAGCCGACCTTCCGTGTCATAGGCGGTAGCAAGCCAGAGGGCATGTGCGGCAGCGGTTTGATATCCCTCCTGGCAGAGATGTTTTTAACAGGCGTGGTTGATAAGGGGGGCAAGGTGAATACGAAACTTCCTACATCACGCACACGGGATGGTGAGCATGGTGGGGAGTATGTTGTCTTTTGGGCAGCTGAAACCAGTGCCGGAGAAGATATCGTCATCACTAATGTTGATATTGACAATCTCTTGCGTGCCAAAGCTGCGATTTATGCTGGATTTGCTGTTCTGGCTGAGAATGTTGGTGTTACGCTGGATATGGCTACGCAGGTTTTGATTGGCGGCTCATTTGGCAAATATATCAATGTTGAAAAAGCAGTTGAGATCGGTTTGTTGCCTGACCTGCCTTGGGATCGCTTCCAGTTTTTGGGCAATACCTCTGTACAAGGCGCTTATCTGGCATTGATCGATCACGAAGCGCGCAACCGTATTAAAGAGATTGCCGCAAGTATGACCTATATTGAGTTATCGGCTGATAATAAATTCTATGATGCATTTATGTCGGCGCTGTTCTTACCACACACAGATTTGAGTTTGTTCCCCTCTGTGGCAAAGGTAATAGAAGATAAATAAGCATACAAATGTACGTGTTTTGTATATGAGACCTACTTAAATAAAGGAGAATCCATGTATATCATTGGCGAAAACATCCACATTATTTCACCCGCAGTAAAAGTAGCCTTGAAAGAACGAGATGGCGAGTATTTCAAAAAAGCCGCTCTTCAACAAGTTGAGGCGGGTGCGCAATGCGTTGACTTAAATCTCGGTCCGCGCAAAAAAGATTGGGAAGAAGTTTTCCCGTGGATGGTAAAAACCGTAGAAGAAGTGGTGGATGTGCCTTTGTGCATCGACACCACGAATGTCTTTGGGATGGAAGCGGCTCTCAAGGCGGTTACGAAGGCGCAACCTATTCTTAATTCCACTTCAGCCGAAGCCGAGCGTTTGGAAAAAGTACCGGCATTGGCGAAAAAATATAATACTCAGTTGATTGCGCTCACACTTCAAAAAAGCGGTATTCCTGTAAGTTCAGATGAGCGTATCGGGATTGCTTTAGAGACATTAATTCCCCGCTGTCTTGAATTGGATTTTCCCATTAGCGACTTAATTATTGACCCATTGGTATTGACTGTCTCTGGCTGTCAGGAGTATTGCCCCGAGTTAATTGAAGCTGTTCGCACAATTCCTTTTGCTTGGGAGCCTGCACCACAGATTTCGATTGGGCTTTCTAATGTTTCTAATGCCGTCCCGACCAAGAATAGACCGCTTATTAACAGCGTTTATTGCGCGATGGTGATGGGTGCTGGCATTAAGATGATGATCGCTAACCCGCTCGAAGAAGAACTCATGGAAGTCATCCGCATCGTTGAGAATCGAGATGAAAGCACAGCGCTCAGCCGTCTTTATCTGAAAATTCATGACCATGTTGAAGCGATGGAAGCCCCCACTCCCGATGGCGTAGATATGAGTGACCCCGAACAAGCCGCTGTTTGGAAAACGGTGCAGGTTTTGCTGAACAAGGTCATTTACGCGGATTCTTATTTGGAGCAGTGAGCCAAAAAATGAATTTTAGGCTCAGATACGAAGTCCGTTTAAACGGACTTTCTATCTAAGCAGGAATTTCAATCCCTAAAAAGAAAGGAGCATTTTATGCCCATCTTTACCCCCGGACGTCGTTGGCAACCGCCTTTTTTACCCTTTAAAAAAGAGCCGCTTAATCGCCGCTTGCTCGCAAGCCTTGAGAAAGCCATCAAAGGACCCCTCTTTGGCTGCCGCATGTGCGGCAATTGTCTCTTGCAGGAGACAGCTTTTATTTGCCCGATGGAATGTCCAAAGGGCGAGCGGAACGGTCCCTGTGGTGGCTCGACATCAGAGCATTGTTATGTAGATGAAACGCGCCCCTGCATTTGGTACAAGATTTTTGAACGTTCTTATGATATGGGACGTGAAGAAAAACTCCTTGAAGTGCTCCCCCCGCTTGATTGGGATAAAACCGGCACTGAAACCTGGGGCGATGTCTTTGGGCGTATCAAAGAAGTAGGAGCGGGGAAAGTAGCCAAAGGTTTGTTTTTCCAGCCTCCTGAGGTGCGTTATAAAACTTGGGATCTGGTCTTTGAGCATGTACGCCAGCCAGATTGGTGGGAGGGTGATAATCAATATCACGCCCCGGCTTACGAAGAACCTATCTCTGAGCTTGAGCGCCACCTTCGCTCTGGCGAATTTGTGGTCACCTCCGAAGTTGCGCCGCCGATGAGTACTGCTACAGGCAAACTCTGTCGCAATACCGAAATGATCGAACCTTATGTGGCAGCGGTCAATTTTACTGATTGTCCTTCGGCAACACCGCGTATGTCCAGCTTGGCTTGTAGTAAATTGGCAATCGAACATGGGGCAGAGCCGGTTCTCCAGATCGCTGCGCGTGATCGTACTCGCACTGGTTTGCAGGCTGAGATCATCGGCGCAAGTGCGCTGGGCATCCGCAATGTGCTTTGTCTTTCTGGCGATAGCGCCCGCATGGGGCCCGCCCCAATGGGACGCTCCGACATTCTTGATATTGACGCCATTCAAATGCTCTGGATCTTGCGACGCATGCGTGATGAAGGCAAGTATCTCGATGGACGCAATATCAAATTCCGACCACAGCTTTTTCTCGGGGCTGCCGCTGCTCCTTTTGCGTCAGAACCGAAATATCAGGCGATCCGTGAGCACAAAAAGGTCAATGCTGGGGCGCAATTCTTCCAGACCAATTTGGTTTACGATCCTGATGGCATGGAAATCTGGCTCAACGAACTTGCCAAGCGCAATATCCTCGATAAAGTTTATTTGCTGATCGGCATCACCCCACTAAAATCCCTCAAGATGGCACAATATATGCATAATGATGTGCCCGGTGTAACCATTCCCGAAAAGCTATTGAAACGGATGGAAGCCGCAGGCAAAGATGGCGAAGCCGAAGTCGGTTTTGAAATCGCACTGGAATTGATCGAGGATATCCGCAAAAAAGAAGGCGTGGATGGTATCCATCTCATGGCAGTTGGCTGGGAAGATATAGTTCCGCGTCTCATTACCGAAGCTGGCTTGCTACCGCCAAACTTCTTGATGCCCGATCCCAAAGCAGAACCCGCTAAAGTAAAGGTTGCACCGTAGGAAATAAATAGCAGGCTGATATAATTCAAGGGAGCGCAAAACTGTGCTCCCTTGAAGATTTAACCAAAGAAAGCGAAAATTCAATCCCACAAAAGAGAAAAATCATGGCTGAAAAAGATTGGTTGCTCGGAGAAACCCCAAATCCCCTGAGTGACCGAGTAGCTGAAATTCGTGAGAAGTTACGAGATAAAAACCCCGAAGAATTGGCTGCTTATACAGGTGCAACTTATCTAAGTAAAGGGCAAGGTCGTGAGTTTCAGTTGCCTTTTTGGTCACGGGATGTGATCATTAGTTTTCCCGATTTTGTTGGCTGTGAAGCTGGTTCAGGAGAAGAACTCAACTCCTTTGATATGACTATGTTGGCATATTATTTCGATGTATCAAATAGTGTTCCCCTTGCTGGAGAATGGATAGCGTTTAAACAAATTCCCGGCGGCATGTTCTATGCTCAGGCATTTCAGGGATATACGGGAGATAACCTGCTCAAAGTTTTTGGCGATGATCTCGAAGCTTTCATCAAGGCCAATGAAAAACTTGGCGGACGACGTGAAGTTTTTGGGAATGCAGCTTTTTCTTATCAGATTTTGCCTCATGTTCCTATCATGGTTGTCTGCTGGCTCGGTGATGAAGATTTTGATTCTTCATATCGAATGCTTTTTGATGCCAGTGCACACCATCATCTGGTTACGGATGCTTATGCTATTTTGGGTAGTAATCTAACGAAAAAATTGATCAAAGCAAAAGGATAATTTAGATGAAATTAGCAATTAGCGGTAAAGGTGGTGTCGGCAAAACGACCCTTTCGGCATTACTGGCACAAGCCTACGCCGATATGGGGCGTGATGTTTTAGCGGTTGATGCCGACCCCTCCCCCTGCCTTTCGGGCGCCTTGGGCTTCCCCGATGAAAAACTCGCCGAACTCAAACCCATCGCCGAGATGGATGCCCTCATAGAAGAGCGTACCGGCGCAAAACCGGGCACGGTGGGTGGCTTCTTTACCCTCAATCCTCGTGTAGACGACATCCCAGAACGTTTCAGCGTTATACATAGAAAGGTCCGCCTGCTCGAAATGGGATCTGTAGATTTAGGCGGCTCGGGCTGTATTTGCCCTGAAGCAGCGATGCTCAAAACCCTATTTACACATTTGATGTTCCGTGATGAAGATGTGCTTATTATGGATATGTATGCCGGCGTGGAGCATCTTGGGCGTGCTACGGTTGATTTTGTTGAAGCGATGGTCATCGTGGTCGAGCCTACAAGACGTTCACTGGGTACCGCGCGACAGATTAAAAAATTGGCAAATGACATCGGTCTCGAACGGTTGTGGCTGGTGGGAAATAAAGTTAGAAATGAAGATGAATCTGATTTCCTTGAAAAGGAATCGCCAGGAATTCCTGTGTTAGGATTTTTGCCTGCTGATTTGCGCGTTCAAGAAGCGGACAGGTTGGGTATTCCCGTTTACGACCATGTTCCGGCCTTGAAAACTGCCGCTGAAGAGATGGCGAAGAAATTAGTCAAATGAACAGAAAGCTTTATTGGAGAAATTGATGACAACGACAATTGCACTAGCAGGTAAAGGCGGCGTGGGAAAGACAACCATTGCCGGGATGTTGATCAAATATCTTTCGCAAGAGAAAGATGGTGCGATTCTGGCAATTGATGCCGATCCCAGCAGCAACCTAAATATGGTACTCGGGCTTGATCTTGAGTGGACAGTGGGCGACATCCGCGAAGGGATGCTGGCCGAAGTGCAAAAATCCCTTTTGCAGAAAGGTGCGGCAATGGGGGCAATGCCAGGTGGAACCAGCAAGCAGGAATATCTGGATTACGAAGTACGTGCTTCAATTGAAGAAGGTGATGCTTTTGACCTTATCGCGATGGGGCGCCCCGAAGGTGCAGGTTGTTATTGCGCCGTGAACCACAGTCTGCGCGAAGTGGTGGATAGTATCAGTAAAAGTTACCGTTATGCCGTTATAGATAATGAAGCCGGAATGGAACATCTCAGTCGGCGTACCACGCGTGATGTCGCGCATCTGTTGATGGTCTCCGACCCAACCCAAAGGGGGATCGTCGCGACAGAGCGTATTGCCTCGATGGTGCCCGGGCTAGATATCAACGTTGAGAACGTGCATCTGATTCTTAATCGGGTGATGGGTGAGCTTCCCCAACCCTTATTGGACAGAGTAGATGCAATGGGCGTGAACTTTCTCGGGACAGTTCCATCCAATGCCGACTTAATGGAGTTTGAGTTTAGCGGACGACCGCTGGTAGAATTGGGCGACGAATCCCCGGTCTATCAGGCTGTCGCCGAGATGATGCGGGGGATTTTATAAATATCATCGGAGATTGAATGAAAGAAAAAATTGCCCAACTTTGGGAAAAGATCAAAGAAAATCGCCATATGCTTGTTGCTCTGGGGCTGACGCTCGTTGCCGCCACTGTCTATTATTTTGCGTGGGCGCTTCCCCAAACCTATGCCGACAGCACCCATATCGGCTTTGAAGAAGGGCGCATGGATAATAATATGTGGTGGGCATCCGATGCGCGTGATTATCGTGATACGGGGGATAACTTTTTTGGCAACACCGAAGAAGAAAGCGTTTTATATCGCCGTCCCTGGCTTTATCCTTTTATCATAGGTGCGCTGCGTCAATATACGCCCTTTGACCTTGACTACAGCCTATGGGCGTTTCAATTTATTATGTGGCTTGCCACCGCTGGCTTTACGCTCGGGGCAGTTTTTCGCGCAACCAAAAAGATGGGCTGGGCTATTCTCGCCACCGGCGTATTCTGGACGCATCCTTCTATTATCGCGCTCACCTTTCATGGAATGACAGAAGCTCTTAATACCCTCCTTATCGCTCTTTTTGCCTTTGTCGTTCTAAAACCCCGTGATGCAGACGAAAAATGGGCAGAGAATAAAAATTACTGGCTCATTTTTCTAATGAGCCTTTTGCTCGTCACAAAACCGACTTATCAGGTTCAGTTGGCTATTTTGCTCCTCTATATTTTGGTTATTTCCTTCAAAAAATGGCGTGTTTTACGCTTTTGGGGAAAGATTGCCCTCGCCCTGATTCCCCTGTGGATACAGCTTCTGCTCTCGTGGCAAATTTTGGGATATGCGATCATCTCCGACGTGGCGGGTCCCACCCTAAAATATTGGACAGTAACACGCGTCTACGCTAAAGCGGAAGCACCCGATACGCCCTTGCCTGAAATTGCTACCATTGTGGAAGATTGGTCTCGGGAAGAAGAAATTGCCTACCTGCTAAACAACAAAAAAGCCTTTATCAGCGTGTATTTCAATAATTTGGTAGAAGAAGGACTTCTCGCTGATTCCTACTTCATTGTCAACGACGATAATTCAATGAACATTGCCATTATGACTCTCAACAAATGGCATTTCTACCTGCATTTGCTGATGTTGCCATTAATGGGCTATCTTCTGCTCTTTAATTACAAAGGAAAGTGGGAAGCGATTTGGATTATTTACCTAACCTTTGTAATCCAAATTCTGGCTTCGGGTGTTTCTTCCGATCAGGGGGATAGGTTGATTATTACGGCGCTACCTTTGTGGATTGTGGCGTATAGTTTCGCTATAGGAAAACTTCAGACTTTAAAAGAATAGAACGCGGATGGCGCAGATTTTGCGAATTTACGCGGATAAAATCCAAAAAGTTTTAATCCGTGAAAATCCGCTTGATCCGCTGAATCCGCGTTCTATTTTAATTTAATATTGATAGAAACCTTTACCCGTCTTCCTCCCCAAATACCCCGCATCTACCATCTTCCGCAACAGATAAGCCGGACGGTACTTATCTTCACCTAAGTCTCGTTGCAAAACTTCCATCACGAAGAAAACCACATCCAAGCCGATCAGGTCAGCGAGGGCGAGCGGACCCATTGGATGATTCATGCCGAGTTTCATTACATCGTCAATCGCTTCGGGCGTGCCGACATTTTCCTGCAAGGCGAAGACGGCTTCGTTGATCATCGGGCATAAAATACGATTGGATATGAATCCTGGCGAATCATTTGCTTCAACGGGAGTCTTGCCCATTACTTTGCAAATTTCAACAATCTCTTCGGTGACTTCATCTGTGGTGGCGATGCCGCGAATAACCTCAACTAATTTCATCAATGGGACGGGGTTCATAAAGTGCATCCCGATCACTTTCTCTGGGCGAGAAGTGGATGCCGCAATTTTGGTGATGCTGATCGAAGAAGTATTCGATGCCAGAATTACGCCTTCGCGGGCTTTTTCATCCATTTCTTTGAAGATTTTGAATTTCAGTTCGGGATTTTCTGTTGCGGCTTCGATGACCAAATCGGCGTTGGCGATGGTGTCCATATTGCTGACAAAGTGAATTGCGTCAGCGGCGGCTTTTTGTTCCTCGCTGATGCGTTTCTTCGCGAGCAGTTTAGTGGTAGATTTTTGGATGACAGACTCTGCCTTTTTAAGGGCAGCAGGCTGAACATCCATGCACGTAACGGTATATCCAGAAACGGCAGCCGTTTGGGCGATCCCGTTTCCCATTGTCCCCGCGCCAACGATGAAAATATGTTTGATGGTCATTTCTTTCTCCTTATTCTTTGCTTTTGCGAGCGGAGCGAAGCAATCTTCTGTTGATGATGAGACCGCTTCGTCGCAAGTACACGCTCCTCGCGGAGTCATATTTGGAATTGACGTCTCCTAAGTTTCGGCTAGAGATTTCTCCATAACTTTAGGTTATTTTTGATTTGCTCTATATGTCCGGGAATATGATCCGAATAAATCTCTACCCACATCTCGAAAGTATAAGCTTCATCATATTCGGGGTGCTTGACTTTGTGAGTGAAAACTTCATCTGGTAATGTTTTGAGCCAGTTGTAGGTGGTCAGACGGGCATATTTGATAAGCTGAAGGGCGTCTTCGGTGCTCTGATCGTGATAGGCGAGTTCATTTGCCCAGGTGTTTTCGTCATAGCCCATGATCGCGCCGCCAGGTTCAACAGCCAATTTGCGCGCACGTAAAGCAGCATTGGTTTCGCTATCTGCCAGATGGATAATGATCTCGTGAACACTCCATTCTGTAGGTTCAGGCTTGAATTGCCATGCTTCTTTTGGGATTTCAGCAAGAGCGGCTCTTAGCAGGTCGAAGCCTTGTCCGTATAGTTCAATTTTCTCATGGCGTTCTATATGAGTCATTTTTTCTCCTTGAGTTCAGATAATAAGATAAAAAGAGAGTAGTAATTAGTTACTACTCTCTTTTTTCTACTTTCTATTATTCTAGTTCTATCGCCATCGCAACAGCTTCACCGCCGCCGAGACAAAGTGATGCCAAGCCGCGTTTGAGACCACGATCTTTGAGCGCGTAGATCAGTGTGGCAATGACGCGCGCGCCAGATGTGCCGATGGGATGGCCGAGCGCGATCCCACCACCATTTACGTTGACTTTATCCCAATCCCAGCCTTGGTCGGCGAGTTCTTTGCCGTTGGCGAGGCATTGCGCCGAGAAGGCTTCGTTCAGTTCGATCAGATCAACATCTTCGAGCATCCAGCCCGCTTTTTCTAGGATTTTCGGCATCGCCTTGGCGGGAGCGGCGAAGAGATATTTCGGTTCGACTGCGGCGTGACCATACGCGACGATACGTGCCATCGGCTTGATTCCTTTTGCCTCAGCATATGCTCGGCTGGACACAACCACCGCTGCCGCGCCATCGTTGAGCGTGGATGCGTTCCCGGCAGTGGTTTTGCCTTCTTTATTGAAAACAGGACGCAATTTGCTCAAGCCTTCAGCCGTCGTGCCTGCACGCGGACCTTCATCCGTGTCGAAGATAGTGACTGCGCCTTTGCGCCCAGGCACTTCGACAGGGACGATTTCATCTTTGAATTTACCTGCTTCGATGGCAGCGATTGCCTTCTGTTGGCTTTTTGCTGCGAAATCATCCATTTCTTCACGAGTAACGCCATATTCATCGGCAATGAAATCGGCAGCGTTGCCCATTGCCCAATCTTCGAAGGGATCCCAAAGCCCGTCGTGGAGCAGAGAGTCTTTCAAGTTGGCGTGTCCATAACGCAGATCGCCCGTTCGCCCGCCAACAAGGAAGGGCGCGCGCGTCATGGATTCCATCCCGCCCCCGACGAAGAGTTGTCCGTCGCCCGCTTTGATGGCTTGCGCGCCGAAGATGACGGCTTTCATCCCAGAGCCACAGACCTTGTTAACGGTGGTCGCGCCGACAGTATCGGGTAGTCCCGCAAAAATGGATGCCTGCCGCGCGGGAGCTTGCCCCTCACCAGCCGGAACGACGTTGCCCATGAAAACTTCATCAATATTGGCAGGGTTTTTGATCCCCGCCCGCTCTACGGCGGCTTTGATCGCCACCGCGCCGAGCTTGGGTGCATCAATCCCCGCTAACGCGCCCTGAAAGCGCGCAATGGGTGTGCGGACTGCGCTCAGAATGACAACTTCAGTTTTGGGGTCGCTCATTTTTTCTCCTCCAGAAGGATGTTTTCGCTAGATAATGAGATTGTGTCAGATAATACTTATTTTAGCAGATGTTGGGGCGAGTAGGGGTATGCTAGAATTGGAGCTGGAAATAATTCATTGGAATAGATGATTTATGAGGGTCAGAAAAGATGAAAAAAGAAATACGTGAAGAACAACAAGTATTCAGCGAATTAGGAGTCCTCTGTACATTGCCAGGCTATGTACATGCAATAGCGCATTTCTGCTTTAGAGATAACGCGATACCATTTTCAGAAAAAATGACTGCTGATGATGTGTTGCCTTTCTATTCATGGGATAAATTAGTCCGTACAGAAATCTCAACCCTTATAGGGCTTATGCTAAAAACAGAAATTGATACTATCCTTCCGTCACCTTCCGTAATACAGGCATACTTGGACCGAACGGAAGATTTGCTAGAAGAGCTTCATTATTCGATGATGAAACCAGTAATGGAGAAAATTGATTTTACAAAAGCTATATCAGAAGAATATAACCCATTCTTTTCAGGAGGAGCACTGCGAGAGCCCATATTTTATAGTGGGGAATCCGCATATGATTTCCAGTATAGGGATATTTCTACTTGGAAATATAAAAAAGACGATCAATGGCTCATAGCTAATAAAGGCTTCTCTATTCAGCATGTCAAGGTTATTTGGGATGCAATAAAAAAATATCAAAACAAAAAAGTATTAATAACTCTTGAGAAAGCAGTGGGACAAAATCCAAATGAATGGACAATGCTGCCAACCTATACATTTACGTTAGAGGAAATCGCTATTGAAGCAGATATTGATCTTTCCATTGTTAGTGCTGTAATAAAATCGTTCGCTATTCCTAATGGTGAACAAAATAAAGGATTTCAGACTCTCAGTGATTTCAATGTAGTAAATGCTTATCCAATTATTCCACTAGAGAATGAGTATCTTCTATATCAGCATTACAGTCTTTCACAAGCCTTTTATGAAACACCTTTTTATTGGTTTAGTGAGAGTGAAAATTACTTTGATATTGCTATGAAGAACCGAGGAGAGTTTACTGAAGAGTTCACAGCAGAAAGATTGAAGTTAGTTTTTGGAAAAAATAGAGTGTTTACTAACGTCAACATTATTGACACATCAAAAACTATTGCTGGTGAAATAGATGTCCTTGTAAGTTTTGCAAATAGAGCAATCATAGTACAAGCAAAATCAAAAAAACTCACTTTTGCCGCAAGAAAGGGTAATGACAATAGTATAAAAGATGATTTTAAAAAGGCAATTCAAAATGCGTATGATCAAGGCCTTTCATGTGCGAATTTAATAAATACTGGAAATTACAAATTAGTTGATTCAAACGGAAGCGACATACAACTTCCAAGCAGCTTAAAGAAATATATATTTTTTGTGCGATTTCTGAGCATTATCCAGCCTTAAGCTTCCAAGTCCAGCAGTCTTTGAAATTTGAACAATCAGAAAATATTATGCCTCCTTTTGTTATGGATGTTTTTCTTCTTGACATAATGACAGAAATGCTCCAATCACCATTATATTTTTTGAGCTATATCAACAGACGAACAAAGTATTTAGGTCGTGTTTTAGTTAATCATGAATTGAGCACTTTTTCGTATCACCTTACTCAAGGTTTATGGATAGATAAAGAAAATGAAATCTTGTCAATTGATGATGATTTTAGTGCTGAATTAGATGTAGCTATGATGGTGAGACGTGAAGGAGTGTTAGGAGAAGCTACGCCTGAAGGGATTCTTACTCGCTTTAAAAACTCCCCTTTAGAAAATATTATTCAACAAATAGAATCAGAAGAAGACCCCGCTACTGTTGATTTTGGTTTCTTACTCCTGTCTCTAAGTCAAGACGCAATCAATCAAATAACCTCGACCATTGAGCTAATCTCTGCTAGAGCTAAGAAAGACCACAAGCACCATGATTTTTCCATTGGCTTTGGTAGTGCAAGCTCCGGAATAACGTTTCATTGTAATGATGAAGCAGTAGAAACAGCTGGGCCGAAATTGCAAAATCATTGTGAGCTTCGGAAATATCGAGAGAAGGCTCAATCTTGGTTTGGTATATGTATCAATCCCTCAGATGAATACTCTATACGCTTTGGTATTTATCTAGATTATTCGTGGAAAAATTCCGTACGGCTAAATGACGAGGTCAAGCAAATAGTTCAAAACACAAAGAAATCAACGTTAGAAAAACATACACAAGCAAACAGTAATCTGAAGCAAAAAAGAAATAAGAGCAAAAGAAAACAGCAAAAAAAAACAAGGAGAAAAAACCGAAAGAAGTAAGTCGCTCATGAATTGCCACTTTAAAACCATTTGTTTCTTCTAATCAAAGCCCTGATATTCTTAAAAGTTCAGGGTTTTATTCTACTCCTTCGGCGGGTCATGCGGCTGCACAAAGGTCATCCGCCACTCCCCACTTTCCACTTTCTCCAAATAGGATGCCGGGGTCATCAAGTGAATCCACGTTTTGCCCGGGTGCAGGGCGATGGGGTTGCCATCCACATCTTCAAAATGGATTGGGCGGCGCAAGCCGTTTTTTTGTTCCCATTCGCGATTATTTGTAGACCAGTAAATTTTCATTATCTGCCCATCGCGAAAAAGGTAGGCAAATCCGCGTTGGCTCATGCTCAGGTCAATATCTAATTGGTTCGTTCGAAAAACATTGTGCGTTGCTTGCAGCACGATCACATTCTCAAAAGATTGCTGTCTGCCTGTCAAACGGTCGGTCGCTGGATGAAAAATCTCCGTCCCGTCGGCGTTATCCGTATAGCGCAAATAAGATTGCGAAAGCGGATCATAGGCCCAGGCAGATTGGCTGAACTCGTGATAATAAACAGAGAGATATGAAGCCGCTTCACGCTCGATTTCAGGCAGGGTCACGCTAAATAAATTCCCACTGTAATTTGGCGCTTTACCGTTAAACGACTGCCGCTCTGCAATAGATCTCATTTCATCAACGGGCAGCAGCGCGCTATTCGGCGTGGATGTATCCACCCCGTAAACCAGATGACAAGGATCCAATTGCGCCAAAATATCGGCGGCTGCGCTCGCAAAAATCAGACAGCTATTCGTGAACATCTTATTTACATGGTCGTAAGTCAATCGCCCCGAACGGATCGGACCGGCATAGACATCGAGGGGCAGGTACCATGCTGGGGGCGTGCCTGTCACGACGGGTGATGGGGTCGCTATCGGTTTATTAAGCAGTATCAAGCCTAAATCCAGGGAGGTATCGGCTTCATATCCCAAAAAAGCTGTTGTTCGCTTGCTTTCGATCTCTACATCGCTATCCTGATCGTCATTTCCCACATTTGGATGCGTCTGCGCGTAGCCACTAGGTGTTTCAAATTCAATATAATATGCTGTTTCATCAGCGGGGATGTTGAAGGCGTAATAGCCGTTTGAGTTGGTGGATGTGCTTTCGAGCAGTTTCTCGTCTTCGTAAAGATGGACGCAGACACCGCCGATGCCCATCTCCCAATCATCCTGAATGCCATTTTCATTTTCGTCGAGCCAAACGCGGTTTCCAACCCAGTTTTCGCTTGGCGTGAATATCTCTTCGTTGATGGGGCAGTCGCCAAGCAGATTTGGCACGCGGCGCGGATAGTCGCTATAGAAAACAGCCAAAAAGCGCGTGGTTGCCTCGCCGATGTAGTACTCAAAAATCCAGGGCGCAAATCCCACCCCCGCCTGCGGGCGCGCGCTGACGGGTATATTGCTGATTGAGATAAGTAACGCGGGCAACTCTAGCAGCGATGGGTCTTGCACAGCTCTCCCCGTAAGCGGATTATAGTTTGCGGGGAAACTCTCGCGCTCTATGCCATAGTCTTGGATTATACGATGCGGCTGCGGCGTGGATGTGATCGTCGCGGTCGGCGTGATGCTCGGTGTGGGCGTTTTCGTCGTTGTTGGGGATACTGGTGCTGTTGGCGTATATGTATTTACAATTTCTGTTGTTTTGGTGCAGTTAACGAGAAGCAGCGTGGTGATGCTCAGGAAGAGAAACTTTTTTAGGTTCATATTTTTTGTTTATTGCCACAGATTACACGGATTCCACAGAAAAAGCTCTAAAAATCAGTGTAATCTGTGGCTGTTTTTACATTATTTATTCTAGGAAATTCTTATCCGAAATCAGGTTAATACTCTCCAAACCCTGGCGGAGAATAAACGCGTACCTTCCAATGTCCTGTCTCAACTTCGCTTACTTCACTATAAGGCGTGGCGATCAAAATCCACGTTTGCCCGGGGCGTAAGGGAATCGGGTTGCCATCTAAATTCTGAAAGGCGATGGGGCGGCGCAAACCCGTGGATTGCTCATAATCTGTTGCTCGTGTACTCCATTGAATCGGATAGGCTTGCCCATCACGGAAAAGATAACCTCCTTCTAATTGTCCCATTTCTAGATGCATGTCTGCAATGCGCGGGCGAATAACTTCATGTTCAACAAAGATCACGATGATATTTTCAAAAGAAATTTCCCGCCCAGTGAGTTTGTCTGTGTCGCGCGTGAAGATCGTCTCTTCGCTGGCGTTATCTACATAACGTGCCCAACTCGTTGAGAGCGGATCATAAATCCATTGAGTTTGATTCACTGAGGAGACGAAAAAATCGAGCTGATTAGCAGGAAATCCGCCCGTTGGTGGGATTTCAGAGAAAGAATTGCTCGCGTAGTTGAAATTACTTCCCCTTCTAATTGCATTTTTCTCACTGATCTTTATTAATCTTTCAATATCAAGCATCGAGCCAGCACCGTTTTCTGTATTATGTACCTGTGCACAGTAAGGTAAGTCTTTCACGATCAAATCTGTTGCACCGGCAAAAATTAGACAGCTGTTTTGGAAGAAGTTTTGAATATGTTTGAAAAGCAAACGTCCGGAGCGGACAGGCCCCACTTGCCCGCTGACCACTTTTGTTTCCACGGAAGAGACGAAACCTGCATCCACGTACAGGTTCTCTCCCTTGATGGCGATCATGCCCGTCATCCCGTTACCAGAATTGGCATCGCTATCTGAATCTTCGTTACCGATATTTTCGGGAGAGAATGACATTCCCTCAGGACGTAAAAATTCAACCTGATAGGATTTTTCAATTTCTACGCTGAAACCATAATACCCATTTGAATCGCTACTGGTCTCTTCGATGAGTTCTCCCTGCTCATCATAAAGGCGGATACAAACGCCGCTCACGCCCTTTTCATTCGAGTTTTGTATGCCATCCCCATCTTGGTCATACCAAACAAAATTGCCCAATATCTTCCCTTCCGAGACAAATTCTTCCGTACGAATTTCGCAATCGCCTACAATGGGCGTTTCAGTAAAAGGCTGCTCTCCATAGAAAACGGCTAAAAAACGCGTTGTTCCCTCACCGATCAAAAACTCAAAAACCCAGGGTGTGAAAGATAATCCCGATTGCGGACGTGCAGCGATGGGAAAATGCGGCACAGAAAGAAGTAGCGCCGGTTGCTCCAAAAGGGCAGGGTCTGAGACCTGCAATCCCGATAGTGGGCTAATTCCCTCCGGGAAGTTTCCTGCTTCATAAAAAACAGGCTCACTCAAAGGCTGCGGGATAGGTGTATTCGTTGCCGTTGGTGTGATCGTCGCTGTGGGTGTGTTCGTTGCGGTGCTTGTTGGGGGTAAGGGCGCGTTTGCATCTACGCTTGGCTGTACGCACCCTAAAAGAACGATCGTTGCAGTGATACCTATAAAGATAATTGTTTTTAGATTCATACTTTTGCCTTTTTATGGATACGCTTTTTGTTGGTCATTAGGCAAAAAGATTGTAGCAGAAAACACTTTTCAGGATCTAAGACATTAGGACTAGGATTAAAAACTTGCAAACTCTTCTGACATAAAGTATCCTCACCAAGATGAATCAAGCCCCCCTTTTCCCCTCCCCTCGCTGGACAGTCAGCAGCCTGACCGCCTATATTCGTGAGTTATTTGAAACTGATGAAACCCTGCGCGATGTCTGGGTGCACGGTGAAATTTCCAATCTTTCTCGGCCCCGCTCGGGGCATATTTATTTCACGCTCAAGGATGGCGGGGCATCTATTCGCTCTGTAATCTGGCGTAGTAGCGCTGCTCGCCTAACCGTTGATCTGCACGATGGCATGGAAATTGAAGCACATGGCTATCTCAGCATTTACGATGTCAGCGGGCAATATCAGCTTTATGCCGACGATATCCGCTCTGTTGGGGAAGGCGCTCTTTATCAGGAATACCTGCGACTCAAAAGCCTTCTCGAAAGTGAAGGTCTTTTTGACCCGGATAGTAAGCGCCCCATCCCCACTTTTCCAAAAAAGATCGGTATCGTCACCTCGGCTACGGGTGCTGCATTGCGCGATATGCTCAATACCTTGCGCCGCAGAATGCCTCTTGCAGAAATTATCCTCGCGCCGACAATGGTGCAGGGGGATGCCGCTCCTGCCAAAATAGTCGATGCGCTGGATGATCTGCTCCGTACCGCTCCTGACCTCGACGTGATCCTGCTTGGACGCGGCGGTGGCTCAATAGAAGATCTGTGGGCATTTAACGATGAAATAGTTGTGCGTATGGTTGCCGCATCTCCGATTCCCATCATCTCCGGGGTTGGGCACGAAACCGACTTCACCCTGACAGATTTTGCCGCTGATCTGCGTGCTGCCACTCCAACCGCTGCCGCAGAATTAGCAACGCCAATCACAATTAATGAATTGCGTGGCGCGGTTAATTATTATGAAGAGCAGCTCAAATCTGAAATCTCTACTGTTTTGGATAAAAGCTTTATCGGCGTAGATGACCTCCACACTCGTCTGGGTTATGCATCTCCACTAAGGGGAATTCAACGGGATCAGCAAACTATTGATGGGCTGATACAGCGACTTAACGCCGAGCAAACCCATCGTCAGGCAGTGATGCGGACAACACTAAAAGGGTTAAATCGTCGTCTCTCCTCACTTAATCCACAAGCGGTTTTGGCGCGGGGCTATGCTATCGTCACAAATCCAGAAACAGGAAAAGTGATTGGGAGCGTGGCTGAGGCAAGAAAAAATGATGATCTAAAGATTCGTGTGAAAGACGGCGAATTTGATGCAAAGGTTAGGTAAATATGGTAGAAAAAAAGATAGAAGAAATGAGTTATGAAGAAGCATTTGCTGCTTTGGAACAAATTGTGGCGACTCTTGAAAGCGAAGAACGCACACTGGATGAATCGATGTCTCTTTTTGAACGTGGGCAAGACTTAAGTAGACATTGCACACTTTTGCTTGAAAACGCAGAGTTGAAGGTAAAACAACTTTCTGGTGGTGAGCTGAGCGATGAATAATCCTATAGGCATTTTTGATAATCCCGTTTTTTTGTCTTCAGTAATTGCTTGGGCATTGGCACAAATTATAAAAGTGCCGGCAGAATATTTTCGAACACAGAGAGTCAATTGGGCGTTATTGCTTAGTTCGGGCGGAATGCCCAGCTCCCACTCTGCGCTGATGGTTGGCGCAACTTATGGCGCAGGGCTTTTTGTTGGCTTTGATTCCCCAGTATTTGCAGTTATTTTCCCGATCACGATGATCGTTATCTATGATGCGACAGGTGTGCGCCGACAAGCTGGCTTTCATGCAGAGAAAATCAATTTGCTGATCAGAGAATTGCTCAGCGGTGATTTCAAAGCAGAAAAAAAATTGCGTGAAGTGCTTGGTCATACGCCATTGGAAGCGCTTTTTGGGGTTTTACTTGGGTTGGCTGTAGGACAGATCCTATGGTTTCTGTGGAAATGAAATGGTAAAATGAATTATCTTATTCGAAGAAATTTTGAATTATTAAGGAGCAAAAAAATGGAAGAGTTAGTAGCATTGGTAGTTAAGAAAACTGGCTTGAGCGAAAAACAAGCTGAAATGGCCGTTGAAGTTGTTCTTGATTTTGTCAAAGACAAACTTCCCCCAGCAGTTGGCGGGCAGCTTGATAATTTGCTCGAAGGCAAAGGTGACCTCGGCGCAGCCGCAGACGCGCTCGGTGGGTTGTTCGGTAAATAAGTTTGAAAAAATGAAACAAAGAAGGAGCATCCCATTCGGGATGCTCCTTCTTTGTTATAGATGAGAGTTTCTGAGTTTATTGTCTAGATAAGTCGAGATAGAGCTAGGAGAAATAAGCCTCACGCAAAGCTATAAAATGTTTGTGTATCATTCAGTAGTTTTATATTACTTTGTTTTCTTGATTTCAGAAAATATAATCAGACTACTAGCTGTTCCGCTAACGAGACCAAGCATTGCCCATTTTGCCGATTTGAAAACGTTTGTATATAGATAATAACCAATAAGTGTTTCGGAAATTGCAAATCCAATTGCCCACGCGATGATTCCGCCTATAATAATTATGAATGCACTGTTTTTGCTCATGAGAGCTTGCTCTTTTTTTAGAAGGGAAGCTAAATCAAAACCAGTAAATAGTCCAAATATAGCACCTGCAACTGCCCAACCTGTGGATCCTCCAATTGTCGTGTGGATTGTTGTATCTATAGCCTCGGTAAACATCATGCTGAATGCAAATACTAACAGTACCCTGAGCATGTGCCTTTTCTTGGCAAGTACTTTTTCTTTCCTTAGGGCAGATACGGTAAAGCCTCCTCCGATTGCGCCAAAAAATGCTCCGCCAATTTCTCCGCTTATAATACCTCCTCCAATGAAAGCCCCAACTTCCCAACCGATTATTCCTGCGATTGCCCAGCCTGTTGCCAACCACAATGTAGTGGTCCACCTAGGCAAGCTGATTGAAGAAAATAAATTTTGCAAAAATGCGAGACTATTCCTTTCTTTCAATGAGGCAATGCCCCACTGCTTACGATAGGGTAAGGCGGTTTTGTTTTTTTTAGAAAAAACTTTCTCCTTGTTAGTTTTTCCTGTTTCTAGTGTTGCAATTTCCTCCTTTAAAGCACTAACTCGTAGACGAGTTTTCTTTACAATTGCTTCTGTATTGACAAGTGCCTCTTCTGCATCTTTTAAATCAGTTTTTTTCTCGAGAATTTTTTCTTGCCGTTCACGTTCTGCTTTTGCACGAGCTTCTTGTTCTTCAGCCTTCTGTCTAGCTTTTTCTTCCTCTTTTGCCTTCCTTTTTGCTTCTTCTTCTTTGGCAAGATCTTCCAAATAAAAACCTAATGTTGTTGCTAAGGAGTTTAGCTCAGCTTCCTCGTTGTCACGAATATCCACCCTTTGGTGACTTGTAAGGCTAATTGGAATAGCATTACGTTCGTTTCCAGAAATTAAAACGGGATATATTCTTTTTTTATGAGCTTCTGCAAAGTTTAGTTCACGTCGCACCCATACAGAATTGTTTGAATCTGGAGATAGTAAAACAACTACAGCACCGGTTTCCTTGATAGCTTTCTCAATTTCTATTTCCCAAATTGGGGAGCCAGGTGGGATTTCTTTTTTATCTAACCAAATTTTTAATCCTTTTTTCTGTAAAAATGCGACAACACTTTGCATAACGTTGTCATCTTGTCGGCTATAGCTGATAAATACATGTCTGAAATTTAGTTTGCTCAAAGTGAATACCCTCTGGATATGTTTTTTTATGAAAGAAATTATACCGTTAAAAGAGCAGTGGCAACCAGTCGGTCGCCACGTAAGAGATACTTTGTCTTTAGCCTAAATAAATCACATCGTCCGTTGTTTGACTATAAATTTTCCATTTATCCCCATCATCTTTGTCTTTTTTCAGTGTCACTACACCAATTACCTGATTTTCTCTAAATGCAGGCCCGCGAACTTTTCTCGTAGTCAGCACAAAGGCAACCTCCACGCGGGTGCTGGTCTGGCTGGCAATCTCCAACTCTCCCTAACCTAAAGGTATAAATACTTGGCTTAATAAGCCTTGAAATACAGCAATCCCTATACAAAGACAAGCTAATATCAGCGTGCCAGCTATAACAGGTTCAAGCCAATTTCTTTTTCGTTTCCTTTTTTTAGATGCCGCTAGTGCAGGTGAATTTTCTTGTTTTGCGATTCTTTTTTCTCTAACCATAGGTGGTCTTGCAGAACGCTTCCGTGCTTGTGTGGTAGCGCCAAATTTGGGCTTAGGAGCTTGTGGGGATGGAATTTCTGTTGGAAGAGCAGATTTTTTCCTGGCTAATTCAACAAAAGCAAGCGGATGCTCGGGGTCAATTTGTAAAACTCTTTGCAATGCCTGGATTGAATACTCTTCATTATCTATAACTATTGAAAAGAGCAAGAGAGCTTCTATGTCATTGGGGTCTAAGCGAAGAAGTTTTTGTACAATGTCGCGTGCGGATTTGTAGTCTTGTTCTATTGTGGCGATTGCAGCTAGGTTAAGCTCTACGTCTCTCTGACTCTGCATCTTAGATTACCTTAGACATTAGGTGTCAATTTTTTCCACCACCCAGAAGTGTGATAAACCGAAAATTTTCAACGGCGTTTTCTCCAGCCATTGTAGCATGGTGCGTAGCATTTTCCCGACAATCCCTAAGCGTGCAATGATATTGTCATATGCACCAAAAACAATTGTTCTTTTTACAAATTTTACAGGCAGTTTCTCGAATAATTTTTCCATATCGCGGCGTGTATACACTTCCACGTGAGGAGCAAGTTTGTCTCGCCACTTTCGCGGTAAATAATTTACGAAGAGTATGTTGCCAAATTTATATTTCCTGCGCCAATAGATGCCGTGCGTTTCAAAAGGATAACCACGATTAGGGCAAAAAAGGGTCAGGCGTCCGCCCGGTCGCAGAGTACGGATCATCTCGTGGATTGCAAGAAGATCATTCTGAACATGCTCGATCACTTCGTGGCTCAGAATTAAGTCGAAAGAATTGGATGGGAAAGGGAGATGCTCTCCAGCCCCGTTCAGGATGCGGGGCGAACGTGACCCGGCATCTGCTGCGCGGTCATAATCAAATTCCAGTCCCGTAGTTTTTCCGTTAAAAGGTGTCAGATGCTCTACATACATCCCTACGCCACAGCCGTTTTCGAGGATGTCGCCGCGAATCCGTTCTTCGGCAGCATCCACGATCATTTGCAGGCGACGCTCCTGTCCCGCGCGCCAAACGTAAGATGGCTCTCCACGCAGGGCGGCTTTGTCCATATCTCGTTCATTCGCTGATTCGTTCATTCGCTGACTCATTCCTTCTCCCCCCAATGGATCGCAACCGTTCCGAACATTTTTATCTCGAAATTGATCTTTTTGAAACCAACAGCAGCCATATGGGCAACGAGTTCTTCGGCGCGCAAAAAGCCTTTGGTCGAATCAGGAAGGTAAGTATAAGCATCGCGTTCGCCAGTCAGTAAGCCGCCCAAAAAGGGGATAACGTGATTAAGATGGATATTGATGAAAGGAGTCAGAATATTAGGACGCGGTTTAGTCGTGTCGAGGATCACGATCCGTCCGCCAGACTTAAGCACACGGTATTGCTCTTTAAGAGTGCGCGAGACGTCGGTCACATTGCGCATCAGGAAGCCAGAAACAACGGCATCAAAACTCTTGTCAGGGAAGGGGAGATTGAGTGCGTCGGCAGAAGACCAGTTGAGATGAGCATCCTTTTTGCCAGCACGCATCATTTCGAGGGTGAAATCTGCAGCCAGAGCGGATATAGCAGGATGCTGCTTGAGCCCCTCCCGCGCTATATCACCGGTACCAGCCCCTAAATCTAGGAGCGAATCGTTTTTATCCAATTTTGCGCGGCGAATGACTTCTTTTCTCCAGCGAATATCTTGCCCTGCGGTCATGATCCTGTTCATTAGGTCATAATTAGGGGCTATTTTGCTAAACATTTTTTGAACGCCTTGCGCGCGTTCTTTGCCTTTAAGGTCTAGGGGGGTAGTCATGGCGGCTATTATATCGTCTTGCGGCTTTTCTGACTATGTGCTAGAATTTTGTTCGTCTGTATCAACAATATTGAAAGCACCGAGAAGTGGGCGACCCCCACTTTTCTGCTTGTATGGGAGATTTTTGGGGCGCATGTTATGAGTAAGATAGATAATAATTTTAGTGAAGCTTTTAAAGCTCTGTTGGAAGAAAAACAACTTCCCCAAGATGTAATTTTAGATGCCATTGAGGCTGCGATGGCATCGGCCTATAGACGCGCAGTTAATGCTTCTAGCGCGCAAGAAGTGATCGGGAAGATCGACCTTGATAGCGGAGAAGTCGCTATTTTTGCTGAGAAAGAAGTTGTAGAAGATGTGCAGGATGAGCGCACAGAAACCACTCTGGAAGAAGCCCTGAAGTTTGACGAAGAAGCTGAACTCGGTGGAATGGTCTTGGTCGATTCTACGCCCGCGAATTTTGGCCGGGTCGCTGCGCAAACGGCGCGACAGGTCATTCAGCAGCGTTTGCGTGAAGCAGAACGTGCTGTGCAGGCTGAGCATTTTGAAAAACAGATCGGTGAAATTATCAGCGGTGTTGTTCAGGCTTCTGGCGGACGACGCGGTATTACCGTTGGTCTGGATATGAAAGCTGAAGGCACAATCCCGCATAATCAGAAAATTCCTGGTGAGCGTTTCCGTGTACACGACCGCATTCGTTGTGTTGTTTTAGAGGTTAAAGATTCTCCGCGTGGACCGCAGATCATCCTTTCTCGTGGGCATGGCTCTTTCTTGCGCCGCTTATTGGAAAATGAAGTACCAGAGATCTATCATGGTGTTGTTGAAATTCGTGGCATTTCCCGCGAACCAGGCCGCCGTGCAAAAGTTTCTGTCTCGGCGATGCAAGAGGGAATCGATCCCGTCGGTGCATGTGTAGGTATTCGTGGTGTTCGTATTCAGAATATCGTGCGCGAATTACATAACGAAAAAATTGATATTATCGAGTGGAACCCTGACCAAATTGCCTATATTTCCAAGGCGATCAGTCCTGCCCGTGTAACGGGAGTTTATTTGTCTGAACCGGCAGATTCCGCTCGAACGGCGACAGTTGTTGTAACCGAAGACCAACTTTCTTTGGCGATTGGCCGTAATGGGCAGAATGCTCGTTTGGCTGCTAAATTGACAGGTTGGCGGATTGACATCAAGAGTTTGGTTGAAGCGACTATCGATTCGCTTGCTAAACTAAAAGAAGATGCCGAATTGGCCGAAATGATGCCCAAAGCTGTTGAGCAAATGCCTGAGATCGAAGCGATGTTGGCGAAGAAGGCTGAAGGCCGCTCGCTTTCGCCAGAAGAGTATCAGACTATGGGCGTCTTCATGGATCGTGTTGAGCGACGCACCATCGAGGTACAAGAAGAAGCTGATCGTGTTGAGCAAGAGAAAATTGCCGAAATTCGTGCAAATATCCCTGCTGTTGCTTTTGAACTGGAGTTGGCAGAAGTGGAAACCCTCAAGGAACATGTTTTCAATATTCTTTTTGAAGCGGAATATGAAACAGTTGGTGACTTGATGCTTGCATTGCAACTTGACCCTGATAAAGTTTTTGACTTGCCCGGCATAGGACCAAAAGCAATAGAGAATATTACCGAAGTTTTGGCCGGAATGGAATTCCCAGAACCTGAGGTTGAGCCAGAACCAAAAGCCGAATTAGAACCCGAAACAGAGCCTGAAGAGGCCGGAGCGGTTGAAGAAGAAGTTGAACAAGAAAGTGAAGAAGAGATCGCGGAAGAGGTTGTCTCTGAAACTGAAGAAGTAGCTACAGCAGAAGCGGATAGTGATAGAGAAGAAGAAGAGCGCGAAGCGGAGGAAGAGAAACGGATCGCTGAAGTTCGCGCTAATATTGCTCCTACCGCTTTTAGTATGGCATTAGATGATACTGATTTGGAAGAACGTGTTTTGAGTATGCTCAAAGGGGCCGGTTATAAAAATGTCGGTGCTCTAATGCTTTCCTTGCAATTAGATCCCGGCAAGGTCTTCGATTTACCGGGATTCGGTATCAAAGCTATTGAAAATATGACCGAGGTTTTGGCTACGTTGACTTTCCCTGAAGAAAAAGAAGAAGATTTGCCTTTCCTGGATGAGGATGGGCTTGACCTTGAAGACAAGAAGAAGCAACGCAAGAAATATGTGAAATACGAATATGATCCAGAATTGGGTGAAGTTGTAGCACAAAAACGACGAAAGCGCGCTGAAGATGAATGGGACGATGAAGCAGATTGGTAGATTTTTGTGAGCAAGAAATTATCCAAACGAAAACGGCATGTTCCACAACGAACTTGTGTGGGCTGCCGTGAGATTTTGCCAAAACGGACTCTGACCCGTATTGTGCGTAGCCCTGATGGTGTTCAGATTGACTTGACGGGGAAGATCTCTGGGCGCGGAGCTTATCTGCACAATCAACAAAGTTGTTGGGAAAAAGGACTGAAAGGTTCTTTAGCGAGTGCGCTCAGAACAAGGTTAAGCAAAGAAGAGCGGGACGCATTAGAAGAATTTATTCATCATGAATGGGGTAGTAAATCGGAATAATGTGAAAGATTTTATGTTATTCGGTTTGTTTTCCAGGTTGTGATACAGGGAAGAGGTTTTTAATGAGCAAAAAAGACGAAAAGATTATCGAAATACCTATCGCAATAGGTGTCCGTGATCTCGCGGAGCAAATGGGTGCTAGCCCCATCGATGTTATCAAAAGTTTGATGACTAATGGTGTGATGGCGAGCATTAACCAACAAATTGATTTTGACTCTGCCGCGATCGTTGCTGCAGATATGGGTTTTGAAGCTGTTCTTGAAAAAGAGGATGTGCTTGAAGTAGAAGAAGAAGGCAGTATCCCGCTTTGGCGGCAGATAATTGCTGATGAGGATGAAGCTGCTCTTGAAGATCGCCCTCCTGTAGTTACTATTTTGGGACATGTTGATCATGGTAAAACAACCCTTCTTGATGCGATTCGTGATGCAGATGTGCAGGCCGGTGAAGCAGGCGGGATCACACAACATATCGGTGCTTATCAAACATCTCTAAAGGGACAAACGATCACCTTTTTGGACACACCCGGTCATGCTGCGTTTACTGCAATGCGTGCACGCGGGGCGCAGGGTGCTGATATTGTCATTTTGGTTGTAGCGGCAGATGATGGGGTTATGCCCCAAACAAAAGAGGCGATCGCGCACGCTAAGGCCGCGCGCGTCCCGATCATTGTCGCATTAAATAAAGTTGATAAAGGCAATGCAAATCCTGAACTGGTTAAGACGCAATTAGCAGATAATGAATTAGTGCCCGATGATTGGGATGGCGATACAATGGTTATCCCCCTTTCTGCGCTTAAAAAAGAAGGGATCGAAGATCTGCTCGAAGCCATTTTGCTGGTAGCAGATAATATGGATATCAAGGCAAATCCTAGTGGCGATATTGTCGGAACAGTGATCGAAGCTGAAGTAGATAAACAACGTGGTGTGATGGCAACTTTGCTTGTTCAGAGTGGGACCTTGAAGCAAGGTGATATTGCCGTTGCAGGCGGTGCTTATGGGCGCTTGCGCGCCATGTTCGATTATCGAGGCAATAGAGTTGAAGAGGCTCCACCTTCCATGCCTGTTTCTGTGATGGGGCTGAACGATGTTCCCAGTGCCGGACAGTTATTTAAAACTGTAAAAGCAGAGAAACAAGCTCGTTTTCAAGTTAAAGAATATCTTGAAAATGAGAAAAATGCCTCCCAGGCAAAGAAAAGCCTTTCATTGGAAGACCTTTTTGCCGCATATCAGGCTGGAGAGACAAAAGAACTCAGCCTGATCATCAAAGCAGATGTGCAAGGCTCGCTTGATCCTATTGTGGGAGAGATGGAAAAGCTTGGCAAAGGGGAAATTGGTGTCAATGTCTTATATGCTGAAACAGGAAATATCGGTGAAAATGATATTACATTAGCCGCTGCATCTGATGCCATTGTGATCGGTTTCAATGTTCAAGCAGAAGTAACTGCTCGCCGTTTGGCTGATAATGAAGGTGTTTCCATTCGTCTTTATAATATTATCTACCGTATTGTTGAAGATGTAGAAAAAGCTCTCAAAGGTATGCTTGAGCCTACTTTTGCAGAAAAAACACTCGGAAAAGCCGAAGTCTTGGCCGTTTTCCCGATTTCAAAAGTTGGCAAGATCGCAGGCTGTCGTGTGCGTGAAGGCGTTATTCGCCGTAATGCGCAAATGCGCCTGACACGCGGAGATGATATTCTTTTTGAAGGCGAAGTTTCTTCTTTGAAGCATAATAAAGACAAGGTCAATGAAGTTCGCAATGGTTTTGAGTGCGGCGTTGGCCTGCAAAATTTCCACGACATCGAAGAGGGCGATATTCTTCAATGCTATATTCTTGAAAAAGAAGAAATCGAGTAATTTTCTATGCCATCCGAAGTTCGTTTACATCGTATTTCTGATCGTATCAAGAGAGAACTCTCTGAGATGCTCATTTTTGAATTGAGTGATCCGCGCATCAAAGGGATATTTATTACCGACGTAAATATAGATCGGGAACTGGCTTTTGCCAATATTTATATTTCTGCCATTGAAGGCTCGGTGCGTGCTAAAGAAGCTCTTTCTGGTTTCAATAATGCCAGCGGATACATCCGCCGGCATTTGGCCAAACGAGTGATTCTCCGATCATTTCCTCAGCTTCGCTTTCACTGGGACCCAACCCCAGAGAAGGCCGACCAAATAGAAGGGATTTTAGCTGAAATCCGCACCGCAGAAGAAGAACGTGAAGAAAACAACGAGAAAGCTGAAGAGTAATGAACGAAGCGTTAGACGCATCTATTAAGCGGCGTTTGGGGGAAGCCGAAAGAATTCTGATCACAGGACACATCCGCCCCGACGGGGACGCTATTGGTTCTATGCTTGGCTTGGGCCTTGCCCTTGAAGAAGCTGGAAAACATGTGCAAATGGTTCTGCCTGCAGGCCTTCCGCATGTCTTTGAGCATCTCGAAGGAACTGCACTTGTTCAAGAAGAAGTTGAAGGAGATATTGATACTTTCATCTCTGTAGATTGTGCTGAATTTTCTCGCATACACGAAGAATTACAGTCTTTTGGTGAGCCGCATATTAATATCGACCATCATATTACCAATACAAATTATGCAGAGATCAATCTCGTTGAAGCTGATTCTGTAGCCACCGCATCTATATTGACCGAACACTTGCCAGCTTGGGGATTATCTATTACCAGACCCGTTGCCGCCGCATTATTAACAGGACTTATTACTGATACGCTTGGTTTTCGTACTTTGAATATGAACTCCAAAGCATTCCGCCAAGCCGCAAAGTTGATGGATACAGGTGTTAATCTCCCTGACTTATACTATCAGGCATTGATCAGTCGTTCTTTTAAGGCAGCGCGTTATTGGGGTTCTGGATTATCCAACCTAGAACGGGATGGCAAAATGGTCTGGGCTGTGCTAAGCTTGAAGGAGCGGAAGGCTATTAAGTATCGAGGAAATGATGATGCAGATTTGATCAATGTTTTGGCTGCTATAGAAGAAAGCCCTATTGCACTGGTGTTTGTTGAGCAGAGCGGGGGCGGGGTTAAAGTTTCTTGGCGAGCACGCGGCAAAAAATGGGATGTTGCTAAAGTGGCAGCAAAGTTTGGGGGCGGAGGGCATCGCGCCGCTGCTGGGGCGACGATTGAAGGTTCATTAAGCGAGATCAAGCCTAAGGTCTTGAGTGAGACACGCAAAATTTTAGATTAAATTAAACACGGGATTTATATCCCACAATTTTAAGTAAGTAAATCCAACTGGAGGAAAATTCTTATGCAAGGAAAAGATGCTATTTCAGGGGTTTTGGTCATTGATAAACCAACGGGGATGACCTCACATGATGTTGTTAATATCGTTCGCCGCGGAACAGGAATCCGTCGTGCTGGGCATACAGGAACTTTAGACCCACGCGCTTCTGGTGTTTTGGTCATTTTGGTTGGGCCTGCTGTGCGTTTGAGCGAATATATTTCTGCTTCTGATAAACGCTATCAGGCAATTATTCGTATGGGTACAGCGACTGATACCTATGATGCCGAAGGTGCCTTCACGCGCGACGAAGTGACTGTTGACGTAACAGAAGAACAATTTGAAGCAGAGTTGAAGAAATTTGAAGGTGAAGTGGAGCAAACCCCACCAGCTTATTCTGCTGTTAAAGTCAATGGACGCAAGGCTTATGATATGGCACGTAAAGGCGAAGAAGTTGAGCTGGAACCGCGCATGATCCAGGTGCACCACCTTGAAGTTTTAGAATGGGCAACCCCTGAAGTTGTGGTAGATGTACATTGCTCCTCTGGTACATATATCCGCTCTTTGGCCAATGATCTTGGTGAAGTCTTGGGTTGCGGCGCTTATTTGGTTGGTTTACGCCGTACAAAAAATGGACGTTTCTCTCTGCGAGATGCTGTGCCGCTACGAAAACTCAAAGAAGCTTTTGAAGCTGGTGATTGGTATAAACACATTATCCCCGCTGCCGAATCTCTCTCTGATTGGCCTTCGGTTGTACTAAGCCCGGATGAAGTTGAAACACTTCGACATGGACAGCGCGTAAAAGTCGATGCTGATGATCCTGAAGATGAAATGGTGCGCGGCATCAGCGAAGCTGATGAGTTGGTCGCTCTGATGAAAAGGGTCGAAGGCGAAGACGGCGCGTTTGAATGGCAGCCTAAAAAGGTTTTCCTGATCGGCTAGAACCAGCGTGTTTTTTTAATCATATATTGCGTATTTCGTGTTGCAGGGGTTCTTGCGAAATGCGCAATATCTATTTATAGTATTATGTTGCATACCTACTCTCTCAACGACCTTTCCCTGGAAAGAACATGGCTTACTATTGGTGTTTTTGATGGTATTCATTGTGGACACCAAGAAATGATTCGGGCACTTGTAAGGGAGGCAAAAGAAAACGATGCAACTTCTCTTGTAATTTCTTTTTACCCACATCCAGCTGCTGTTTTGGGGAAGCGAAGAGATGTGAAGTATTTAACCCTCCCTGAAGAAAAAGCAGAGATTTTGGCAAAAATGGGCGTAGGTGTTCTGCTTACACATCCATTTGATACTGAAATTACCGACCTTTCTGCCGAAACATTTATTTCAAATCTTCAGGCAAAGCTAAAACTTAAAAAATTACTTATGGGATATGATTTTGCCTTGGGGAAAAATCGGCAAGGGGATGCAAAATATCTTAGCAAGCTGGGAGAAAGGGATGGATATACTGTGCAGACCTTTTCTCCGATCTCGGATGAAATAGGCATTATCTCCTCCAGCCGTGTACGGGATGCGCTCGTGGACGGAAAGGTGCGTGATGCTCATCAGCTTTTGGGGCATCCCTATACTTTGACAGGCTCCGTTATTCGCGGCGATGGGCGTGGGCGCAAGATCAATATTCCTACGGCAAATTTAGAATTTCCCGATGAGAAAATTGTCCCGCTAAATGGTGTTTACGCATGTTGGGCATCTGTGCAGGGAGAGAAATACCCTGCTGTAACCAATATTGGTATTCGTCCGACTTTTACTCCGGACAAAGAACGCGCTAATATAGAAACGCATATTCTAGATTTTGAAAAAGATATATACGGGGAAAAATTGAAACTAGAATTCATCTCCCGATTAAGAGACGAGAAGAAATTTGCCTCAGTGGATGAGCTTTTATCCCAAATTAGCTTAGATATTAAGAAAGCACAAGAAACTCTAATATAGCTAAAAAATGGGGGGATGTCTTAAATTATGTCTTTTTCCCCAATGGTAAAATAGCGCAAAGCTTTTGTGTTTTTCAGCGCAAAGAGCCTTCTATTTAAAGCGTTAAGCGAAGCTTCTTCATACTTTGTCTTGGGAGGGACCTATGAAGTTCACAAAAAAACAGTTCGTTGTACTCTTTCTGCTTTTGGTATTGACCCTTTCAGCCTGTGGTGGCGAGGAGGGTGTGCCGGAGCAATCGGATGCAGATGCGCTAGCAACCATGGTCGTAGAGACGGTGGCAGCCGTCCAAGCTGAGACGCAACCTGAAGAAGCGCCTGCTGAATCGCTTGCCGAAATTCCGGAAGGTGATATGCAACCTTTGACGGATGCTGAATGCGACAATCTTGCCGATCTGATGGGGCGCACGTTGGAGTTGATGGTTTCCAGTGAGATCGTCCCGGTAGAGATGAGTTGGAGCGGGGAAGTTGGCGGTGCCTGCCAAATGACAGCGCTGGGCAACGGAAACGACTTTGAAAATATCTTTGAAGTAGACCTTCTCCTCGAGGATATGCTCTTTAGACAGCTTTGGCTGGGCGGCGATATGCTCATACCTTGTCTCGGTCATGGGGGTGCGGGGCCGGGGGCAGAGCAATCCTGTTATGTGGACGGAGCAAAGGTTTGTGAGACGATGATCATACATGCGCCAATGGATATGGCGCTGTGTGAAGGAATCGACGGTCCGATCGGGAATTGTACGGCAGCGCTCTTGCCGGAGCAGACTCTCTTTACGGTCACGATGACCTGCGCAGAAGGTCAAATGGCAGTACCTCCTCCTACAACGGATGCAGAACGAATTGCCTTCGATGCGGGTGCCACATCTGCTATGATACAAGGAACACTTCCTCCCCAATCCACTCATCCCTATGTTTTGACGGCGATGGAAAGCCAGCAGATGACGGTGACCATTCATAAGACTGAAAACGTGCTGGCAGTGCTCAGCATCTGGGGCGCGGATGGAACTGTGCTCATTTCTGATCATGCTGGCGCGAGCACATGGACGGGAGTCTTGCCCGCGACACAGGATTATTATATAGACGTGATCTCGCAGGATGCAGTGGGCTTCGATTACCACCTTGAGGTGTCTGTGCCGCCTTTGGCGCAGCCAACAACATCGGAGGTTTTCCCGAAAGTGGAGCCTTTTGAGTTTGGATATATGCAGGCGATCGTGGGTTGGGGTGTGCCGCCGATGCTGCCGCCCGCTTTCCCCGCGGAGGCTGGGCTTCCGCCAGTTTTGCCTTCAGCGATCACGACCGAGTTGGGTGTCTATGTTTTCATTCTGGAATATGGCGCGGATTGCCAGGGGGCGGGCGCCTGCCATTATGGTGTCATCGGCGGGATGGAAAATACAACAGGTACGATCGATCACTTCAACACCTATTATCCCTTTGAAGCAGAACGCGCCGAGCAGGTTGAGTTGGTGAATGGTATCACGGGGTATTTTGTAGAAAGTATCTGTGGTGCTAATTGTAGCGATGCGACCATCTGGTGGATTTACGATGGCTATCAGTATATGCTGGGATTGAAGGGTGGTCCGCGCGAGACGTTGATCGGCTTGGCGAATGGGGCGATCACGAATTCTATTCCCTAAGAGGCTTTTGTGTTCAAATGAAAAGGTCTGGAAGTTTCCAGGCCTTTTTTATATGGGACGAGTGAGTCTAATGATGGCGTAAGCTATCCCGCCGATGGTAAAATAACAAAACTCTTTTGAATTAGAAATACTCGCTTAGTTTGCGAGAATCGAGGCTCCTATGACAACCAAAACACTACAAGAACGTGCCATTAATACTTTGCGCTTCCTTTCTGCGGATGCCATTCAGCAGGCCAATTCAGGGCATCCAGGTCTTCCGATGGGTGCAGCGGCGATAGCTTACACTGTTTGGGCGCGCCACCTGCGTCACTGCCCTAAAAACCCAAAATGGTTTAATCGAGATCGCTTTGTTCTTTCTGGCGGGCATGGTTCAATGTTGCTTTATTCGCTTCTCCATTTAACAGGCTATGATATTTCCCTTGATGATTTGAAGAGTTTTCGTCAATGGCATAGCCTTACGCCCGGACACCCTGAATTTGGACATACGCCTGGCGTAGAAGTGACCACGGGACCCCTCGGTATGGGGTTTGCAAATGGCGTTGGTTTTGCGATTTCTGAATCTCACCTCGCTGCTCGTTTTAATCAGATGGGGCAAAAAATAATTGATAATTATATTTATGCTATTGTTACCGATGGCGACTTAATGGAAGGTGTTGCCTCTGAAGCAGCCTCATTAGCTGGGACTCTTAAGCTTGGCAAACTCATTTATCTATATGATGACAATCATATCTCTATTGATGGCTCAACCGACCTTGCCTTTACCGAAGACCGTGCGGCTCGTTTCAAAGCTTATGGTTGGCATGTTCAACGCGTGGAAGATGGAAATAATGTAGAAGTAATTGATGCAGCCATTAAGATGGCAAAAGCGGATTCACGCCCCTCGATCATTATGTGTCGCACAATTATTGGGTATGGTTCTCCAAATAAACAAGGTACACACGGTGTACATGGTTCGCCGCTCGGGGACGAGGAGCTTGCTGCCGCTAAAGTGAATTTGGGTGAAAACCCCACAGAACGCTTTGCAATTGATAGCGACGTACTTGAGCACTATCGTCAAGCTATCTCTCGCGGACGCGAACTCGAAGCCGATTGGAAAATGCGCCTCGAAGCCTATACCCGTATTTCTCCAGCAAAAGGCAAAGAATTAAAACGCCGTATGGTAGGGAAGTTGCCCGAAAATTGGGCTGATTCCCTGCCTGTTTTTGAAGCTGATGCTAAGGGGATGGCAACACGTGTTGCCTCTGGAAAAGTGCTAAATGTTATTGCTGAAAGCCTCCCCGAGTTAATAGGTGGCTCTGCAGATTTAGCGCCGTCGAATAAAACATGGCTGGATGGCTACGAAGCTTTCTCTGCAGAAAATCCTGCTGGACGTAATTTCCACTTTGGTGTGCGCGAGCATGGTATGGGAGCCATTGTCAATGGGATGGCAGTCTACGGTGGCATTATTCCTTATGGGGGAACATTCTTGGTCTTTTCAGATTATATGCGCGGTGCGCTGCGCGTAGCTGCCCTTTCAAAATATCCATCTATTTGGGTCTTCACCCATGACAGCATTGGTGTTGGAGAAGATGGCCCTACGCATCAGCCGGTTGAGCATTTTGCCGCGTTGCGTGCCATTCCGAATATGACCGTTATCCGCCCTGCCGATGCAAATGAAACCGCTCAAGCGTGGAAATCGGCTATAGAAAATCGTGATGGTACGACAGCCTTGATCTTGACCCGCCAAAACCTGCCAACTTTGACGCAAGAAACGCATGTTGAAAAAGGTGCGTATATTTTGAAGGATTTCGGTGAAAACCCCGAGATTATTTTAATGGCATCTGGTTCAGAAGTGAGCTTGATCCTCGCTGCCGCTGAAAAATTGGCAGAAGAAGGTGTAGTGGCGCGTGTTGTATCTGTTCCTTCGCTCGAGATTTTCGAGAAAGAAGAGCAAGCCTATCGCGAGTCCGTTTTTCCGCCGCAGCTTCTTAAACGCCTGGCTGTTGAAGTGGGTATTGCGCAAGGATGGTGGAAATACGTTGGGTCGCAGGGCGGCGTTCTATCCATAGAAAAATATGGTGCATCTGCGCCTGCTGAGAAGATTTTTGAAGAATATGGCTTCACTGTCGAAAACGTGATGACACGTGCACGCGAGATTCTGAAATAATGGATATTGAGACAATTTACGCATTTATTTTGATTGCTGGTGGTATCTTTGGGCTAAGAA
>JABGQT010000060.1 GCA_018648685.1 Anaerolineae bacterium
CTACCCAGCATTGAAAAATAACTCGCGGGGATCAGAATGTCTGAGAAATCAGCTAGAGCTACTTCTGTACAAGGCTCTCTTTCCTCACCACCAGAGCCGCCGTTTCCACCTTCTCCGCCTTCACCACTATTTCCACTTCCACCTGTGGTACAGGTTACGGTATCCGGAGGTGTATAAAAACAATCCCCTGCTCCAGCATGAGCAGGTGCTATTTGGATAAGACTCAAAATCAGCGTAAACATAATCGGCACTAGGAAAATCTTTTTCAAGTTCATGAGGGTCTCCATACAGCCTTCTCCCCTACTCAAGAAAAGCGTTAATTTCATTCAGGATGGCATCGCGTGTGGCGGTATCCGTAGCATCCTGCCAATCATCGGGCAAAGCCTTCATCGCCAGGCCATGGCTTTCTTCCAGCCACGTGTTGTCCCAAAGAGGCAGACCAAAGATAGAGCTTTTCATTTCGCGATCTGCAGAAGCCAGTTCAGTGGTCAAGCCAATTTCTTCATAACCGACACGTCCCCCATCTTCACGCCAGCCCAGCCAGGTCCAACTTTTTTCTTTATAGCCAAAGAGCAGAAAAGTGCGCGAAGCTAAAACTTGCCCATCCCCACCTGTAAAAAGATGCTCTCCCAATTGCATTACCCCATAAGCCGCTTCAGTGTCTTTGGATACTACGCAAATTACATCGTAACCATCTCCCCAATCCTGCTGCTCATTTCCTGCAAAAGTAGATGTCCGAAAACAACCTCGCAAAGCCATCGTTGTAGCTGGCTCACCAGATTGATTGATTGCCCACTGTGCTAAATCAGGTACTTGGGGACTGATAAGCATATGTACAGATAGAGGACCTTTATTATCTGTGAGGATAGTAAGCTCACCTGTTTGCATAGTCATCGGCATAGTAGAAAAGCCTAAAGCTTCTGTTGCCTCTGCCCGACTATATCCTTCATTGATTGCCAAGACCCAAGCTACAGTTCGTTCTAATTTTGTATAAACGCAAGCTGGACTAAGTGATTTGTAATTCTTGCTCAAAGGCATATCCAGCAAAGCCCAATCAGCAGGATCAGAGGGACAGGCTTCCGGGGCATTGGTCGGTGTTGTCTCAGGAATAGCGGTTTTTGTAAGAGGAGCAAAGACAAGTGTTTCTGCAATCTCAGCGGGAGAGAACGCCCAAATACGCCAAAGCGTTGCTCCTCCTGCAAGTAAAAGCAATAGGGTAAATGAGGCGATGGCGATAATTACATAAGTACGTAAGCGCCGTTTGCCAGATAGGTCTGTATAAGTAAAAAAATTCAGCATAGTTTTCCTTTTTATTATTGATCTTCTCTCGTAACCCCATGCGCCAGATACCCAACCGTATTTACAGCGATCCAGTGCTTGGGGAAGAGAAAGCCAGGGGTTTCAATTCCAGCCTGTACCAAACAGCCAGGTCTCCCCTGATAACGCCCGCACTGCACAAAATTCAATTGCAGATAAGAGGGAGCCTGATTGCGAAAATAAATCGCAGCAACCGCATTTCCTTCAGAAGTAGAACGAATGACTCCATTGGGCAAAACTTCTATTTCCTGTGCGCCTGCATGGGCAGCCAGATCGCCAATGCCAACCGCATCCATCACACGCACACTCGTGGTCATATAATCAAGCAACCCCATCAGGAAGACGGCCATCAGGGGCAAGATAATGGCATAGAGCGCAATCGTCTGTCCACGCTCGCGGGGGTTAGTTTTTTTTGATCTCAACGCCATTTTGCTTTCCATGTCTCTGAGCGTGAGATAAATCGTTCCTGGGAACTGCCATTCCCAAAACCAAGCCTGAATAATTCTGGAATTTGCCAAGAGACAGTACAAGCCCCTGGTTCTCCTGGGGCACTTGGCGGTTCTACGCTAACCCTATACTGCACCCCAAAAGTCCCGCTCCACTCAGAACGCAAAGTAGTGTTTGCAATTTGATAAGCATTTTGTGCAGCCCGGACAGCATCAGGAGACTGGCTCAAAAACTGGGCGCAGCCATAAGCAGCGGCGGTTGCGGCGGTACGCGCCCGATGAACAGGAATTAGCGACAAAAAGCCAAAAGCCATCAGCACCAACAAGACAGAAAACATAGCCGCCTCTGCCATTGCTTGTCCCTTCTCCGATCTTCTTGCCTTAGCTCGCATTACTCGAAGCCTCCAGCTGGAGGTGGACCGGGATAGAAACGCCAGAGGCGGAAAACAGACTCACCCTTTTGGGCTTCTATCAAAGTAATCCCAAAAGCCCAGGGTGTTGTCTTTTCTATGGAGATCGTTGAACGCACTCTACGCGGTGCATCTTGACTAGTCGCAACGGCTTCTTGAATATCGGGCCAGAGGATTGTGTCTCTGGCGATGCTGGTGGCTGGCGTGTTATAAGAACCTTCGGCAACGCCCGCGATAAAGACACCCCAATCCGCTGCCGTTGCCCGAAAAGCATAAAAGCCAGCAAAGACCAGGCCAAAAATCAGCAAGGTCATAATGGGAATCATCAAGGCGAATTCTGGCATTGCCTGCCCGCGCTCAGCATTCTTTTTCATCCGATTTTCCCTATGCACCTGATGCCATATTCAGGGCATTGATCCCGGTCTGAAAGGCGTTGATCACCGCTTCTCGAAACTGCGGAATAACCGCCATCGCGATCACACCGATCGCGCCAAAGATCAGGGCATATTCGCCAAAATCCTGCCCGCTTTCATCAGCTAAAAACTTTCTCAATTCATCTAACATCCTTTTCTCCTTTATTGAGTTAATAACAATCTGAGGGGTATATAAACATAAAGAACAAGAGGGTATCTATTCACATGCACAAAAAAAGACTTCCTACAGGAAGCCTTTTTCATCATTAGTTTGTTTATGCTTTTTAGAAAACACTGCCAAGGAAAGGCATCACCATGGATAGCACTAATCCCACCACAGCTGTAACACCAAATAAACCACTACGCCTGCGAACAAGAGCGGCACGTGTCTCGGTAATCTCCAGCACAGTGCGGTGAACTGATTCTCGCAAGGCGGTGACACTGGTTAGGATTGGGCGACTACGCTGGAAGAAATCCAGAATATCGGTTAAAAAAAGGGTCGCATCCACATCGGAAGGATCAGGTAGATGTGCTTGGACAACTTCCACAGCCTCTTCAATATCCTTGATCTCTATCTGAGCTACCAGTAACCCCAACAAATTGCTAAATGTTCCACCGACCGAAGCTGTTCTGCGCAAAGCGTCCTGTACCCCAACGCCAGAAGACAAAAGGGATTCAAGCACAGAAAGCGCAATTAGCATATTATTACGCATGGTTTCTGCACGCGCCTTTGCCATTTTTTCCAAACGAGTATAAGGGCGGCGTAAGCCCAGATAGATATAAAAAGCTGCAAAGAGGGGAGCGGCGATCAACATCCCATTCATCGCCAGTGCCCCAGCCATCAATCCACCAACCAACAAATACTTGCTGAACTCACGAATAGCGACAGCATAGAATTCTCCTGGCGTGTCGTAAGGATAACCAGCTCTGCGAATCAGTCCAACCACATCCAGCATATTTTTGGCATGTTCCGGGTCAAAACGCTTTGGGAAGATGGCAATCAGAACCGCATCCCAGGTAGATCGTCTCTGTGGGATTTTATTTGCATCCTGAAAGGCGCCATCCAAGCGGCTATGGCGAAAAATGCCATATTGAATGGCAGAAATAATTTCAAATACAAAAGCAGCTACGCTGAGCGCACCTAAAAAAGCCAAACCTGTCATAAATTCACACCTCCGTTTTTCAAGAAGATACCAGCTAATCTTTCAAGGTAGTCGCGGCGTGCTCCCCAAAAGTTTAGCCAAAACTCTCTTTTGCGCTTGCG
>JABGQT010000072.1 GCA_018648685.1 Anaerolineae bacterium
AAAAAGAAGAATTTCAGACCCTTGAAGAAGGCAAAGTCCGCATGTATGTCTGCGGACCGACCGTTTACGACAATGCCCATGTTGGGCACGCCATGTCAGCTTTGGTCTTCGACATCGTTCGCCGCTACCTTCAATATCGTGGTTACGATGTCAATTTTGTAATGAATTTTACTGATGTTGACGACAAGATCATCAACCGCGCCAATGAAAAAGGTGTCGATCCCTTCGAGCTTGCCGAAGGCTATATCAAAGCCTACAAAGAGCATCTCGATGATCTGAACATCCTCCCCGCAACCGTTAACCCGCGTGCGACTGAGCCAAAAACGATGAAACAGATCCTGGCCATGATCGAAGGACTCATCGAAAAAGGCTACGCTTACACCGTCAATGGCGATGCCTATTTTCGCGTCCACAAAGACGACGATTATGGCAAACTCTCCGGTAGAAACCTCGAGGAAATGCAGGCAGGCGCGCGCATCGCCGTGGGCGACATCAAAGAAAATCCCGGCGACTTCGCCATCTGGAAAAATGCCAAAGAAGGCGAACCCGCCTGGGAAACCCCTTGGGGCAACGGTCGCCCCGGCTGGCATATCGAATGTTCCGCCATGTGTCTCCACGAACTCGGCGAAAGCATCGACATTCATGGTGGCGGCAATGATCTTATCTTTCCACACCACGAAAATGAGATCGCTCAATCTGAATCTTTCACCGGCAAAGCCTTCGTCCGTTACTGGATGCACAATGGGATGATGCAACTCGATGGCGAGGCAATGTCCAAATCCACTGGAAATCTTGTCACTATCGAGGCTTTTCTCGCAGACCATGAGAGCGATGTCATGCGGATGCTTGTCCTAAACGGCAATTATCGAGGTCCCCTCGCTTATACGGATGAAAGCATCACCTCAGCCGAAAACGGGATCAAGCGGCTCAAATCCGGATTTAGGCCTGCCACCGACAAAGCAACAGGTACGGATACCGAAACATTAACCGCCAAAACCGCCTCCACGCGTGATGCTTTCACCCAAGCAATGGACGACGACATCAACACCGCTGGCGCTCTTGGGCATATCTTCGAACTCGTCCGCAGCATTAATTCTGCTCGTGATGCTGGGGCAACCGCCGAGCAACTCCGAGACGCGCAAGATACGCTGCGTGAGTTGACGGGAATTCTCGGTTTAGAACTGACCGAAAAAGAAGGGTCCGGCGATGCAGACAAATTCATCAACCTGCTTGTCGAAGTTCGCACTGAAGTTCGCGCTCAGAAATTATGGGCGCTTTCCGATCAGATCCGAGATAAACTTAAAGAGCTCGGGATAAGTATCGAAGACACAAAAGAAGGGACATCTTGGCGCTGGGAATAACTCAAAGAATAAATTATCGCCAAATTTAATATCTAAAAACCGCTGATTTCTAAAAACATCAGCGGTTTTTCTTTTGAAGCCCTTGTGCTAAAATTGAATAGTTAGTTCATAAAAAGAAAAGGCTTCTCCCATGAGAATTATTGACAAAACACCATTAACCAATGAAGACGGTTCAATTAGTTTTATTAACAGGATCAAAGGAACCCTGCAATATGGCTTCTCTTGGTATCCTGATCTACAGGCTCAGCAAAAAGCGATCGATATAATCGATAAGCAATTAGGCAAAAAATTTACACTTATTCGTAACCACGTTTTAGAAAATTCAAAAATAATCGTACCAATTACTTTGATCGGTCCACCAGGCATACAGGTAATTTTTGTTACCCATGTACAAGGCTCTTATCGTGCAAAAAATGACGCTTGGGGCACTGTTTCCGGGGGCAACTTCAAAGACGCCAGCATCAATTTACTAAAGCGCACCAATCAGCTTGGTAAAGTTGTAGAAATCTATCTAAAGAAAAAGAGTATTCAATTTCCTAAAGGAGTTGAGCCTATTCTTCTTTCGGTCAATCCTGCTTTGCATATATCTTCTGTGCGCCCTATTGTACGGATTGTTTTAAGCGATGCTGTAGATCGCTTTGCATCTTCTCTTGCACAAGAACCACCCGTAATGAGCGTAGAGGCTGTTCACGAAATTACCGAAGAAATCATCAATCCTCGTCCGCCAAAAGCAAAAGTCCCAGAATCACAATCTCCAGAAGAAAATATGGGAGAAATCGACTTCGCTTTTGATGAGAGTGCCCCAGCTAAACCCGCTCCACAAATAAGAAGAAAAGTACCCGTTTCTGCACAAAAACCTTCGTCAGACTATTTAGGCATGACACCCAAGCAGCTTGTGGTCATTGGCGTAATGGGGTTGATCGTAATTTGCCTCTTGGTTCTCTTTATCTTGGGAATCTTATTCTTTGCCTAAAAGAAAGCGCAAATACATAAAATATATCAAGCTCGTTATTCCATCTAAACAATGACAAATCCCTTTCTCTCTATTATCATCCCTGCCTATAACGAAGAAAGCCGCCTGCCCCAAACATTAGAGCAGATCTTTACTTTTTTAGAGGGAGAAAATTACTCGACTGAAGTTATTATTGTTGAAAATGGTAGCAACGACCAGACATTTGGAATAGCTCAAGCGTTGACAAAGAAATACCCCGATCTTCGTGTATTGCATAATGAAAAAGCGGGTAAAGGGCTTGCGGTTCGAACAGGGATCCTTGCCGCTAAGGGTAAATATCGCATTTTTTGCGATGCTGATCTCTCCATGCCTATCGAGGAAATTCGCCGATTTATTCCCCCAAATCTCGACAATGATATTGTGATTGCTTCTCGCGAAGTTGAAGGAGCGGTTCGCTATGCCGAGCCTGATTTTCGGCATTTCACAGGCAGGATTTTTAACTTACTAATTCGTTTGCTGGCATTGCCCAAATTACATGATACGCAGTGTGGTTTTAAATGCTTCCGAGCAGATGTAGCTGAGAACATCTTCCAACATCAACATATCGAAGGCTGGGCATTTGATGTTGAACTCCTCTTTATCGCCCGAATGCGTGGATACGAGATCGTCGAACTCCCTATCCCCTGGTATTACAACGATGAAAGCAAAATTAGCGTCTTGCGAGATTCTTTTCGCATGTTTTTTGATCTATTAAAAATACGCCAAAACGCTCGCAAAGGGAACTATGAGGATTCTAGATAAGGCACATGTCATAATAATTATTTTATTATCACTGTTTTTGCCGTCCAGAGTCATTTAGGTGGAGGCGAACTGCGCATAATACTAAGATTTTAGTATTATGCAGTGAAAAACGCTGTGTAATGTTAAATTTCAAGGATTTAGATACAGTGAGTTAGCGTATAATATTCAAAACACAGTATTATGTAGACTCGGAGTCTGCATATCACCTAGTTAAGCGAGACGCTTGCTGCGCTTCGCATCTCGCTTAACGGAGCGCGAGATTTCATGCAGCAGCGGCTACGGCTCGGCGCTTCGCGCACGTCGCCTCCGCCTAACTGCTCCATGAAGCTGACATTGCTCTCTACGTTCGCAACGCCGCTTCGCTCTGCCCCACTGCTCCGCTTTTGCACATTCGTGCAACACAGATTGGGGGTGCAGCTTATCTCGCGCTCCGTTAGGCGGATTTTAGATGGTTATTTTTCACCTAGCATATGATTAAGTTGTAAAATTAAATTATAGGATTATGAGGAGGAGAACGATGCAAAACACAAAATGGTTTGTCATACTGGTTGTAATTGTCTTGCTGGCGGGGTGTAATTCCCCTTCATCCCAACCTCCCGCTGATGAAGCCGCCGTTGAGCCTGCGGCCGCGGCCACAGCAAAACCAACAAAAGAAAAGAAAGCTCCGACTGCAACACTCGTAGAGCAATCTCTCACAGACTGTGTGCCCAAGTTCACCGAAATGGCAGACAGCATCGTCTATATTTCTGGTGCCGAGGAAGATATGGGTATTGAATCGATAGGCAGAGCTGACTTCAACGACGATGGGCATTTTGATCTACTGATTACCAGAATCGTGTTTGCTACCTCAATTGATTCGCCGATGGAATTGCTGCTTAATGATGGCACAGGACTTATGCGTATCGCCACCGAAGAGATGTTCCCCGGCGGCACGCCGACCGCGCAGCATCCGGCCAAGCTTTTGCTGGAGGATTTTAATGGCGATGGAGTGACAGACGCGTACATCGCTGATTCGGGGATGGATTCGCCGCCCTGGCCGGGCAACCCCAACACGCTGCTGCTCTCTCAACCAGGTGGGACGATGATCGACGCCTCCAACACTTTGCCACAGCATTCTGACCAAACGCACCGTGCTGCAACGGCGGATGTAGACCAAGATGGCGATATGGATGTCTATGTGGTCAACCTGGGACAATTCGGGAATTATCTTTTAGAGAATGATGGGGCAGGAAATTTTACGATCAATAATGATGCTCTTCCGTACGAGGCCAAAAATAATAGCGTCAACTGGTATACCACGGCGGGATTCGGTGACCTGAACAACGATGGCTACCCTGAACTAATCGGCGGGCAGGGAGACCCGAATAAATCCTCGCATATTTATTGGAACGACGGTTTCGGAAAATTCAGCACCCCGCCAGTGGAACTGCCTTCTACACCCCTGGGAGTGAACCAATTGGCCCTAGATGTGAATGCTGTGGATATTAATGAAGATGGCTGGTTGGATATCGTGATGGTCTATACCACGAATGAATATACAGCCAGATACATCCAGGTCCTACTCAATGATGGTACTGGTCAGGTTGAGGACCAGACGGACGCGCACCTATCACTACCGCCCAGTGGAAATTGGATCAGGTTTGTGAAATTTTTTGACATCAATAATGATGGACATCTTGACTTTCTGGCTGCACAAATTCATGGGAGCCCGATTCTATACATCAATGATGGCAGCGGAAATTTTAAGAGCAAAAGCCTAAACTTCGATCTATTCGAATTTGCTATTGCAGATTTTAATAAAGATGGCTGGCTAGACTTAATGAATTCAGGAGGGACTATGCCCGAGTTCCACAGCACTTTTATCAGCCAGGGTTGTCCCTAAATGGATGGGAGGTACTGTCTTTTAAATGGGTAAAATAAATTTTCATCAGAATGAGCTTTGTCATACCTAATAAAGAAAAACAAATAAACATTAGAAAGTATACATCATTGCAAAGTTGCCTTTTCCAACTTTCTTCTTGTGCAAGAGCTGAAATGGGCGAAACCCGTCTAATCCCGCGTCAACGCAGACCGGACTACGCCCGTCGGAACCGCGGCGCGAAAATTAAAAATGGTTTGGGTGAAAGCAGCGTCATGAGCAAAAACGCCCGGCTGGTTACGCCATCGTTAGATGGCAGTAAAGCTGGTGGGGGTGACACATTCAAAAAGCTAAAGGAGGCAGAAAAATGAAAGAAAAGTTAGCCATTCCTATCGATTTCGAATCGATTACAAAAGATTGGTTGAATTTAGCACTACAAACTAGCGAAATGATCAATCAAACAACAATTGAAACATTCCATATCGAAACCTTAGATGACGGGCCAGGCCAAACAGGACAATTAGCCCGTATTACACTTGAATATTCACATAAGAGCAAAGAAGCACCTAAATCAATAATTGCAAAACTCTCTAGCAAGGAACCAAGAGTACGAGCCATGATGCAAAAATCAAGGAATTATGAAAAAGAAGTTAGGTTCTACCTTGAACTAGCATCAAAAACCAATTTATCAACACCAAAATGTTTCTACGGTGACATTGATCCAGAATCCGGATATTGCATTTTGTTATTAGAAGATTTAGCTCATTACTGTGTTGTAGATATATCAACCGGGTGTAATGTCTACAATGCAGAACTAGTAATTCAAAGTTTAGCGAATTTTCATGCCAATTGGTGGGAGAAATCTGAAATACAGGAAATAGATTACATCACCCCAATCAATCAGTTAGCAGAGTACAAACAGCAGCAGTATCAGGAGTGGTGGCTTCAATTTCCACAGAAACTTGAAACTGCCTTACCTGGTTATCAGCTCCCACCTGCTTTCCTTGAACTTGGTCAGCAATTTGGGGCAGTTTTGCTAAATTGTTGACAGAATTAAGCCAACCGCCAATAACAATACTGCATAAAGATCCGCATGTTGACAACTTGTTATTTGGTGTTCATGAAGATGATCAGAAACTGGTTTTTATAGATTGGCAACTCTTTGGATTTGGTCGAAGCGTAACGGATGTGACCTATTTCATGATCATGTCTTTGCCAGTTGCTTTGCGTAGACAGGCTGAACACAAATTACTAAGAAATTATCATAACCTTTTGGTTCAAAATAGGGTAGAGAACTACAGTTTTGAACAATGTTGGACAGATTATCAGCGCGCATTTTTTAGAAGTCTGCATATTCTGGTGGTGGTTGTAAGTGTTACAGATATTACTCGTGATTATGCTAAGAAAATACTTAGGGCGTTGTTACCGAGAATTATTGCCTTTGGTGAAGATCATAAAGTACAGAAGTTTTTATGATGGTGTTCTTGAAAAAAAACTGAGAATGAACTACCCCGCCGCGAGCGGATGAGGTATCTGTCCGAAAGCACTAAGTACCCACGCCGCAAGCGGCGGGATATTGAACCCTTGTAAGAAATAAACCTTTAGAATGAAGGTCTTTTTCGATTTTCTTTAAAAAACGTTGAGGTATTCCCTTATGTTCTGGAAACGCTTTTTTCGCTACTTTATTCCATCTCCAGCATCTTTGACATTGACTTGGGCAGCTTTGGTAGTGGCATTGCTCACAAGCCTATTTACATCCCTGGTCGTAATCACAAGCATGCAAGCAGTGGATGTCTTGTTTGCCATTTCATTTTTCAGCTTACCTCCTGCTGCATTCATTTTAGTGTTTGCAGCAATAAAAGAGAAAAAGGCAGGACCACGTGCAGGCTTTTGGATCGCTATCGCAATAACAATGTTCACATCTATCTTGCTGTTGAGTATTTATATGAGTATTGCAGAGGGTACCAGCGGACCTGTAATCATGCTTTGCTGTGCTCCGGTGGGGCTTGTGCCGAGTCTCTTCGGTTTGTTTTTCTTAACAAAAGCCTTGCCCGAATTACGCGAACACCTCCAGGCTGACCGTGTTCAGCGAGCTGCTGAAATTCTCTCTGCGCGCGGCGAAGCCACCTACGACGAAATAGCTCTCGAGTTAGATATGCCGGAAGAAGAGATTGAAACCCTGCTCACCAAGCTACAAAAAAACGAAGAAATGGGGGTAGTTTTCCACCCAGCTCATAAGCGTGCCTATACGTTGACGAATCTGCTGGAAAAACACCGCCGCCTGCAAGCTACAATCCAAGCTCGCGGACAAATCCGTCTTTCTGATCTTGAAAGCGAATTGCGTGCTCCGCTTGATCTGATAAAAGAGTGGCTTTACGATCTTGTAAATCGTGGTCGCTTGAGCGGTTATGTGGATTGGGCTAAAGGGGTTGTTTATTCATTGGACCTGGACCATCTCGAAGATCGCTCCCATTGTCCCCATTGTGGCGGAGAAACGAACTTGGTGGGTAAAGGCATGATCCGTTGCGGATACTGCGGTGTGGAGATTTTTATCCCGAAAGTGAAAGAAGTCTCTCAACCGACACAAAAACAGGATGTTCAGGCTCAAGAAACTCCCTCCGCTTTCTTTTTTGAAGAGCCTAAATTGCCGCCCACACCCCAAACAGGAACTCGTTTTCGACGGTTGCGAGATTTATTTAAGTTGTCGAAGAATTCAAAACGGCTCGTCAATATCTCTATCGCTGTACTGCCCTTTATCGGACTTTGTCTCGGCGTGGGGATTCTGGCTTCAATACCATCTTGGGGTTATATTATTTGGTCTCTCGGATTGCCTGTAATTGCCTTCTTTTTGATCATCGGCGCTTTTGTAGAAAAGAGAACACCACCGCGAGCTCTATTGTGGGGTGGCGTAACGATTATGCTGATTGTGGCAGGGCTTCAGTTCATTATCTCGCTACCCGTCGACTCAGATACTGGCTTTGAATTTAGCATCCAGGCCATTCTAATCATGGTCGCTCCAGTAGTCTTTCTTTTTTCTCTCCCTGCCCTGTACTTTGGCTTCAAGTCCTGGGATGAAGTGAGCGCCGTTTTGCAGTGGCAGCTTGAAGAACGCGCATTGAAACTCATCGGAGAAAAAGGAGAAATTAGCTTTGCTGAAATCGCTCATTCATTGCAAATCCCCTTTGGCGAAGTTGACAATCTGGTGGATAAAATCTTGCGAGCAGGAAAACTGCAAGGGACGCTTCAGTCCAGTTATCAGCGAGTCTATACTGCGGAACGCTTGGCTCAAAAACGGAAAGCGGTTTTAGAGCTGGTAGCAGCCGAAGGGCAAATCCATCTTGATGAAATCAGTACTCAACTCCAAGCTCCCTATGATCTCCTCCGAGACTGGATCTACCAACTCGTCCAGTTACACCAATTCAACGGATATATTAACTGGGATGATGGTCTCTTATTTTCATTGGTAGCAGAACAAATAGCGGATGAATCACAATGTCCGAACTGTGGAGGCAAGTTGGGGCTTACAGGCGATGTAATCTTGTGCCAGCACTGCGGTTCGGAAATTTTCCGCTCGTGATGAGGCTACGCCATTGGAGATGAACTTGTGTTCACGAGAAGAAATCAGCAGCAAATGAAAGTTTATTTCCTAAGCATATTATGCAATAATACTTAGATAGGACTTTCGTCAAAAAAAAAAAGGGGGGGGGCAACCCCCGCCTGTGTGAGAGAAGCGAAAGTCCTAAAAACAAAGAACGTCGAGAAAATTTCTTGGCGTTTTTTATTATCCAGCGAGATTGCCCCAAAGGATACTTCGTAAAATTCTCTGCTTATACAGGAAGTCCGTTTGAAACGGACTTTTTATCTCAGCAGAAAATTCATTTTCCACAAGAGCGAGGAGAGAATTTTTATATATTCAGCACGCCCAAAATATCTAGAGCATGAGATAATAAGCTCCTTTCCAAAGGAGCATTATGCAAACCAACCAAAATTTATGGCTCGCCAAACGTACTAACTTCTTTTATGGGTGGATCATTCTCCCTATCTCCACGCTGGCGGCATTTTTTACCAGCCCGGGACAGACTTATATGGTCTCGGTTTTTAATCCATCCCTGCGCGAAGCTCTTGATCTCAGCCTGACCCAGCTCACTGGCGCTTATATGTTCGGGACGGTGCTGGCATCGTTGCCCCAAACCTATATCGGGCAACTGGCAGACCGAATGGGCATCCGTAGAACAATCTTCATCATCGCGACCCTCTTTAGTCTCGCCTGCGTTTTTATTTCACAGGTCAACTCTTTGGTGATGCTCTTTTTCGCTTTCTTCTTTTTAAGGATGTTTGGACAAGGCGCACTCGAATTGCTCTCCGTGAATATGCTCCCGATGTGGTTTCGCGATACGCTGGGCACCGTTTCGGGCATCAAAAATGTTGTTATTAATTTGATGATCGGTCTCGTCCCTGTGAGCATTCTCGCGTTGATCAGCATCGTCGGCTGGAGAAAAGCCTATATCTTTGCCGGGGTAAGCGTGTTCATCATCTTGCTACCGATTGTCTACTTTTTCTATATCAATCGACCGGAAGAAATCGGACAAGTCGTTGATGGAGATAGTTCATCAACTTCTACGAAATCTATAAAAATTGAAGCACCTGAGAAAGAATTCAATCTCAAAGAAGCGATGCGCACACGTGCTTATTGGATATTAACTCTCTCCTGGTTTGCATGGGCAGCGATCGCGACCGCCATTACATTCAACTTGCTACCGATATTTACAGCAAAGGGACTCAGCGAAGAGCAGGCTGCCGCCAGCTTCACCGTCCTCATGGTGGCATCAGCGATCTTCCAGATATTCGGCGGGATGATCGCCGACCGCGTTCAACTCCGCTGGATGGCTTTTGGGGCATTGGGACTTTATGGTCTTGCCATTGGCGCACTAATTTATGTTCCGATCAGCTCCGTTGTTCTGGTGTATACGCTCATCTTAGGGTCAGCTCAAGGGTTATGGGGAGGGCTGGGGAATACCGTCTGGGTGCGCTATTTTGGGCGTGAGCATCTCGGAAAAATTCGCGGCAGCGTCTGGACAGCGGCTGTTGCGGGCAGCAGTGTCGGTCCCTTTTTGATGGGGCTTTCCTATGACCTGAGCGGGGATTTCTTTATCTCGCTGATTGGTTTTGCGATATTTCTCTTCGGCTTGGCAGTTGCCGGAATATGGGCAACACCGCCCGAGACAGCAACCCTGTAGAAGTGTAATGAGCAAGTTCGAGACAAGAGCGATTAAAGAAGATGATCGGGATTGGGTTCGTTCCATCCTGATTGAAAATTGGGCCTCACCTGAAATTGTCAGCCGAGGTCGCCTTCATCATGCAGATCAGCTTCCGGGGTTTATCGTCTTTGAAAAGGAAATACCCGTGGGACTGATCACATATTCTCTTGATAAAGACGAGTGTGAGATCGTCACTGTTGATTCTCTTAAATCTGGCAAAGGGATTGGGGCTTTATTGATCGATGCCGTTTTTGGCATGGCTCGTGAGAGCGAGTGTAAACGTGTTTGGCTGATAACAACCAACGATAATTTGGGCGCGCTGCGCTTCTACCAGAAAATAGGTTTTGAATTGGTGGCGATCCATCGTGATGCCATTAAGAGATCCAGAGAGTTGAAACCGAGCATCCCCGAAAAAGGATTTAATGATATTCCAATCAGAGATGAATTTGAATTGGAGAAAGTTTTGATATCCTGAAAGCGACCAATTTCGTGTATCATAGTTATTAGGTTATATCTGTCTCGGGAAAGTCAAAAGGAGATATTCAATGAGCGTCAATGAAGTACCTGCCACAAATAAAAATCGAATCCACTGGATAGATAATCTCAGAACAATCACTATTCTCTTGGTGGTTCTTTATCATATTGGCGGCGTTTATGAAGCTGGCGGTATATGGGGCTGGTTCTGGATCGTAGATGATCCAGATACGATAACATGGGTTGGCTTTGTGGGCATCATATTTGACGTTATGGTAATGCCGATCATGTTCTTTGTTTCAGGATATTTGACCCCTGCACCATTGAAAAACAAGACTGGATGGGAATTTATCAAGGGAAAAGCTAAACGCTTATTGTTGCCTTGGCTGATCGCTGTATTGACATTGATCCCGATCTATAAGTTTATTTTCCTCTACTCACGAAATCTGCCGCAAGAGCATTGGAGCACTTATTTTCATATCACAAATAGCCAAAATTGGCTCTGGTTTCTACCTGTGTTATTTGCTTTCAATATGCTCTACATTCTTTTGAAAAAGCTAGACATTAAACTACCAAAGATTTCTTTTAAGGCTGCCGTGACTGGTACTTTTATCATTGGATTTGTGTATAGTTTTCTTATCGGTGGAATATTTGGTTTTCGAAGTTGGACTCTCACCCCGCTAATTGATTTTGAAAATGAAAGACTCTTGCTCTATTTCATGGTTTTCCTACTCGGTGTGCTAGCCTTTAAGCAGAATATCTTCGCAGAGATCCCACAGAAAAAAACACTATATAATGTCGCAAATGCGGTTGCCTGGATTCCGGTAACGCTATACATCTTTGCTCGGGTATGGCCATTCTTTTTCCCAGAGGGTTTTGAAATAACACCTCTTTATCGGCTTATTTGGCACTTTAGTTTTTATCTTTCACTTCTTTGTTTGCTCTATATCATGGTCGTATCCTTCTGGCTATATTTAGACAAAACAGGAAAAATTTGGGAGGAACTAAATAAAAATTCTTACGGTGTATATATTATCCATGTGATCATGGTCGGCATATTTGGCACATTGTTACTAAATGTGGATATTCCTGCTTTGGTGAAATATCCTCTGCTTATTCTGTCAACCTATTTAGGGAGCAATTTGCTTGTCTCTGGCTACCGTTCGTTGAGATCACGAGTCTAATATGTCCAGAACAAAGGTAGCACTACTAGGTACAGGCAATCCAAACCCTGACCCAAAACATGCTGGGCCTTCTGTGATGATTCTTGTAGACGACCAGCCCTATCTTGTAGATTTTGGGGCAGGGGTTGTGCGTCAGGCTGCGGCACTTACGCGAAGATATGGGGGAGAATTAGAAGAGCTGGAAATTAAAAATCTGACAGTCGCTTTTCTAACGCATATGCACTCAGATCATACAATTGGCTATCCCGATTTGATCTTGACTCCGTGGGTGATGGGAAGAGACAAACCACTGGAAGTTTTTGGTCCTGACGGAATTCAAGAGATGACGAAAAATACCCTAAAAGCCTATAGAGACGACATTAAATATCGTCTCTATGGGCTGGAGCCTGCCAATAATCAAGGTTGGCGTGTGAACGCACACGAGATCAGCGAGGGATTGGTTTACGAAGACGAAAAAGTGAAAGTTGAGGCTTTTCTGGTCAAACATGGCACTTGGCCCAACGCCTACGGCTATCGCTTCACCACGCCCGATAAAACCATTGTCATCTCCGGGGATACGGCTCCTTGTGAGAATATCGTTAAATTTAGCCACGGTGCGGATATTTTGATCCACGAGGTTTATTTCAAGAAAGCCTTCGATAAGAAGGATGAATTTTGGCAGAAGTATCATGCTATTAATCACACATCCACTTACGAACTTGCAATAATAGCAAAGGAAACCCAGCCAAAGTTGATAGTTTTGTATCACACGCTTTTCTGGGGCGGTAGCGGAGAGGATATCTTGGAAGAAATTGCCAAAAGCTATGATGGCCAAGTTGTCGTTGGGAACGATCTCCAGATTTTTTGATAAATGATGATCAAAAGATGAAATTTTATGAAATCTTTATCTTCATTTTGCATAAAAAGGTTGACGTATCCTTTTCCCAGTGCTAAACTCCTGCCTAATATGTTAGCCAATCTTGTTCTTAACGTTCGTCGCCCTCGTCGTAAACACACTGACTCCCCCTTGGGAAGGTCGGGCATTTGCGCTTGAGATAAGAGCAACGCACGAAACACACTTTTATAAACAAAGTCCTCCTTTCCAAAAGGAGGACTTTTTATTTACTACTTATGCAATTTTGAACTAATCAACTAAAAACTAAGAACTACAGAATCAAAATCAAGGAGAACTAATGCCCCCAAAACCAGAAAATATCACCAAAGTCGTCCTCGCCTACTCTGGCGGACTCGACACCTCCGTCATCGTGCCGTGGTTGAAAGAGAATTATGGATGCGAAGTCGTCTGCTTCACCGCAGATGTGGGCCAAGGTCCCGAACTAGATGGGTTGGAAGAAAAAGCCCTCGCCAGCGGTGCCAGCCAACTCATCGTTCACGATATGACCGAAGAATTTGCCAGCGATTATATTATCCCCTATCTTCGCTCCGGCGCGATTTACGAACGCAAGTATTTGCTCGGTACATCAATCGCTCGCCCGATCATTGCCAAACATCTCGTAGACGTTGCTCATGAAGTCGGCGCGCAAGCAATTGCTCACGGTGCAACGGGCAAAGGCAACGATCAAGTTCGTTTTGAATTAACTGTCATGGCTCTCGACCCTCGCCTATCTGTCATTGCTCCGTGGCGCGAATGGGATATCCGTTCCCGCGAAGATGCGCTGGATTATGCCGCAGAACGCGGAATCCCCGTTCCTAATACGAAGAAATCTATCTACAGCCGTGACCGCAATCTCTGGCATATCTCCCATGAAGGCGGTGACCTCGAAGAAACTTGGGTAGAGCCGAACGAAGAAATGTATTTGCTCTCTGCCTCGCCAGAAAATGCCCCTGAAAAAGCCGAATATGTCGAAATTGAATTTGATTCAGGTCATCCAATTTCCCTCAACGGCGAAAAGCTTACCCCCGCCCAACTCATCACAAAACTCAACACCATCGGCGGCGTGCATGGAATCGGGCGCACCGATCTCGTTGAGAGCCGTCTCGTTGGCATGAAGTCGCACGGTGTTTACGAAACCCCCGGCGGCACAATTCTGATGGCAGCCCACCAAGACCTCGAGTCCCTCGTCCTAGATCGCGCCACGACCCAATATAAAGATGTCATCGCCCTCAAATATGCCGAACTCGTTTACGACGGGCTTTGGTTCTCCCCGCTCAAAGAAGCCATCGACGCCTTCGTGGATAGCACGCAAGGTCCCGTCACGGGCACTGTTCGCCTAAAACTTTATAAGGGCAATATCATCACAGTTGGGCGCAAAAGCCCCTTCACCCTCTACCGCGAAGATTTCGCCACTTTCGGGCAGGAAGATGTTTACGACCAATCCGATGCCGAGGGTTTTATCAATATCTTCGCGTTGCCGCTCAAGGTGCGTGCGCTCAATAAACTCCCAACTTCGGGGATGGATATGCCGAAGCCGGATTATTCGAGATTTAAACGAGACTAACCCCAAGCTCGTCATTGCGAGGCAACTTTACCGCCGAAGCAATCTCCACAATAGTCATGGAGATTGCCACGCCGAAAAGCGTCGGCTCGCAATGACGTAAAAAGAGACCAAAATGACCAACCAACCCCTCTGGCACGGACGTTTTGCCAACAAGACCAACGAGCAAGCCTTCGCCCTCAACGCCTCCATTTCTTTTGATATTCGGATGGCAGATCAGGATGTGCGCGGGAGCATCGCCTGGGCAGAAGCCATTTATAAAGCTGGGATATTGGACTCGGCGGAACACGCCCAAATTCAGGCTGGCTTGCTGCAAATAAAAGAAGAGTTTCTGTCTCAAACATTTACCGTTAAACCCGACGACGAAGACATCCACTCGGCTGTTGAACGTCGTCTCGGCGAGATTATTGGTGTGCTCTCAGGCAAACTCCATACAGGGCGCAGTCGCAACGACCAAGTCGCCACCGATTTTCGGCTGTGGATGCTCGGTCATATCCCCGCTCTTAACGATGCTCTAGCGGATTTGCAATCTGCCTTAGTAGAGCGAGCAGAAAAAGATTACGACACGCTAATACCCGGATACACGCATCTGCAACGGGCGCAGCCGATCACTCTTGGTCAGTGGTTTCTCTCACATTATCCGCCCCTTAAACGGGACCAAGCCAGACTTCAAGAATTGTCCCGCCGTGTCGGTATCCTGCCGCTCGGTTCTGGCGCATTGGCTGGATGTCCCTATCCGATTGACAGAATCGCCCTATCTGAATCATTAGGCTTTGATGTGCCATCTTTCAACAGCTTGGATGCTGTATCGAACCGAGATTTTGCGGCTGAATTCCTTTTTGTGGCAGCGTTGATCGGGACACATTTGAGCAAATTGGCGGAGCAAGTGGTTTTGTTTACGAGCGCAGAATTTGGGTTTTTCGAGTTGGACGATGCCTACAGCACCGGCTCGAGCCTGATGCCGCAAAAGAAAAACGCCGACCCCTTCGAGTTGACGCGGGGCAAAGCGGGGACGTTGCTCGGCTACCTGATGGGGCTGATGGCGACGCTGAAGGGGCTGCCCTCGACCTACGACAAGGATTTGCAGGAAGATAAAATCCCCATTTTTGCGGCGTTCGACACGCTGGTTGCGATGTTGCCCGTAATCGCTGGCGCATTGCGAACGCTGACCGTGAAACCCGCTCGAATGGAAGCCTCGATTGATGCCAGCATGATGGCAACCGATCTCGCCGATTATTTGGTGGAGCGGGGCGTGCCTTTCCGCGAGGCGCATGCCATCAGCGGAGAAGTTGTGCGGGCGGGGATTACGAAAGAAAAATCGCTCGATGCACTTACTTTGGCAGAGTATAAAGAAATTAACGCTGTTTTTGATGAGAAAGTTTATGAAGTCTACGACGCACGAGCGTCCATTGCGAAAAGAGCCGCGATTGGGGGCACGGCTCCCGATGCGGTGAAAGCGCAGATTGAGCGAGCGAAGGAAGAACTAAAGAACTGATTTTTCACCACAAAGGACACTAAGAATCACAAAGGTAAAAACAAAACTAAAGGTTTTTCCTTCGTGTCCCTTTGTACTCTTTGTGGTGAGAAAAAAATAAAACCAATTATTCAACTAAGGAGAAAAACCCATGTCCAAAGCAACTTGCCCCGAATGTGCCGCCGAACTCGAACTCGAAGCCAGCACCGAAGAAAACGAAATCATCGTCTGCCCCGATTGCGGCGTTGACCTTGAAGTTACGTCTCTTGATCCCGTTACCGTCGAGCTTGCGCCGATGGAAGAGGAAGACTGGGGAGAATAGGAATCAGGTATCAGTAGACTAGGTATCAGTAAATCAGGAATCAGTAGACCAGTTTTCCTGCTCCCTGATTTACTGGTTTCCTGATTCACTGGAGAGACTATGAAAAAACAACCCAAAATCGGAGTCCTCTACTCCCGTGTGCGCGTCGAAGAAAAATGGATTTTCGCTGTTCTTGAGCAACTTGGCATCGACTACGACCGTCTCGACGACCGTAAATTTTCATTCGACATGAATAATCCTGAGCCGTGGCTGAAATACGATGCCGTACTCGAACGCAGTATCAGCTACGCGCGCGGACTTTATTCCACGCGGATTCTTAACGCTTGGGGCATCCCGACTGTGAATACCGCCAAAGTCGCCGAAGTTTGCGGCAATAAACTCGCTACCGTCACCGCGTTGTCGAGCGCAAATGTCCCGCAACCTGAGACGCGCGTTGCCTATACCCCCGCCTCCGCGCTGACCGCCATCGAAGAGATGGGCTATCCCGTTGTGCTAAAACCGATGGTCGGCTCGTGGGGACGTTTACTTGCAAAAATCAATGATCGCGATGCCGCTGAAGCCGTTCTCGAGCATAAAGCCGTTCTCGGCTCTTATGAACATTCGATTTTTTATATCCAAGAATTTATCAATAAACCGGGACGCGATATCCGCGTTTTAGTCGTCAATGATGAGCCGATTGCTGCCATGTATCGCCATTCCCCGCATTGGATTACAAATACCGCCCGCGGCGGCTCTGGCGAAATCTGCCCTCTCACGCCCGAACTCGTCAAAATCTCTCGTGATGCTGCCATTGCCGTTGGCGGCGGTTTGCTGGCTGTGGATGTGATCGAGCATCCCGATCACGGCTACCAAGTCAATGAAATCAACCACACGATGGAATTCCACACCGCCGCCCCAACAACCGGCGTTGATATTCCGAGTTTGATTGTGGATTATTTGATGAAGGTGGCGAGAAAAAAGATTACAGTTTTATAGAAATAACGTCACTGCGAGCCGCTCTTGCGAAGCAGTCTCCCACACAGTCGTGGAGATTACTTCGGCGATAAAATTGCCTCGCAATGACAGAGTATTTAAGGAAACCTTATGATCAAAGCCTCAATCATCGGCGCATCCGGCTACACTGGCGGAGAGCTTCTGCGCCTGCTCATCGCCCATCCCAAAGTCGAAATTGTCCAAGCAACATCACGCCAAAAGCTGGGCGAGTATCTCTATCAGACGCATCCCAACTTCCGCAAGCAGACCACGCTCAAGTTCAGCGATCCCGCCGAACTCATCCCCACCGATGTCCTTTTTCTCGCCCTCCCGCACGGGCAGGCGCAACATAATATAGCAAAATACGCTGCCGTTGCCGAGCATATCATCGATCTTTCTGCAGATTTTCGTCTGCGGGATGCCGACCTCTATCAGCAGTGGTACGGTGAGCCTCATGCCGCCCCCGATTGGCTGGATAAATTTGTCTACGGATTGCCCGAACTTTATCGGGATGAATTGAAGACAGCCAAATACGTCAGCGGCGTAGGATGCAACGCGACAGCCGTGAATTTAGGCTTGCTTCCGTTGGTCAACACGGGATTGCTAGAGACAAATCTACCGATAATCGCCGAACTCAAAGTCGGTTCATCCGAAGGCGGAGCGTCCGTTAACTCCGGCTCGCATCACCCCGAACGGAGTCAGACCATTCGCACCTATGCGCCCTATGGACATCGCCACACCGCCGAAGTGATCCAAGAATCGGGCTTGGCAGATGTCACTTTAACGATGACCTCTGTCGGTCTGGTGCGTGGCGCACTCGCCACTGTTCACGGGCGGGTAAAAGATGGCGTCGCACTCAAAGATTTGTGGAAGGCATACCGTTTGGCAGCATCCCAAAATCCATTTTTACGCATCGTGAAGGAGAGACGGGGCATCTACCGCGTTCCCGAGCCGAAAATCCTGGCTGGCTCAAACTACGCCGATCTCGGCTTCGACCTAAACCCCAAAACGGGACACGTCATCTCGATTTGCGCCATCGACAACCTGATGAAAGGCGCGTCCGGCTCGGCGGTGCAAAGCATGAATTTGATGCTGGGATTTGAAGAGACGCTGGGACTTGAATTTATGGGGTTACACCCAATATAAATTTAAACACAAAGAGCACAAAGGTTCTCTAAGAAAAAACAAAAAAAGTTTTTCCTTCGTGTTTCTTCGTGTCCTTTGTGTTTAAAAAGAAGGAAGATTTTATGACAAAAACGATTGTAGTTAAATTGGGTGGCACCGAAGGCGTAGACTTCTCCGCCATCTCACAAGATATTGCCAAAATGATTGCCGATGGGCAAAAACTTGTGCTCGTACATGGCGGCTCTGCCGAAGCGAATGCGCTCGGCGAAGCCGTCGGCAAACCACCTCGCTTTGTGACCTCGCCTTCGGGATACACATCCCGCTACACCAACCGTGAAACTCTTGAAGTCTTTGCTATGGCAGTCAACGGGAAGGTAAATACTTTTCTCGTTGAACAATTACAAATGCTCGGCGTGAACGCCCTCGGGCTTAGCGGCGTGGATGGCGGCTTGCTAAAGGCAAAACGAAAAGCCGCTATCCGCATCATCGAGAATGGCAAAAAGAAGATTTTGCGTGATGATTACACGGGCAAAATTGAAGAAGTGAATATTTCACTGCTCCAAACCCTGCTGGATGCTGGCTACACCCCCGTAGTCGCCCCAATGGCGATGAGCGAAAAAGGCGAAGCTCTCAACGTAGACGCAGACCGTGCTGCCGCCGAAATCGCTGCCGCGCTGGACGCAGACACTTTGCTCCTGCTAACCGCCGTCCCCGGGCTGATGCGAGATTTTCCAGACGAAACTACACTCATCAAAGAGATTCCGCTCGCCAATTTAGATAAAGCCATCGAATACGCGCAAGGCAGAATGAAGAAAAAAGTTTTGGGCGCGCAAGAAGCACTGAATGGCGGCGTTGGGCAAGTCATTATCGCTGATGGGCGGATGGAGAATTCGATTTCTAATGCTTTGGCTGGGAATGGAACGGTGATTAAATAATTTTATCCACGAAGGGACACGAAGACACACAAAAAAAGACTAAAAACTTCGTGCTTCTTCGTGTGACTTCGTGGACGAAAAGGAAAAAACTATGCCAAATACTCAAACGATAGAAAACGCTCACACATCTGGCGTTTATGCCAAACGTGATTTAACAATCGTGCGTGGCGAAGGGGCAACCCTCTACGACGATCAAGGCAATGCCTATATTGATTGTGTCGGAGGTCAAGGCGCGGCGAATCTTGGTCATGCCCATCCCAAAGTTGTAGCCGCGATTAATGAACAGGCGCAGAAAATCATCTCTGTCCCGGAGATGTTCTATAACGATACCCGTGCCGCATTGCTGGAAAAACTGACCAGTTTAGCCCCCGAAGGCATGGATCGGGCTTTTCTCTCCAACTCGGGGACAGAAGCTGTCGAAGCCGCTTTCAAATTTGCCCGTTTCAGCACCAAGCGGACAGAGATCATCGCCACCATGCGTGGATTTCATGGTCGCAGTATGGGCGCACTCTCCGCAACGTGGAATAAGAAATATCGTTCGCCTTTTCAACCGCTCATTCCGGGCATTAAGCATGTTCCCTATAATAAACTTGAAAAGCTCGAAGCTGCGATAGATGAAAACACAGCCGCTGTCATTCTCGAAGCCATTCAAGGCGAGGGCGGGGTCTATCCCGGCGATGCGGAGTATCTGCTTGGGGCGCAAGAACTTTGTCGTGAGCGTGGTGCGCTGCTCATCATGGACGAAATCCAAACTGGATTTGGGCGCACGGGCAAGATGTTCGCCGTTGACCATTACGACCTAAGTCCCGATATTATGACCGTGGCTAAGTCCATGGCGGGAGGTTTCCCAATGGGCGCAACTTTGCTCGGCGAGCGTGTAGTCGAACTCGATAAAGGTATTCATGGCTCCACCTTTGGCGGCAATCCCCTTGCCGCGGCGGCATCTTTAGCAGCCCTAAATGCCCTTGTAGATGAAAAACTCCCCGAGCGCGCGGCTGAGTTGGGCGCATATTTCCTCGCAGAATTGCAAAAGATCGAATCCCCGCTTGTTCGTGGTGTGCGTGGCATGGGGCTGATGCTCGGCATCGAGATCAAGACCAAAGTCGCTCCCTATCTCAAAGCCCTCACCGAGCGTGGCATCCTCGCCCTCCCTGCCGGGATGACCGTCATCCGCTTCCTGCCGCCACTCGTAATTGAGAAAGAGCAGATTGATGAGGTGGTGAAAGTGCTAAAAGAAATACTACAGTAACTACTCAGGTATGATTTTGCGAGGCAGTTTTATCGCCGAAGCAATCTCATGGAAGACGGGACGGCCGCGTCGCAAAAGCACGCTCCTCGCAGAGTCATCCATAGAGGCTGAGTAGTTACATACTACAAGACTAAAACAAACTTATCTATGTTATTTTCAAACTATCAACCTGAATACAAACCAGCCTGCTTATCAATCTTCGAAGGCAATGCGCCCTATTATTTTGCTCCACAGGAAAAAGATAAGTTTCTATCTTTTCTTAACCGTATTGGCTTGTCATATTTTGTGATCAAGAGCAAAGTAGATGGAGTTATTGCATGCGGAGGCTACAGTTTAAGTGAGAACAACACCGTAGCTTGGCTGCGTTGGGATATGGTACGAAGTTCTCATCATCAGCAAGGGCTAGGAACATATTTAACGCTGGGGAGAATGGCTTTGATTTGTAATGAAAAGCAGGTGGCTACAATACATGTAGGGACAAGCCAACATACTTACCCGTTTTATGAAAAAATGGGTTTTGACATTTATCAAATGACTAAAAATGGGATAGCATCAGGTATCGATGAGTATCGGCTATGTTTAAATTTTGACGAATACAAGAGGGAAACAATCAAGCGCGAATGGAGAATGATAAACAATGGGCAAAAACTTCATAACGATAGATGATTTCTCGGCAGATGAAATCCGCCATATTTTTGATCTTGCAGGTAATTCAGCGCAACTTAAGTTTTCTGCAGGCACTACCCTAACGGCTTGCTATTCATTTGAAGGGAACAGTCTTCGCACCAGAGCAACATTTGTGAAAGCCCTCAGCGATTTGAATATCACACCTATTGGAATTCCAAACTTCCTTAAAACCGAAGAAGGTGTAGAGCATTTGGCTGGATATATGGATAGCTGGTTCGATATCTACATTCTTCGAGACAGAAATCATGCTAGATTGGCATCCTTTGCAGAAAGCACTCAAAAGCCGACAATCAACGCAATGACCTCCGAAGCACATCCATGTGAAGTACTGGCAGACGTATACTCTGTTTGGAAGGAAAAAGGTGACCTAAGAAATCTGAAATATTGTCTACTAGGCCCACCAACGAACGTGTTGAAATCTTGGCAAAGAATAGGAAAAGTGCTGGGATTGAATCTTATTCATGTCTTGCCACAACAATATAAATCAGAAGGACATCAAGATAAAACCTTCACAAGCAGCAAAGAAGATGGATTGAAAGATGCAGATGTGATTTTGACAGATGCATGGCCGCAAGATTTTGATGATAGGTCCTTTCAGTTGAAATTGGATGACTTAGAAGTTGCAAAGTCGGATGCATGGGTAATACCATGCCCACCATTTAGTGTGCAAAATGAAATCCATCAAGACATCATCTCGTCTGAATATTTTGCAGGCTATGGACAAAAAAAATATCTTTATCATGTCCAGAAAGCACTCATCTATTATTTACTGAGCAAAAGCATTGCCTAAGATGGAACCCTCAACACTCATCAAACTCGTTCAACACTACAGTCCCTCTGGTCAGGAAGCGGGTGCGGTGGATTATCTCATCGGGCGCATGAAAGGCCTCGGCTTCACCAAAGCCTACAAGGATGAAGTCGGCAATGCCGTCGGCGTGATGGGCGAGGGCGAGAAGCAGATCGTTTTGTTGGGGCATATTGATACTATTCCAGGTGAGATAGATGTTCGAGTCGAGGGAGATATTCTTTACGGGCGGGGATCAGTAGATGCCAAGGGACCCCTCGCAAATTTCGTTGACGCGGTGGCAAGCCTCGGGCAAGTGCGTGGCTGGCAATTTGTCGTCATTGGCGCAATTGATGAAGAGCGAGAATCCCTCGGCGCGCGACACATCGTCGATCAATATCGCCCCGATTTTGCGATTATCGGCGAACCCTCCCGCTGGGATCGGGTCACGCTCGGCTATAAAGGCAGCGCTCAATCTATCGTCACTGCCCGCCGTGTGATGGCGCATTCCGCCAGCGGCGAAGAGACCGCACCCGAAGCAGCGGTTGCCATCTGGGAAAAAGTGCGTGCGTGGGTGGATGATTTCAACGCCGACAAGCCCCGTATTTTCGAGCAGATTTTGCTCTCACTGCGCGGATTTGATTCAGGAGATGATGGATTTGAAACCTGGGCAAATTTGCAGATAAACGCCCGACTGCCCGTGACGCTCCTGCCCGAGGCTTGGTACAACCAACTGGAGCAGCTTGCCGCGCCCGAGACAGTGGAGCGCAGCGGCTTCGCCATCCCCGCCTATAAAGCCGACCGAAATACGCCCCTTGTGCGATCCTTTTTGAAGGGCATTCGGGCTGCGGGCGGCAAACCCGGCTTTGTCGTCAAAACCGGCACCGCCGATGTGAATATCGTCGCGCCCGTCTGGGAATGCCCGGCTGTGGTCTATGGTCCCGGCGATTCTAGCCTTGACCATACGCCAAACGAGCATATATCACTGAGCGAGTATGTGAAAGCTGTAGAAGTCTTGAGCGAAGCTTTGCGTGCAGTGACGAAAGAATAAGCTATCTGAGCGGCGTCGAACGTCTCCAGACGTTGGGTAGCTCTAAATTCCGAAATCTGGAGATTTCGGACTCCCTTACTAAACCAACTCTTGAGGAGAAGATGCCAAAACTAATCATCGAAGGGGTCGGGAAATTCGACATCCCTGCCGGAAAGAAATTACTGAACGCACTCGTAGAAAATGGCGGCGATCCCCGCTATCGCTGTGGGGGGGGAAGCCGAAATGCACCGTTTGCCAGATCGAGTTCATCAGCGGTGAAACAAAAGAAGTGAGCTAAGCTGAAAAGAATAAATCGATAGACAAAGAAATTTGGGAGAATATCAACTCTTTTGTCTGTATTCTGTAAGGATTTCCTCCCTCCCTTTGCTCTATAATCATTATCGAACTCACAATTAGGTAGTCTCAGGTTTAGTGGATTTTACGGAGAACTTTTTTTCACAGAGCTATTAGCTCTCATTATTAGTCCACCTATCACAATTTTATCAATCAGGCTGGTGGGCGTTAGTATTTATGATAAGACAAAAGTTCTTATCACTAGGAAAAATGATTGGAAAGAATAACCTCATGATCATTATAAAAAAAATTCTCCTAAAAATAATCTCCGTACCCTATTTTAAAAATGAAGAAGATGCTCGTCGGCGACAATTATTGAATATTATATTGTTGACTGTAACAGCAGCTGCAATATTTATTTTTATAGGGGTTACGATCACTGACCTCGTTTCTACAGAGGCTTTAGACCAGGCTTCACAGTCAATTCGCCCTATAAGCATATTTGCAAGTATTACTTTTTTTCTCTTGTATTTGGTCAACCGCTATTTATCAGGAACTTTCGCTGGATTATTTTTTGTGTTATTCCTGCTTGTTATAATCCCCTTTTCTGATACACCAGAAGAGGTTGCGTTTGGGCGTAGTTTAATAGCCTTTGTTGTCCCTATTATCTTCGCAGTATTGGTTCTAGAGCCAATACTAAGCTATTTAGTTGCTGGGTTATCCAGCGTCATTTTAATTATTATCAGTGTGGGGATATTGCACCAGCCAATGCCTAATATACCTGCCATTGCAATCTTCTTTATAGTGGCATTAATTTCTCATGTTTCGTCGCGCAGTCTAAGAAAAGTATTAGAAGAAGAAACCATTTCAAATAAAAAATTGCAAGAAAGTGAGCTTCAGTTTCGAAGTGTCTTTAATGGCGTTAATGATGCTATCCTTGTAGAGACAACCGATGGCGAGGTCCTTGATGTTAATACAAGGGCTTGTGAGATGTTTGGCTGGACACACGAAGAGTTTTTAACAAAAACACTTATAGATATGGTGCCTCCTGAGAATCGGGCCCTGTCTACAGAAAACCATGATGATGATCTTCTCTCAGTTGAACACTTTGAAACGATTAATATTCGTGCTAATGGTGAACGTTTTCCTGCTTCTATTACAGGGCGTATTGAAGAGATTGGTGGTGAAAAACGCTTACTGATAGTGGTGCGCGATATTACTGAACAGAAGAAAGCCGAAGAAGAGTTACTAAAGCTGTCAAGAGCAATCACCCAAAGCCCTGCGGCAATCGTTATTACCGATCTGGAAGGCACAGTTGAATATGTAAACCCGGCTTTCACAAAAATTTCAGGCTACACACAAGAAGAGGCGTTGGGGAATAATCCGCGCGTCTTACAGTCAGGCGATCATAGCCCTGAGTTTTACAAAGTTCTTTGGGAAACAATTTCCGCTGGGAAGACATGGCGTGGAGAATTCCGGAATAAGAGCAAAACGGGAAAACTCTTTTGGGAATCAGCCTCCATATCTCCCGTAGCCAATGCTGAAGGGGAAGTTAAGCATTACGTAGCTGTAAAAGAAGATATAACCTTACGTAAACAGGCTATGGCAGAACTTGAAAAAGCGAAAGAAGCAGCCGAAACTGCTGCCAAAGCTAAAACGGATTTTCTGGCAAATATGAGTCACGAAATCCGCACCCCATTAAACGCTATTTATGGTATGACCAGTCTCATGCTAGATACTCCTCTCAACGACGAGCAGCAAGATTTCATAAAGACTATTCGTGGCGGAAGCGATACGCTGTTAAGCGTTATTAACGATATTTTGGATTTCTCAAAAATAGAAGCGGGCAAAATGGAGTTGGAAGAGCAGCCCTTCCGTTTGCGAGGCTGCATAGAAGACGTTCTTGATCTACTTTCAGAGAAATCTGCCAAAAAGATGCTCGAATTAGCCTATATCATCGATGATGGCGTACCTCCTCTTGTAATCGGAGATGTAACGCGCCTCCGCCAAATACTGGTAAACCTTCTAAATAACGCTCTCAAATTTACGGACAAGGGCGAAGTCGTTGTTTTTCTCAAGAGCATGCTACTTGAAAAGAATCAGTACGAGCTTCAATTTAGCATCCGGGATACAGGCATCGGCATCCCCAAAGATAAAGTAGATCGCCTCTTCCAAAGTTTTAGCCAAGTTGATAGCTCTACAACACGAAAATATGGCGGAACGGGATTGGGCTTAGCCATCAGCAAAGAGTTAGCAGAAAAAATGGGCGGAAGAATGTGGGTCGAAAGCGAAGAAGGTAAAGGATCTACTTTCCACTTTACCATTATTGCAAAAGCAGAGGAAGCTAGCCCGCTCATTTCCATTGATCAGCACCCGGATCTTTCTGGAAAACGAATATTGATCGTTGACGATAATGCCACTAACAGACTTATTCTTGTCAAACAAACAGAATCTTGGGGAATGAAGCCCAAAGCCGTAGAATCAGGAAAAGATGCTCTGGCATTATTTGAAAAGGAAACTTTTGACATCGCTATTCTTGATATGCAAATGCCCGAAATGGATGGCTTCACTCTGGCAGAAAGAATTAATGACATGAATATCAAGAATGACTTACCAATGATCATTTTGACTTCCATTAAACGCAATAAAGCGCGTGCCACCGATTCGAAAGTTGCAGCTTTTTTGAATAAGCCTATAAAAACATCAAATCTCTTTAATGTGCTCAACAGCATCATTTCTTCTGCCCCAACAATAAGAACAGAAGAGACCAGAAAAGAAAAATCCATAGACTCAACTATGGCAGAGAGACATCCCCTGCGTGTCTTATTGGTAGAAGATAATATGATCAACCAAAAAGTTGCTTCAAAAATCCTTTCTCGTTTAGGCTATCAATCGGATATTGCCAGCAATGGTTTCGAAGCCATAGAGGCTCTTGAGCGTCAGACCTATGACGTGGTTTTTATGGATATTCAAATGCCAGAAATGGATGGTAATGAAGCAACCAAACGAATTAGAGCAAAGTGGCCAAAAGATTGCCAGCCCTATATTATTGCTATGACTGCTCACGCCCTTGAAGGCGACCGTGAAAAATATATTGCGCGTGGTATGGACGATTATGTTAGTAAACCTGTTAAAGTAGGTGCTCTTATTGCGTCTTTGGAGAAAGCCAAGTATATTGATTAGCTAGAAGATTATCATTGCCCTAAGAGATAATTTCTAGTCTGTATATTTCATTAGAATGTTTTAAAAAGGGTTTAGGAGATAGACACAATGAAAGAAAAAAGAACTTTAAGAGAATTTGCTGGAAACCTCATACGTTCCGGTATGCCGCCAGATGATGATTCTTTAGAGCTGTATCAGATCACACGGCTCAATTTAGCGATCATCGCCCTCGTTGCTTTTGTCCCGATCTTTGCATCGATATATCTCTTCTTGAATGTGACGGAAATTGCCGTTGGCACCTTCGTCACTGGTCTATCGGCTATATTTTGTTTTCTTTGGTTTCGTAAAAGCAAAAATGTAACGATTGGGGCGAATTTCTTATTATTGATCTACGCTCTGCTCGTCCTTTATGCCTCAGCTCACCTTGGCGGGATCAATTCATCTGTCTTGTGGTGGAATACGCATTTGCCCGTTCTGGCAGTATTGCTATTGAATATTCGCTGGGCATCTTTATGGACCAGTATCGTAATTTCTGAAATGCTCTTTTTAATCTATGCGCACTATATAGATATCCTCCCGACCAGCCCGCTTTTTGGCAGTGCTTTGCTATACCATGATAGCGTGACAAAGATCGTCGCAATTGCGCTGCTTTTTGTCTTTGGCATCCTCTTCATTTTAGAAAAAGCAAAAACGATCGAGATACTGGAACGGGCAAAGGCAAAAGCCGAAGCGGCTGCACAAGCAAAAGCTGATTTCCTTGCGAATATGAGCCACGAGATCCGCACGCCTTTGAACGCGATCTACGGCATGACCAGCCTGATGCTGGATACCCCGCTGAACGAAGAGCAACAGGATTTTATCGAGACGATCCGTGGGGGCAGTGATACGCTTTTGAGCGTAATCAACGATATTCTAGATTTCTCAAAGATAGAAGCTGGAAAACTCGAATTAGAAGAACAGCCTTTCCACATTCGCACTTGCGTGGAGGATACTCTCGACCTGCTCGCGGAAAAGGCAGCTGAGAAAATGCTGGATATGGCGTATATCTTGGAGGAGGGCACACCACACGTCGTGATTGGGGATATAACGCGCTTACGCCAAATACTGGTTAATCTGTTGAATAACGCGATCAAATTTACGGACAAGGGCGAGATCGTTGTCAATGTCAAAAGCACTCTCGTGGAAAATGATCAATACGAGTTGATTTTCAGTGTCCGCGATACGGGCATCGGTATCCCGGCAAATAAAGCAGAGAAGCTCTTTCAGAGTTTCAGCCAAATCGATTCTTCGACTACCCGAAAATACGGCGGGACAGGGCTTGGGCTGGCGATCAGCAAAGAACTTACCGAAAAAATGGGCGGTACGATGTGGGTTGAAAGCGAAAAAGGCAAAGGCTCAACCTTTTATTTCACGATCCTGGTGGATACTAAACCTGATGCAGAGCCGATAATGACCGATGGCATACAGCCACAGCTTGCCGGAAAACACATCTTGCTCGTAGACGATAATGCAACCAATAGATTGATCCTGCTTAGGCAAACAAAATCATGGGGAATGCACCCGACCGCTGTGGAATCTGGAGCCGAAGCTTTGACACTCTTAGAGATAGGAGAAAAGTTTGATATTGCTATTCTCGATATGCAAATGCCAGAAATGGATGGGTTTACTTTGGCCGAAAAAATCAGCGAAATGAATGTTGAAAATGCTTTGCCCATGATCATTTTGACCTCGATCAAACGCGAAAAGGCGCGCTCTGGAGATGCAAGAATAGCTGCTTTTCTTAGCAAACCGATTAAGACATCCAACCTTTTCAATATCCTAACCAGCATTATTGCAGTGGCACCTGCTCCTGAAAAGAAAAAGAAAAAAACGGATCATATTGACCCAAGCATGGCAGAAAAACGTCCGTTGCGCATTTTGCTCGCCGAAGATAATATGATCAACCAGAAAGTTGCCACAAAATTGCTTTCAAGATTGGGCTATCGCGCTGACGTGGCAGGCAACGGTATGGAAGCTATCGAGGCACTAGAACGACAGCCCTACGATGTCATCTTCATGGATATCCAAATGCCTGAAATGGATGGCGATGAAGCCACGCGCCAGATCCGCGCAAAATGGCCGCAAGACCAGCAGCCGCATATTGTCGCAATGACGGCACACGCCCTCGAAGGTGATCGTGAAAAATATATTGCCCATGGTATGGACGATTATGTAAGCAAACCGATCAAAGTAGATGCTCTTATCGCAGCCCTGGAGAATGTTCCTCGCGTAGATTAGGCTGTGTGAGGTAAAAACATTCATAGTATTCTAAGTACCTGAGCATAAATAATTTGGTAAAACTTGGCCCTCCCAGCCTCCCCCAAATGCGACGAAGAAACTGTCGAATTTGGGGGAGGGGCGACCTCTTCTCCCTAAATTCCATGCTTTTGGCATTTGAGGGAACTAAGGGGCAGAATTCAGCATCATTTTACAGAGCATGAAAATGCCAAAAAACTTTTGCTCGGTAATTATAACTTAGGGTATCAAAGTGAGAATAATCATGAAAAATATCAGAAGAAACTATTTTGTCCTTGTTCCTGTAGGAATAGCACTCCTGTCTTTCCTTGCCGGTGGAGCTGTTAACGTGCATTTGCTTTCACGAGAATATGATAGTGACACTACGACGATCATTTATTTTTCATTTGTTGCCTTGATCTTAAGCGCTTTCCTTTTTGGTATTTTCTGGGTGATCTTGGGACGTGTTCGGAGTAGTATTGAAGATAGCGCTGCCGAGCGTGAAGCAACAGAGAAAGAACTTATTCAAACCGAATTGTGGTATAGAAGCGTTTTCGATGGGGTTAACGATGCTGTTTTGGTAGAAACTGTCAAAGGGGAAGTCCTGGATGTAAACGCCCGTGCCTGTGAGATGTTTGGCTGGACACGGCTTGAGTTTCTCACTAAAACGATTCGAGATATGGTTCCACCAGAGTATCAGGCATTACTTCCCGAAGAACAGGATGAAACTACATTGTCTGAAGAGCCATTTGAGACAGTGAATATGCGGGCCAATGGCGAGATTTTTCCCGTCTCAGTTTCTGGCAGACTTCAGATAATCGGAGAAGAAAAAAGGCTTCTAATTGTTTTACGGGATATTACAGAACAAAAGAGAATCGAAGAAGAGCTAAAGAAACAACACCAATTCCTTTCCCATGTCATCGAATCCTTGTCTCAACCTTTTTATGTAATCAATGTAGATGATTATTCCATCGAAATATCTAACTCGGCAGCACGCGGAGGAAAAGCCCTGCCCGCAGGCACTACTTGTTACGCTCTAACACATCACCGAGACACCCCTTGCAGCGGTGAAGACCACCCCTGCCCCTTGAAAGATGTGGTCAAGTCTAAAGGTGTCGTTCAATATGAGCATATTCATTACGACCATGATGGAAATCCCAGAAATTTTGAAGTGCATGGCTATCCTATCTTTAATGCACAGGGTGAAATTAAGCAAATGATAGAGTACTCTCTTGATATTACGGAGAGGAAAAAGGCTGAAGAGGAACTACATAAATTATCACGGGCGGTCACTCATAGCCCCTCATCAGTGGTTATTACGGATGCAAACGCCAGGATCAGCTATGTGAACCCCGCCTATCTTGAGGGAACAGGTTATACCGAAGATGAGGTATTGGGGAAATTTGCAACCTTTTTATACTCAGACTTACATTCCAAAGAATTTTATAAGGATATTTGGAATAAAGTTTCTGCGGGGGATATGTGGCGGGGTGAAATTGGTAGTCGAACTAGCCAGGGCGAGATCATGTGGGATGCAGTTTCGATTGCGCCGATCGTCGATGAGAAAGGAAATATCACCAACTTTGTTGGTGTGATGGAAGATATTACAGCAAACAAAGAACTTTTGAAGGAAACAGAAAAAGCTAAAGAAGCTGCCGAAGCCGCAGCACAAGCCAAAGCAGATTTCCTGGCGAATATGAGCCATGAGATTCGCACGCCTTTGAACGCGATCTATGGTATGACCAGCCTGATGCTGGATACCCCGTTGAACGCAGAACAGCAGGATTTTATTGAAACGATTCGTGGAGGCAGCGACACTTTGCTTAAAGTGATCAATGATATTCTGGATTTCTCCAAGATCGAAGCCGGCAAAATGGAGTTGGAAACACAGCCCTTCTATGTCCGGAATTGCGTTGAAGATGCGCTTGACCTACTTGCGGAAAAGGCTGCCAGCAAGATGCTGGATCTGGCCTATTTCGTTGAGGATGACACACCCCCTGTCGTGATCGGGGATATAACGCGCGTACGCCAAATACTGGTAAACCTGTTGAACAACGCGATCAAGTTCACAGACAAGGGCGAAGTCGTTGTTAATGTAAAAAGTATGCTCGTGGAAAACGATCAGCACGAGTTAACTTTCAGTGTCCGCGATACAGGAATCGGTATCCCGGCAGATAAGATTGAAAAATTATTCAAGAGCTTTAGCCAGGTGGACACATCTACAACGCGAAAATATGGCGGCACAGGGCTTGGGTTGGCAATCAGCAATCAACTTGCCCAAAACATGGGCGGAAGAATGTGGGTCAAGAGCGAAGAGGGTGAAGGTTCAACCTTCTATTTCACGATCCTTGTGAAAGCACAGCAGAATGCGAAACCCCTATACGCGAAAGATGAGGTTCCCCAGCTTGCTGGCAAGCGGATCTTGATCGTGGATGATAATGAGACGAACCGACTGATCCTGATAAAGCAAGCAGAATCATGGGGAATGAAGCCCCGTGCTCTTTCATCGGGACCAGAAGCACTGACTTTGCTGGCAGAAGGTGAAGAATTTGACATTGCAATATTGGATATGCAGATGCCGGAAATGGATGGTTTTACCTTGGCAACAAAGATCAGTGAAAAGAAAAAGAATGCACTGCCACTGATTATTTTGACATCTATCAAACGAGAGAAAACCCGTTCTTCAGATGCAAAAATTACCGCCTTTTTGAACAAACCCATAAAAACATCCAATCTTTTCAATGTCCTGATGGGGATCATTGACACGGCCCCTGCGCCACAGGTAAAGGAGAAAAAGCCAGCCAAGATCGATGGTAATATGGCAGTGCAACACCCTCTACGCCTTTTGCTTGCTGAAGATAATGTCATCAACCAAAAGGTTGCGCTGAAATTACTTTCAAAATTAGGCTACCAGGCAGATCTGGCGGGGAACGGTCTCGAGGCAATAGCAGCTTTGGAACGCCAGACTTATGATGTCATACTCATGGATATTCAAATGCCTGAAATGGATGGCGATGAAGCTACACGCCAGATCCGCGCAAAATGGTCACAAGATCGGCAACCGCATATTGTTGCGATGACGGCACACGCGCTCGAAGGCGATCGTGAAAAATATATTGATCGTGGTATGGACGATTATGTCAGCAAACCGATCAAGGTAGATTCCCTTGTCGCAGCCCTAAAGAAAGCTCCTCGCGTAGATTAGGCCGTGTTAATATTTGGCGGCTTCGCTAGCAAAGGCCTAAAATATCAGCAATTCCAAATATGACTCCGCAAGGAACGTCTTTTTGCGACGAAGCGGTCTCATTGCGATGAGATTGCTGTTGAAATGTCAACACTACCTAGTCTCTGCATGGTAAACTGGTAATCAGCAAAACCCCTCTAACTCCCCCCTCATGGGGGAGGATTTATCCCTTCCCCATGAGGGGGAAGGCTAGGATGGGGGCAAAATACAAATCAATTTTGAGATAAAAATATGACTACAGAACACCGCTCCGGCTTTGTCGCCGTTATTGGCCGCCCTAATGTTGGAAAATCTACCCTTGTTAACGCCCTTCTTGGGCAAAAGATTGCCGCAGTTTCCCCACGCCCGCAAACAACGCGTCGCGCCCAACTTGGTATCCTAACTACAGACCAAGCCCAGATCATCTTTGTCGATACGCCAGGCTTGCATAACCCCCATCATAAACTGGGCAAAGCCCTCAACCTGAATGCCGAAGAAGCCCTCGAAGGTGTGGATTTGATCCTCTGGCTGGTGGATGCCTCCGTTGAACCGACAGAAGAAGACAAAATGATCGCATCCCTGCTATTGGAAATTTCGCATCGCCCGCCGCTCATACTTGCTACCAATAAAACAGACAGATTGTCCCAGCCCGAAATAGATGCCCGTCAAAACGCCTACCTCGACATCTTCCCCGCAGCAGATATGGTCTTGCCCCTCTCCGCTACACGCGGCGACGGACGCACCAAATTGCTCGAAACCATCATTGAAAATCTCGAAGAACGCCCCCCCGATTTCCCTGCTGAGCAAGTTACCGACCTCTACGAGCGCGATATAGCCGCAGAACTCATCCGCGAATCTTGCCTGATCTTTTTGCGTCACGAAATCCCGCACAGCATCGCCATCCGCGTGGACGAATTCACCGAACGCGGTGAAAAAGGAGCTTATATCGCTGCGACAGTTTTTGTCGAGCGCGATTCGCAAAAGGGTATCGTCATTGGTGAAGGTGGGAAAACCCTCAAAAAGATCGGCTCGGCTGCCCGCAAAGAGATCGAAGCCATGAGCGGACGAAAGATCTTCCTGCAACTCCGCGTTAAAGTACTCAAAGATTGGCGCAATAACGAGAGTTATCTCCGCCGCTTCGGCTACAATCCCCCAAAAACAAATACCCGCTAGCCCCCCCAGGAGAAAGAAATTGCTATTGATGCTTGCCCCGATAATATTATCGGCCCTTCTCGATTGGCTTGCCGTATATAAGGGCTGGAAAAAACAAGAATATGTCCTCAAACCCCTCACAATGCTGCTGCTTTTCATCTTTTTATTTGTGAATACAAGCGGTCTAAATGGAGTCACTCTCTGGTTTGGCGTAGGCATTATTCTCTCTATGGCGGGTGACATCTTCCTGATGCTGCCCAAAGAACAATTTATCGCTGGTTTGGTCGCTTTTTTACTCGCCCATATCGCTTATATTATTGGCTTTAATCAAACGATTCCGCCCTTTAGTTTGCCAGCTTTAGTCTGGGCTGTTTTGTTGGGCACCATCGCCGCACAACTTCATAAACAAATTCTAGTGGGTTTGGTCAAGCAAGGCAAAGAATCCTTGCAAAAACCAATTCTGGCATATATGGCTGTGATCGCCATTATGCTTCTCTCCGCCCTCATCACCCTCTCCCGCCCCGAATGGGATACCCACGCTGCAATCACCGTCAGCATTGGCGCGGCTCTCTTTGTGCTCTCTGATGCAATTTTAGTGTGGAATAAATTCGTTCAGCCCATTAAAAACAGACGCGTGATGAATATAGTAACCTATCATCTCGGGCAAATTATTCTCGTTTATGGGGTTATAATGCAGGTGAGTGGCTAAAGCAAGCTATATGACCCAAAACTATTTATCAAAATGAGACAATCTTATCAGTTGAACTAACGAAATGGATACAAGTACTATATACCTTGAAATTTTAGAAAATCTGTTTGATGGGGTGTATTACGTAGATAGCAAACGAAAAATAACTTTTTGGAATGCGGCTGCAGAAAGAATTACAGGGTTCAAAAAACCCGAAGTGCTGGGCAAAGCCTGTGCAGACAATATCCTCCGCCATATAGACGCAGCAGGATACGAAATGTGTATTGATGGGTGTCCTCTACACGAAACTTTGCAAGACGGCAAAATGAGGGAAGCATCACTCTTTTTGCATCACAAACTTGGGCATCGCGTTCCTGTGCATATTCGAATAGCGCCTATAAAAGATGAAGCAGGGGAAGTGATTGGCGGTGTAGAAGTCTTTTCAGATAATACAAAAATCTTAGAAGTACTCCAGCAACTTGAAGAAGTAAAGAAAAAGAATTTTATCGATCCTTTACTGAAAATCGGAAACCGACGTTATGCCAATATGATATTTGAAACTCGCCTTTATGAGTTAAAAGCATTTGACGTTTCATTTAGTGCTATCCTGATCGACCTTGACAATTTCAAGCAAATAAATGACGAGTTTGGTCATAATACTGGAGATCAAGTACTGCAAATGATCGCTCGCTCTATACAAAATATATCGCGAGGTTTGGATTCAATCATTCGGTGGGGCGGAGATGAAATAGTATTATTTTTGCCAAATGTTACCGGTAAAGGATTGGAAGATATTGCAAAACGAATTGGGATATTTGTAGAAAACAGTTTTATGATGATTGATGAAGAGAAAATATCCGTCACCGCTTCTTTAGGAGTAACTTTAGCGAAGCCAGAGGATACTTTAGAAAGCATTATTGAACGAGCAGACAAACTTATGTATATTAGCAAGCGCAAAGGTGGAAATAATTTTACCCTCGGATAAAATTTGCGCTGAAGCGATAGTCACTTCTTCCAATAATTATTCATTAGCTCCGTTGCCCATTTAGGTTGATGGAGTTTTTCTTTTGGTTGGAATTCTTCCATCACTGGCTTGATATCTAAAACTGGCGTGCCATTGATCGCATCCAAACCTTGCACAAACAGGATTTTCCCCTCCCGTCGGATGATCGTCACCGTCGTCAGCCCGATCCGGTTTGGGCGGTTTTTGCCGCGTTGAGCAAAGATACCGACCTTGCCCCGATCTTGCCGCCCACGTGGATAGCGCGCTCCGGTAACGACCTTCTCTCCTTTAACGCGGTCAAAATAAAAGATGATCTCCGCATGAGAGAATTCTTCAATACCAGCTAGACTCTCCTTGCCAAACTCATCGGTGAGAAGGATCTTCGAAACTACCTCTCCCCAATTATCATCTTCGATTTCTTCGCGCGTATTCTCTACAAAGCCTATAGGAGTTAGCCTGATGCACATTTTAAAACCTTAACGACAAACAACTTAAGCCACCATCCAGTTTTTTGAATTCAGATACATCCACTTCTATGATGGAGTATCCTGCACTCTCGATGGTTTTGTGTGCTTTTGGGTAGCCTTTCGGGATAATAACCGTGCTATTCACCCAGATACAGTTTGCCGCATAACTCTCGCTTCGGTCAATTTCCAGAATATTGAACTGCTGAAATTCTGGCTTGGTCAAAAATTCACCACAGGCAAGCAAATTATTTTCTTCGAGATAGGCAATGCCTGTTTTCAAATGGAGCACTTCTTCAAGCGTGACCACAGAACCACTCATCCCATATTTTTCAAGATAGCCAATCACTTGCGCTGCCCCGCTCTGATTTGTCCGCTCCGATAAGCCGATATAAAAATGATCGCCGACCATCATAATGTCACCTGCCTCGACCCTGCCCGGCTCGTAGACTTCTTCGATATTCTCGTAGAAACCCTTCAATACCTTTTTCATGGCAACTGTTTCTCCCCTCCGAGAATCCGCGCCCGGATTTGTGATGATCGCACAGACTTTCGTCAGCAATGCTACATCCTCCACAAAAGTGGAGTCGGGGTATGCTTCATCGGCTTCCAAGGTAGTCACTTCCAGACCACATTCTTTCAGTGTGCTAACATAGTTGGCATGCTGACGCAGAGCCAGCTCATAATCGGGAAGACCTAATCCTGCGGTACTGATGCCTTTGACCATAGTTTTACTTGGTGTTTTGACGATTGCTCTTTTGAACATAGTTTTCCTTATTATTGGGTGTGTAAATTAATTTTCTTTCCTCTCAACAATACGCCCACCACGAACAGTTGCCCCAACGACCAAACCTGCGCTGATCAGAATCAAATTCTTGATAATATATTGCCCTTCCAGTGTTGGGGCATATGGAAATCTTGTGAATGTTACTGCCGGGAAGAGGATTAGAGGTGTCATCGTGCCCATCATTTGTGTAAAGAGCAGGAATAAAGTGATTCTTAAATATTTACCGAAGATCAATCCCAGTCCTATTAGCGTTTCCCAGGTTGCCAAGATGATGATCGAGACACTGGGAGCGATTAGCCCAAAGGTAAGTTTTTCGATCGTTACTGTAGCGATCTGATCTGCCGGGCTAAGACCCGGGAAAAACTTTAGGAAGCCAAACCAAAAGAATATGATCCCGAGGCTAACGCGCAAAAAGGATATGCCATTGCGTCGCATAAATAATGTAATCCTATCGTCTGCACGATAGTAAAGATCACGAAGTCTGTCCATTGTTTCTCCTATGTGATTTGCAAGACCACATGTATGATTTCGGGCATTTACAAGATAGCCCGAATAAGTTGAATAAATACAGCCACACCAACAATAGCCAATGGAATGGACGAAAAGAATCCTGCTCCTAAGCCTCTGGATTTTTTGCCTTCTAGAAAGTAGCCAACGGTATGGACTAATGCCTGAAATATACCAAAAACCGCTGTCGTTAGGAGACCAAGATAATATCCCGTTGGCAAGCCCAGGGTCAAGAGCGCAAGCGTCCCTAAATTTAGCGTTGAAATGAGACTCGCTCCTATAAGGTAGCGGTTTTTGGTCAACTTGATATGTCCTAATTCCAACTCCATAATATCGCAGGAAATTTCTTCAAAGGTATGCAGAATGATCAGCCAAATGAAGAGGATATAAGACAGGATAAGCGTTGTATTGATCATATTTGATACCTCGCGATTTCTACATCTCAATTCGATGAGGGCATGGTATCACATTTAGATTCAAGTTCCCCCATTTTCGTCTTTTTAAATGGGGGGGTGGGTGTTTTTTTAAGAGAAATTTCAAAGAACAATCAAGGTCTTACTCTCCTCAAAATTCCGTATTTAGAATTTGCCCTAAAGGATGCTACGCAAGGGGAGATGTCCGCTAGGAAAAAGGGGACTAAAAACAGAATTACCTAATCACCAAACTCTTATCTGAAATGAAAACGTCCAAAGCAGTGATGAAGTTTCTTTGCCGTTTGTATTTATGTCGATTGCAGGATCTTTCCAAATTATATTACAGAGGAAAGCAATAGATACTCCATCGTTTTAGAGCAAAGATTTTATGCATAACCCCATAATCAATCATAATACTTTTCTTATAATGTCTAACAAAAGGAAACAAAGTAATTCCATCTTTGCCCTAGCATAGTCATGAATATCACTATCTCTACAATAAAAACAACAATCCAAAATAAATGTAAGATTCTTCCCACTCTGCTTTGACGATTAATTTGCGCTGCTGTTATATTCTCTTGCGCAGCGTCAGGAAAGGTATTCAAAGGACGATTTCTTGCACCGATTCTTCCACGGTTTGCACTAATTTGCCTTAGCGTAAAGTAAAAAACAATTGCTGAAACAAAACCAAATACGAGACCATAATTAAATATATCTACTCCCATAAATTTCTCCCTTATATCTTAACTGATATTGGATAAAACACCTGAGCGCGGCTTTGCTGCTCTGCGCATTATTTTTGCATTGCTTCTTGCTAACTTTGACATTTTCTTTTACTGCCTCCTCAGTCCCCCATTTTTGCTTTTCAAAATGGGGGATGTCCGCCTGTACCCGAAGGGTGATAGGACAGGGGGCACAGGAATTATTTCTCTAGCGCATAAGTTATCGACAAAATCACACCTTCAGTATCATTCATCACGTCATTATTCCAAAAGCGGATGACACGATAGCCACGAGATTTCAGATATTTAGTTCTGTCTTCATCGTACTCTTGCAAGTCAAGATGTTGACTACCATCCAACTCTACAATGATTTTCTTTTTGATGCAACAAAAATCCACGATGAAATTACCGATGGCATGTTGACGGCGAAAGCGAAAGCCCAGTTGGTTCTTTTTTAAATATGCCCAAAGTTTTCCTTCGGCAAGTGTCATATTTTTGCGCAGATTTGCGGCTCTTCGCATTGTTTTTGAATCGGTTCTGGGTGTCTTTGACATTATTTCTTCTGTTTCCTGCCCCCTTGGTCCCCCATTTTGAAGTACAAAAATGGGGGATGAGAGTCTTTTAAATCACGATCATGGTTTTTCTCCCCCAAATTCGTTCTTTAATTTGGGGGAGATGCCCGACAGGGCAGAGGGGGCTATATCAGCAACGCCGAGGGTGATGATGGAGATTCTTGGTTGCTGATATAGATATTAAGTTTTACTATCAGCGTGAAACTCGTGGCTCATAATACTCTTCAATAAACCCATAAACGCTTGAAGTGATAACCCTTCTAACATTACTCTGTCCCATAACCCATCTAGCACTTGGCCATCAAAAGTTTCTGATTTGACCCGAAATATCGTGTTCTTGTCACCATCTTGCTCAATATACAAAGGAATCCCATTTTTATTGCATTGAGCTTCAAGAGCAAAGTAATTCACCACACAAATAACTGCAACCTTTGAGAAAAGAATATCAAGAATATCTTTCACTGGCAGATCCATAGCGGTTATTGGCAGTGAAAGATGATAGGCATCATATCTAGGGTTTATAGAGCGAAATGTAAATACGGAATTAAAGATATGGGGATGTTTCTTACTTGCTGCCAGAATTGCTTCATCAGCAGTACTTTTATTTAAATCCCATGCGAGGTATAAAACCCCATCTTCAGGTTCTTCAAATCCATTTCTTCTTTTTCGTACACTTCGGATAGCTTTTGAGATAGCTTTATAGTTGTGAATTTGGGGAGCACTACTGTTTATTGCCTTTCCATTTGGTAATTCAGGATAAAGCTGCCTCATATCTCCAGTTTCAATGAAATGAAAAATGTTCTCCATTCGATTTATTTGTCTTGCTTCTCTTCCTTTTGGTTTATAAGAAATTGACTTGTTATGTGATTGACTAGATTTCCTAATTTTTAACTCTACGATATGTATTAGTTGTCCATTGGAAAATATTGAATAGTCGTGTGTTCTAATGCAATTTGTTAGATCGTGCATCAGTGGTAACCACGAACGCTTTAGTTTGCGAAGTGCTCTAAAGAAATTAATCTCTGGATCAATTCCTTCCACATCCGACATAAATGGCACGGGTTCTTTTCCGCCAAGAGCCCTGATCCATCTGCGTTCAAAGCTATAAACTCTCCAAGCTATTCCATCAGCTATATATCTAAATAGCCAACGTCCAAACTTCAGTGCCTGAATAGATTCTTGAAAGACTTCTGCTTCTATCTGGGCATTTTTTTGCTCTTCTTTATCCTTTGTGGATAATGCACCTTTTTCCTTTTTTGCTTGGTGTACAAGTTTAGCTGCTTTCTCTTTTATTTTTGATTGTTCGCTGCGATTGTATTTAATTCCGTCTTCGACAGAAATTAGTTCTTTTATCAGCATCTCTTGTGCTCGATATAAAGCTCGATCACTGTAACGGCACCAGCCAAGCATTCGGATAATAAACGATGCTCTTTTTTTGATTTCGGTCGTGAAAGGATGATTTTTGACTTCTTGATATTCAGGCATAAAAATCCAATATTTAAAAAGACAGCCACATTTTCGTGTGACTGCCTTTTATCAAAGTCTTACTCTTGTACTTTCGCTGCTTCAACAACCTCCACCACTTCAGGCAAATCCATCTTCAATTCTCTCAGCTTCTCCACGGTCGGGACGCTGTCATTGTCCCAGCCGCGGCGTTTGTAGACTGCATCGAGCAATAGCTCATATTGGGATTCACGATACTCACGGAGTTTTGCCATCTTCTCTTCGGTGGAGAGATTTTCAGGTTCCAGACCGAGAATGTCGACAAGTTGGCTGTCATAAAGCTCGGATCGAGACTCGTATTCCACAGCGGTGACAGGTCCCATCGCGCGATAAGGCGGATAGTCAAATTTGCGCCCGCTGCGACCCATCCGGATTGAGAAAACTTTCTGGAAGTTATAGACTCTTTCCGATTGCAAAAGCAGATCATTGGGTGTAACTTTGACACCAGTTACACCTTCGTGTACCCAGGTGTAATTTTCAACATGCTCTTCCACTTTGGCTGGCTCAGCGGTATCCCCGTTATTTTCGGGGGTGACATCGTTCCAGGGGAGTTTACACATGCCGTGCAGACTGAACCAGGTGCGCCACATCGGGAAGTAGTGCAAAGCCTCGGCTTTATCTTCAAAGCTGGGGAGTAGATTCTGGACTTGATCCATGAAGATCAGCCAAGCTTCGTCGTGTTGGGGGCCTTTCGTGGCGAGACCAAATCCGCCTTGCTGGGCGAGAGATTCTTTGGTGCCATATTCGGAGATTTCCATGCCTTTAATTTCCATGCCGATATCGTGCATAAAGGCTGGGTCGCCGCCGAATTCTTTGGCGAAATATTCTTTCATATACATCACGCCCTGACCAACGATCACGCCGAAACCTTCGCCGCGCGCCATTTGGTGTAGTAATTCGACTGCTTCTGCGCCATTCCCAAAGCTCAAATCCATACCGCCGGTATGCTCTTTGGTGATGATGCCTTCAACATAACATTCCATCGCAAAAGCAACTGCGTTCGCAAAAGAGATACTGTCCACGCCATAAGTATCGCAGTAGAAATTCAGTTCCAGCACAATATCGGGATCGAAATTGCCGATATTGGAACCAAGCCCTGCAGCATTTTCATATTCTGGGCCATCAACGAGTACTTTCTGCCCGGCATAGGGACCCGTCGCCAGCGGGAAACCATCCACGCCGTGCGAGCAGGACATGGTGCATCCCAGCCAGCAGCCATCGGGCAAACCTTGTGTGAAATTCTTCTTCCAAACACTCGAATCGATTTGATGCGTATCGGGGTGTGAGCCATAGCGGAAGTTATGCGTAGGCAAAAGGTCGAAATGATCCATGATCTCGACGATATTTGCCGTGCCTACTTTTTTCATCTGGTTTTGTTTATCGTCCAACTCGGTCATTTCGCGGTTGAAGCGTTTGCCCGCTTTGCGGATCAGGTCAATATCAAAAGGTCCGTTGCTATCGCCAGTCATTTTTGTAAAGCGCACAACGATACCCTTGATCTTTTTATCTCTAAAAACACGCCCCGTCCCGCCGCGTCCGGCCTGTTTCAGGCGGATTTCCTTGCGGCGGCTGTCGTACCAGGTTGCGTTGATCATCGCAAAACGGATATGCTCCGCAGCATCCCCCGCAGACATCACAGATACGCCGCGTTGTCCTCTTTCATTTTGCGCGTACATTCTTGTCAGATGCTTGCCCAATAAATGCGAATCGACTTCTTCGAGCGGTGCAGTCTCGATCGTGACTTTGCCCGTGTCACCGTCTACAAAGATGATTACGTCCTCAGAGGCTTTACCACTAATCTCCATTGCATCGAAACCGGCAAATTTTAAGAAGGGTGCAAAATATCCGCCTACATTGCTATCCACTACATTTAACGTGAGCGGGCTTAGGGTCACGACCGTCGCCTTCCCTGATCCGGCATAGGCTGTTGTTCCACAGATCGGACCATTGGCAATGATCAGCGCATTTTCAGGATCATCCCACTTTGTTTCTGGCGTAACCGCGTCCCAGAGCAGTTTCAGGCCAAATCCGCGTCCACCAGTAAAAAGGTCTTTCATCTGCTGCGTAACAGGCTTTTCGCCGATCTCCTTCGTTTCCAAATTAATATGCAGAGTCCGGTTTGCATACCCGTGAACGACCGGGCGCATTTCATAACTATATTCTGCCAACAACTCGTGGGCAGCTTTCATTTTTTCTAGGGGGAGAGGCAGTACCATAAGAAACTCCTTGAATTTGATTTAAGACATTTCCTATTATGTCAGGGTTTATATCCCCTGTCTACTGATTTTCTTCTTTTTTTGTGGATGAAAAACCGCTTCGCACGCGGTTTGAACTTGCCCCTATTTAAATACCAATCTTTGCCCCCTGTTTTTCTACCGCTAAAGTCACGTTGAAAATCTGACCTTCTCCTAACCTTTGAAAATCTCCCCTGAGACCACATCTTTCAGCGTCCGCACAAAAACGGTAACCCAGATGACGAGGAAGGAGATGAAAGCTATCATCCCGACCCAGACGAAGAAGTCCCCGCCGATAGCTTTATGAACAACGCCCGTTGCAACGATAAATGATCCCAACGGAAAGGTGAACGCCCACCAACTCATCGCAAAGGGGATATTGATCTTTTGATGATGTTTGAGCGTGATCATCACTGCCAGTATTAGCCATAAGAGAGCAAATCCCCACAGGCTGACGGCTGCTACATTGGACATAATGCCAAAAACTTCCTTTGCCACATCCGATGCGCCGAAGAAGAGCATTAGCGGTTGAACGATCTTGATGGAGATGATGGCTAAAATGGCGGTCGGGGCAATGCCGATCCAGATGGTAGGGGCGAGGTGGGCGGGTAATAGGTCGTGGGAGATGTATCGGGTGAAGACGGCGCCCATCACAAAGATGAAGAGCAAGCTGCCAATGCCTAAAAAGATCAGGCTGGCAACCAAGTTAATTGTCCCGAGCGTTTCGCCTGCGTAGGCGGTCGCCAAACTGCTGCCTAACACTGGGACGATCAACGCCGAGACAGGCGGGATCAGCCATCCCATATTGGCTATTTTAAAATCCACACCGGGCTTCATAAAGTTGATGTTGAGAATGGTGAAGGCAAAGTAGGCGATGCCGATTGTTCCGAAAATCCACAAAAATTGGAGAATAGGCAGGAGGATTGCTTCAGGGAGAAAATGGGGCACTTTTTCGAGGGCGAGACCGATGATGATGAGCGAGATCGGCATGGTGGGGTAGAAGGAGCCAAAAACGGGATGGTTCAGGTCGTCGCGAACGCGGTCGAAATAGAGGAACCAACGCAAGAGCCAGGGGATGAAGATGATGCCGAAAAGCAGCACCGCCATCCCCAAAAAGAAGAATTGCAGCGTGCTGGCGAAAGGGATGAAATCTTTAAAAACGAAAATAGCGATGACGGCAACGGCTGTTCCCATCACAGAGGCGAACCAGCCTGGGGCAAAGTTGTGAATTATTTCCGATTTCAATTTGAGCATTTATACACCTTCTGTAATTTATATTGCGCGTTTTGATTTAGATGTATAGTGCTAGAGAAAGTTACATCGAAGATGTACTCTGCTAATGGAGATTAAGAAAATAATTTGGTAATAAAAAGCTGTCCAGTTCCAGAGCGGAGCAAACGATAGAGAGCGCAGTCGAAGGGGCTGGATGTTGTTGAGCGAGAAAGAAGGGTGCGTCGCACCAAAACGATAGGAATCTTCTCTTCGATAGGAAAATGCTTGTCGATTAACATCTCTTTGTCGAAGTTGGTGCGACGCACGCCTAGCCGAGAAAAAATCAATCTTCTCTACGCCGTCGGCGCTGCGCCCCTTTATTCTTATACATACGATCATCAGCCAAACTAATAACTTTCTCTAAAGACAGATCAGGTTGGCTAGTAGCTGCCCCCAGAGACATGCTTAGCTCAGGCTCACGATAGTATTTGTTGTTCATCCTGATCAGAACTTGAATATTCTCTATACACTCGGCAGCAAATTGAGCATCGACATCTGGCAGGACGACTATAAACTCATCCCCGCCAAAACGTGCAACTACTTGCCCCTCATTAAATTCGGTTTTTAGCACTTCGGCTGCACGGCGGATCAAATTATCACCAGCCTGATGCCCAAGTGTGTCGTTGGTACGTTTTAGGTGGTTCAAGTCAGCGACAATGATACTAATGGGTTCTTTTCGTTTTCTTTCCAACTTGATGAGCGCTTCGTCAAAAAAAGCACGGTTATATAGCCCCGTCATCACATCGTGTGTTCCCAGATAGCGCAAGTAGTTTTCTGCCTTTTTGCGGGCGGTAATATCCTGAAGGGTCACCAGTACCCAGCCAAAATCGTCTTCATGACCGGGCATGACCCGTAAATTAAGCTGGATATTGATAGGCTCTCCGTTGAGCGAGTAATTGATCCCCTCGCGCTCATAAGATAATTTGCCGTTCCACAGATCCACCAACTCATCAGCGAAGTGTGTCTGGGTTTCATCTTGAAAAACTTTATCGAGATTTTTAAGTAACTCATCTTTGGATTTAGCACCAAACAAACGTAGTGTTTTCTGGTTGACATTGCGTACCTTCAATAAGCTCGTACAATGCAATACAACTTCGGGATGCTCTTTAAGATAAGCCCTCAAATCGGTAATGCCTTCTGCACGTAATTCATTGAAATACTTTTTCAGGTCGCTATAATCTTCTTCCCACAGAGAAATAGGCGATAACTCGAATAGATTTTCAAAGCGATATTCAGCCTGCTTACGCTCTGTAATATCTTCAATAGCGACCAATACCTGCGCCCAGCTTTCTTCATAGCCCGGCAAAATACGCCAGTGCAACATGATATTGAGCGGCTCATCCTCGAGCGTATAATTGATTCCCTCTCCAGACCAACTCAAATCACCATTCCATTGTGCCAATAATTCAGTCACGAAATGATTGCGCATTTCTTCGCGGAAAATCTTGTCCAAATTATCGAGCAACGCTTGCTTCGAGCTGGCTTTGAATAAGCGCAGCGTGTGCTCGTTAACATCGCGCACAATGATCTTGCTCATGCACTCACCCACAAATTCGGGATGAATGTCTAAGTATTCTGATAAAGATTTCACACCTTGCGCGCGCAAATCGTCTAATGCGTTTTTCAAGCCACTGTAATCTTCTTCCCAAAGAGAAATGGGGGCGTATTTGAACAAAGTTTTGAAGTGCTCCTCGTCACGTGTATAGGTCATAGGGCATCCTCGATTAGTTTAGTAAAGAGAAACGCTCGTCTATTATACAGTCTTGCTTGACAAGGTTTCTTTTTTATATTATTCTAATACTAGAATAATATAAGGATAGATAATGACCAACGCCGAACTTGCCATACTCAGCCTGATAGCCGAAGCTCCTCGTCACGGCTACGAGATTGAACAGATCATCGAAGCGCGCGGAATGCGCGAGTGGACGGAGATCGGCTTCTCGTCCATCTATTATTTGCTCAAAAAGTTGGAGAAGGAGGGATTGGTGGAGAGCGAACTCGTCCCCACGCAGGGACGGGGCAAAGCGCGCCGTATATACACCGCCACCGAAAACGGACGTGCATCACTGCTTGTTTCCACGCTGGAGGCGTTATCCCGACCCCAACAATGTCACCCCGCAATTTTGCTCGGGCTGGCGAATCTGCCTATCGTTTCTGCTGAGCAAGCCGAAACTGCGCTCGAATCGTATCGCTCGGAGCTGGAAGAGCGTTTGGGGCATCTATCCGCTCAGGTGGAAGCGCAAAGTCCGTTGCCATCCCATGTCGAATTGCTCTTTGACCACAGCTTGCACATGCTCGCCGCTGAGAAAAAGTGGGTGGAGGCGGCTATCCAAAAAATCACCCCCACCCAGCCTCCCCCAAATTTTGAGAACGGAATTTAGGGGAGGAGCAAAAAGGAAGGAGTAAAAAATGGAAAAAGTTGATTTCAAAAAAACGTTAAAACATCTCTACACCCCCAAGAAGAAATTTGAAGTGGTAGAAGTGCCGGAGATGCAATTCATCATGGCGGACGGGCACGGTGACCCAAACACGGCGCAGGAATATGCCGAGGTGGTCGAGGCGCTTTATGCAGTGGCGTATAAGATGAAGTTCATCAGCAAAAAGACGCTGGAAAAAGATTACGTCGTTCCACCGCTCGAGGGGCTTTGGTGGGCAGAGGATATGGACACTTTTACCACGCGTGACAAATCCGCCTGGGATTGGAGGATGATGATCATGACCCCCAATTGGATCACGCTAGAGATATTTGCTGATGCTGTCGAAGAAGTGCGCAAGAAGAAAAATCCCGCCGCACTGGATAAGGTGCGTCTGGAAAATTACGCCGAGGGTTTATCGGTACAGATTATGCACATCGGCTCTTATGATGATGAAGGTCCAACTATTACTGCGCTGCACAAGGAGTTCATGCCTGAAAGCGGGCTTGCCGAAAATGGAAAACATCACGAAATCTATCTCAGCGATCCGCGCCGCATTGCGCCGGAGAAGTTGAAGACGGTGTTGAGGCAGCCGGTGAAAAAGAAGTAGTTAGTTTTCAGTTATCAGTGTTCAGTGAAAAACGCCGCAATTGCGGCGTTTTCTTTTTATTAGGACCAGCAAAAATGAGTCTGGAGTCTAAAATCTCCAGATTTTAGCGGGAAACTTTCAATGTCTGGAGACGTTAGACTCCATTTAGCGCAAAAACTGCGTAAGTCTCATTTAGGTTTTTTCTGCTAATACTAACAAGAAGTCTTTCGCTTTTTCCAGCGCACGCGCACGATGGCTAATGCGATTTTTTTCATCTTCATCCATTTCTGCTATTGTGCAGCCTTTTTCTGGCATATAAAAAATGGGATCATAACCAAATCCGCCTGTGCCGCGTTCTTCGGGGATGATCTCTCCTTCACAAGCGCCCTCTGCATAGTGCATTTCCCCATCGGGCTGGGCAATGGCGATAGTGGCGCAGAAACGCGCTGACCACGGGCGGGGATGGGCTGCCAAATTTTTTAGCAGGAAAACGCGCCGGTCGCCATCATCCGCGTTGGGAATAGGGGCATATCGTGACGAATAAAGCCCGGGCGCGCCATTTAGCGCATCCACTTCCAAGCCGGAATCGTCCGCGAGTGTTGGCAATCCGCTTGCCTGGGCATAGGCTTTTGCTTTCAGGGCAGCATTTTCGGCGTAGCTTTCACCAGTTTCTTCAACATGGATTTGGATGCCGAGTTCGACGGGGGAGATAATTTGGATGGGCAAGTCTTGCAAAATGGCTTGCATTTCACGCAACTTTCCCGGATTTTGGCTTGCGAGCAATAATTTAAGCATTATTCTCCTTTCGACTTTATCTCGTTTAATGCCCATTTAGCGTGGTCACGGACGAGGGGCTCGATGTCGTCAAGAGCGCGTTCCAGCGCAGGAATGGATGCCGAATCACCGGCGTTGCCCAGCGCAACAGCCACGTTCCGCAAATAGCCGCGTCTTTTGGCACGCTTGACCGGGTTGTTTTTGAATTTCTTGTTGAATTCCTGTGGGGTAAGGGATAATTCTGAGATGAGGGTAGGGTGAGTATCGATTTTTATTTGTCCTTCGTCTACAGGCTCACTCTTCGACAAGTCCAGGGGCGCCTTCCGCTCAGGAACTGCTTTTTTATTCCACGGGCAGACTTCCTGACAAATATCGCAGCCAAAAATCAGATCGCCTAATTTGGGACGCAGTTCTTCAGGGATTTCGCCTTTATTTTCGATGGTCAGATAAGAGATGCAAAGATTTGCATCAATGGTGCGGTTGGGTAAAATGGCTTGGGTGGGGCAGGCGTCTAGGCAGCGTGTACAAGTGCCGCAATGGTCAGCGGCGAAAGGCTCATCCAAGGGGAGGGGGATGCCGAGGAAAATTTCTGCGAGAAAGAAGTAGGAGCCAATTTTGGGGTTGATAAGACAAGTGTTTTTGCCTATCCATCCCAGCCCGGCGCGTTGGGCGAGGTCTTTTTCAAGGATGGGACCTGTGTCCGTATACCAGCGGTTGGAAATAGGATGCCCAACTTCGTTTTCGATGAATGTGACGATATTTTGGAGTTTTTCCTTGAGAGTGATGTGGTAATCATTGTGCCAGGCGTAGGCGGAGATTTGTCCTTTGCTCTTCTTCGTATCCTGCGTTGGTTTAACGGTAGCAAGTTTTGGGTCAGGGTAGGGCGCGGCGAGAACGAGGATGGATTCTGCTTCGGGGAGGATTAAGTTTGGGTCGGCACGGCGGCTGCGGGCACGATCATCTGCTAAATATCCCATAGATGCATGCCGCCCCGCTTCTACCCAATCGAGATAGGTATTTATGTGGGGCGGTGCTTCGGGGGATGTGATCCCCGCGAGGATGAAGCCTTGTTTTTTGGCTTCCTCCTTTATTTTTGTTACAAGGTATTGATGCATAATTTAGCGAACAACGATTAAAACGTATATCTCTTCTCCGAAATAGACACCCTTTGTGTTTGCCATACGCCAAGTACTTGAGTATTCACCTGTTTTAAGCGGTGCGGTAAATACGACAGTTACTTCAACGTTTTCATCAGGGGAGATAATTGCTGGGAGAGGGCGGGCTTGTCCGTTCATTTCTTCACCATAGCTAAAGTCCAAATGATAGCCTTCGCCCCACGTACAGCTGCCTGTATTTTCGATGAGCCATGTTTTTTCAAAATCTTGCCCTGGCACCATTTCTGTGCCGTCTTGGACACTGACATCAGCGACCCAAATGGCATCGTCACAAAATTCATCTGTAGGCGAGGCCTCGACGAGAATTGTAGCGGTCGCCTCGGGTGTTTCTGTAACTTCAGGCGTTTCTGTAGCCAAATCAGAAGTGGGGACAGGTGTTTCTGTCTGAAGAGCTTGTATTTCTGTAGCGGTCGCTTTAGGTGTCGGGCTATTGGCAGCGGCCGTTTGGGTAAGCTCTGCTACAACAGTTTCTGCCGCTGCGGTGTATATGGTATTAACATCAAGGGTAGGGGGGGAGGCTGGCGCAACCGCTCCACAGGCACTTATTAGAACTGCCACGAGGAAAGCCATAGTGAGAAATTTTATTTTCATATCACGCCTCCTTCTATCATCCGATCAGTCAGACTTAACAACAACCTCTACACAAAGAGGGCCTCCGAAATAGACACCGCGATCATTTTGTAAAATATAGCAAGTTCCATATTCTCCAACTGTCGCAGGGGCAGTTAGATTTACCCCAATATCAATCACCCCACCTGGCTCAACAGTAGTTTTAAGTGCCCATGCCGGGCTAGGAGAATCCAAAGGATTGTTATCTCCAGAACGCGAGCTGCTTGTAGAAACAGCAATGAGTATATAACCATCATCCCATGCACAGACACCCGTATTATATACACGCCAAATTTTTTCAAAATCAACACCTGCTTTCACCGTTGAGCCATCAGGATAATTAACATCAACCGGGCTACCATAGGTCATTTCATCACAAATGGGGCCATCGGGTGTTGTGCCAATTGTGACTTGTGTAGCCGTTGGGATTAAGGTCGGTGCACCTGGAACAAGCGTTGGCGGCGTTCCTATGGCAACAGTAGGCAAAGGCGTGGTATTTAGATTTACCAATGTCGCTGTAGCAGGAATCATTGTTGGTGTGGCAGTTGCTGGCAAAGGCGTGGGAGAGAAAGAAAGTGCGGTCTCTGTAAGCTGTGCAGCAACTGTCGCCGCAGCAGAAGTAAATATGGCAACAGGATCAACTTCTTCCGCTGCCGCTGCTGCGGTCGCTTCAACTTCGGCTACTGTTTGCCCTCCACAAGCGGAGAGGGTTAAAAGCAAAACTGCCAGTATTATAAAAAGGTAGGTTTTTTTTGTATATTTCATCATTATTCTCCATGAGCGCGCTAAAGATAAAGCACTCTTTATGTAAGTTGCCGTGTTTTTATTATAATTTACCCCTTATTTGAGAGCAAAGCAAGGGTTCTTTTGGACAAGAGATAGTCATACGTGAGTCTTTTCCCACAGATTTTAGGTACTCATGACCATTGCGTAATATCATAATCGCAATAACGAATATTACAGATTTAGGGAGAAAGATTCGTTTTCAAGAAATCTGGTAAGAAGTAGCGTATGTATTTCATCTATATGGGGATGGAAACAAATGGAGAAAAGATGACCGATATAACCACCCCCATATCACTGGATTCTGAAAAAAACTTTTTGCAAAAGCACGGGCAAAAACTGCCTGCTTTGCTCTTTTGGCTGGGATTAATCTTAACCTATAACTGGTACGCAAACACAAATGGGCTCTCCCCGCTAGAAGTTGTGCAGCAAATTTTAGGCTTTATGACGAATAGCTTTTGGGGACCACTAATATACATCGGCCTATACGCTGTACGCCCGCTGATCTTATTCCCTTCGACCATTCTCACTTTGGCAGGCGGATTCGTTTTCGGGCCTATTTTGGGCGTGCTCTACACCATCATCGCCAGCAACATATCTTCAACCATTGCCTTTTATGTCGGGCGTTATTTTGGTGAAGGCCTGTTCAAAGATGATGGCTCGGATGGCTTGTTGCAACGCTACGCTCGCCGAATGCGTGAGAATAGTTTCGAAACGGTGATGACGATGCGCTTCATCTTCCTGCCCTATGATGCGGTCAGTTACATGGCAGGATTTTTACGCATCAAATATTTACCTTTCATTTTGGCAACCGCGCTCGGCTCGATCCCCGGGACAATTGCGTTTGTTGGCTTTGGCGCATCGGTGGAGAGCTTTGACGGAGGGCTGCCTTCGCTCAACCCTGTTACGCTTGGGGTTTCGCTAGCGATCTTTATTGTGAGCATTGCGCTTTCGCGTTTATTCAAGAAGAAAGAAACGCAAGCTTCCGAAGTATTGGAGACTTCGGAAGTTTAATCGAAGTAGATGTGCATTGCATCCGCTTTTGGATGCGTTGCACAGCGGGTCTATAAAACAATCATGCTTTGCAAAGCCGACCTGCAACGCACCTTAAAGGTGCAATGCAGGTCTCTCATCTAAAGGACACCACCATGAAAAAACATTATCAAAATATCGTTATCGGCGCAGGGTCAGGCGGGATGACCGTTGCTATTGGCTTGGCTGCGTTGGGGAAAGAAGTCGCGTTGATCGAGGGGCATCACGTTGGGGGCGATTGCACCAACGTGGGCTGTGTGCCATCGAAAACGCTCATTCATCTCGCGAAGAATTTCAAAGATGGAGCAAACCCTGATGAAGTTTTGCGCGAAACGATCCGCAAGCGCGATTTTCTCCGCGATAAAGAAACTGAAGAAGTAAAAGAAGTCGAAAACCTGACCTTCATTGAAGGGATGGCAAAATTCTCTGCGGCAAAAACGCTTGACGTGACCAACAGCGCAGGCGAAACGCAGCAAATTACTGCTGAGAATATCGTTATTTCAACGGGCGCGCGTCCGCGTATGCTCAATGTAGATGGTTTGCCTGCTGAACGCGCGATGACGAATATCGACCTTTTTGATCTTGAAAATGCGCCCAAACATATCGCCATTATCGGCGCGGGCGTGATCGCGCTCGAGATGGCTTTTGCGCTCCAAAAGATCGGCACAAAAGTGACTATGTTCGCGCTTGATAAACGCGCACTGATGAGCAACATCCCCGAAGCGGCGGAGGCGATTCAGGCGAGTTTAGATAAAAAGGGCATCAGCACTTATTATGGCGCGACCGCAAAAATATACGACGAAGCCAGCCAGACACTCACGCTCACGCAGGGTGATAACGACATAGCGGTAGATGCTGTGGATAAGGTTTTGGTGGCAATCGGTCGGGTGCGCAATATCGATTCTCTTGGTCTGGAGCAAGCCGGGGTCAAGTCCGATCCGCGGATGGGGATTTTGACCAATTCATTTGGCGAGACAAATATGCGGGGCGTGTACGCTATCGGGGATGTCACGTCTACATCCGCTTTTACCCATTCTGCCAATGCTCAGGGGCGACGGGTTGTGCAGCGGATTGCCTTCCCATTTTTGCCGATGGCGAAAAAAGAGCCGCTTTTCCCGAACGCGACTTTCTCGGACCCGGAAGTTGCTTCCGTTGGATTGACGGCTGCCGAACTCGGGGCATCGTGCCACCAAAATACCATCAAACGGATTCGCGTGGACCTGAAAGGCAACACCGACCGCGCCTATACGGATGGAATCGAAGAGGGTTTCATCATCGTGGACGCGGTGCGCCTGACGGGGCGGATTTTGCACGCCACCATCGTTGCGCCGCACGCTTCTGAGATGATCTCGTTCTTCACGCTGGCGATGAGCCAGAAAATTTCGCTTTATAAGATTTATCGTTTGGTATACCCTTACCCGACCTTTTCGAGCGGAATTTTGAAAGTAGGTGATTTCTTCATGCGAGAAACGCTGACGAATTTACCGAAAGAAATTGGGGCATATTTGCGTTATAGATTTGCACGACCAACAAAAAAATAATGTCACTGCGAGCTGCTGATGCTTTTCAGCGGCGTGGCAGTCTCCCGCCTATGGTGGAGATTGCTTACCCTGAAGGGCACTCGTCGCTCCGCTTGCAATGACAGAAATTATTATGTTTTTAGGAGAACAGAAATGAAACGTCTTATTTTTGCACTACTTGTCTTTTCAATGTTACTCGCAGCCTGCGCCCCAAAAAGCGACTCTGCTACCGCCGATTTCGACCTCGCCGATTGGGATAGCGTTCTCGCTGCCGCAGATGGGCAAACCGTCACCTGGTATATGTGGGGCGGCTCGGATAGCATCAACGCCTATGTCGATAATTTCTACGGCGTGGCGTTGAAAGAACGCTATAACGTCACGCTCAATCGCGTCCCCGTTGCGGATGCGGCGGACTATATCAATCAGGTTCTAAGCGAAAAAGAAGCTGGCGTAGAAAACGGTGCTGTCGATCTAATGTGGATCAACGGCGAAAATTTCTTCACGCTCAAACAAGCCGAAATGCTCTACGCAGATTGGGCGCAAGCCATCCCCAACAGCGCATTCGTCGATTGGGGTAACCCCGCCATCAACCGTGATTTCGGCGAACCCGTTGAAGACCTTGAAAGTCCCTGGTCTTCAGCACAATTTCAGTTTATTTATGATTCGGCTCGCATGGATGCAGATTCCCTCCCGCGCTCCTACGCCGATTTGGCAACCTGGGCTTGCGAGCATCCCGGTCGTTTCACTTATATCGCTCCCGGTCCCGGCGCATTTCAAGGGACACGTTTCGTCAAAGGCGCACTCTTCGAGATCAGTGGCGATGCCGCGCAATGGGGTACAGTCGATGAAGCGCTCTGGGATGAATGGTCTCCCAAAGTCTGGGATTATTTCAACAAGTTCAAAACTTGTCTCTGGCGTGAAGGCGAGACTTATCCCAAAGACGAGTATGAACTTCACAGTCTCTTCGCCAATAACGAAGTGGATTTCTCGATCACCCAAGCCATCGTCGGCGCAGGCGCGCTGATTGATGAAGGTCTTGTCCCTACCACATCCCGCGCCTTCGTCTTTGACAACTATATGATCGGCGATTTCAACTATGTCGCCATCCCCTCAAATGCGAGCAATAAAGCCGCCGCGCTGGTTTTGGCAAATCTGATTCTTGATCCCGAATTTCAAGCTGCGCAAGTCCTCCCCGAAAACGGATTCGGTCTCGGTTTTGGCATCGACGTGACCCGCGTCACTGATCCCGATCAAGTTGCCGTCCTCGAAGACGCTCTCGCCAATCTCGGCGAAGCTGCCACGCCTGCTGAAGATATGGCAAAATCCCTTGTCGGTGATGCCGCTTCACCTTACCAGTCGATGGTTGAAGAAGGTTGGCGTGAGAATGTATTGATCGGACAATAAAAAGTTACAGGTTGGAAGGTTGAAGGTTACAGGTTAAAATCTTCAACACAAAAAAAACAGAATGCGGATGACGCAGATCAAGCGGATTCTCGCGGAGAAATAAAAAAATCTGCGAGAATCCGTAAAATCCGTCTAATCCGTGTTCCATTTAACCTTCCAACCTTAAACCTTCAACTTGAAACTCAAACGCTCCCTCGCCCCCACCCTCCTCATCCTGACGCTCCTCCTCGGTGCCAGCCTCCTCTACGGGCTGATGCAAAGCCTCGGCTACCTCACCATCATCGGCGAAAAGGAACTCAGTCTCACTGCCTACCAAAACCTCATCAGCGGGCAAGGCACAGCGGGCAGAGAATTCTGGGCTTCGCTCGGATTCTCCCTCTGGGTCAGCATCGTCTCCACCATACTCTCCGCCATCGGCGCACTCTTCCTCGCCACGCTGCTCAATCGCCGCCCCTCTAATTTCGACACTTTCGCCCTCAACTGGAACCTCGCCTTTCCCCATCTCGTTTGGGGCGTTTTTATGCTCCTGCTCCTCGCCCAAAGCGGACTCCTCGCTCGTTGGGCGGGCGCGCTCGGCATCATCCAAAGCCCCGCCGATTTTCCCGTCCTCGTCCGCGACCGCTACGGTATCGGCATCATCCTCACCTATCTCGGCAAAGAAATCCCCTTCCTAACCCTCCTCATCCTCGCCCTGCTCCGCACCCAATCCGACGGCTATCTCCTCGTCGCCCAAAACCTCGGCGCCAACGCCTGGCAACGCTTCCGCCTCGTCACCCTGCCCCTCGTCCGCCCTGCCCTCGTATCCGGCTCACTGCTCGTCTTCGCCTACATCTTCGGCGCATACGAAGTCCCCGCCCTGCTCGGCGTGCGCTATCCACGCACGCTGCCCGTCCTCGCCCTCGAATCCTTCACCAATCCCGATCTCCGCGCCCGCGCTGAAGGGATGGCAATCAGTCTCATCATCGCCTTTATCGTTTTGATGATTGCAGGATTCGCCCGCGCCAAAGAGGAGTTACAGGGATGAAAAAACTTCTCATCTGGATAGCCTTACTCGCTCCGCTCCTGACCCTCGGCTTGTTTGCCCTCTCAAAGGGATGGTTCTATCCCGAGCCTTTTCCCGCTCAATTAACGCCCGAAGCATTTTCCCGTTTAATAAGCGATACCCGTACCCTAAAAGCGATCATTGACAGTCTCCTGCTCGCAGTCCTCGTCAGCCTGCTCTCGCTCATCATCGGCTACCCCGCTGCCCGTGCCATCGGCACACAAGACTTCCCCGCCAAGAAATACGTCTGGCTCGCCATCTTCCTCCCGACCGTTGTCCCCCCCCTCGCCATCGGGATGGGCATGAGCATCCTCGCCCTCCAAACGGGATTATCAGGCACACCTTTCGGCATCATTTTGGCACATATCGTCCCGACCTTGCCTTATACCGTTTTCACGCTCGCTGGCGTTTTCGCTCGCTACGATGAGAATTATGAATATCAAGCCCTCGCCCTCGGTGCCAGCCCCACGCGGATATTTTTCGCCATCACCTTACACCTCCTCGCCCCCGGTCTCGCCGTAGCGGGATTATTCGCCTTTCTCATCTCCTGGAGTCAATATCTTCTCACCCTCCTCGTCGGTGGCGGACGAGTTTTAACCCTTCCCGTTCTGCTTTTCTCCGCAGTCTCCGGCGGTAACCCGACGACAATTTCAGCATTATCCCTTTTATTTTTAGCCCCGCCTGTTCTTATTATTGCGGCTACAGCCCGCTTTTTGGGAGAAAATCCCAATAGTGTGCATGAACGGATATAAATACAATCCAGCTCCTGAGCGGAGCGACCGACAGGGAGCGCAGTCGAAGGACGGTGCAACCAACAATCCGCTCTTCGACTACACATCTCACTTTCGTTCGATGTTCCGCTCAGAGACTGAAACAAGCCTATGACAACAGTAACCTTCACCCACATCTCTAAAACCTACCCCAAAGCGGATGCCCCCGTCCTTGACGATTTTTCGCTCGAAGTTCAGAGCGGCGAACTCGTCTCTCTGCTCGGTCCCTCCGGCATCGGGAAATCAACATTGCTCAAGCTCATCGCCGGGATCGAAAAACCTGACGGCGGCAAAATTCTCTTCGATGGAGAGAGTATTCTGTCGATTGCGCCCAACCAACGAGAAGCGGTTTTTATGTTCCAGAAAGCTTATCTTTTCCCCTTTTTGAGCGTGGGCGAAAATATTGCTTTTGGATTAAAGGTGAAAGGATTTTCCCCTGAAGAGCGTCAAAGAAAGGTAGCCGAAATGCTCGACCTGATCGGTTTGCCCGGCATTGAGAATCGCCGTCCGAACGAGCTTTCTGGCGGGGAGCAACAGCGTGTGGCGTTGGCTCGTTCACTCGTCATCCGCCCAAAAGTTTTGCTGCTAGATGAGCCTTTCAACAGCCTCGACCGCCCTGTCCGTTTGAATTTGCAGGAGGCGGTACGGAATATCCAGCGTGAGTTGGGGATCACGACCATTCTCGTCACGCATGATCTCGACGAGGCGATGGCAATGTCTGATCGAATGGCGCTGATGATGGGCGGCAAGGTTGCGGCTGTAGACAAACCTAACATCCTCTTCCAGAGACCGCCCTGCATGGAGACGGCAAAATTTGTGGGTGTAGAAACTTTTATCGAAGGTGTAGCAAGTTCGGGCACGTTTGTTTCGGCGGAATGGGGCGAGCTAAAAATTGAAGATGCCGACAAAAATGGTCGGGCAGTTTACGCTATTCGCCCAGAGCATATCCGCATCCAAAAGGAAAAATGCGAGAATGCTTTGGCAGGCGTGGTGAAAAATTGTATTTATCGTGGCGCGCAGATCGAGATGCAAATTGTTCTGGGTGAGAGAGTTCTTCGGGCACATCTCCCCGCTAAAAATGAAATTTTGCCAGCCGGAGAGCCTGTGCAAGTGATCTTGCCAAAAGAGCATTTATTTATTGTTAGATAGGAGAAATATGTCAAAAAAGAAAAGTCAGAAACAAATTAGACGTGAAAAAGTACGCGCAGCACGAGCAAGAAAAAAAAGGCTGAGTTATGGCGCGTTGGGATTGCTCGTGATCGCTCTCGTTGCTTTTATCGTTACACGCCCGCCAAAAGCAGCACCGCTGGATGATGCGCGCCTCGCGTCAAACCCGACTATTGGGCTTGCTTCCGCCAAAGTGACCATTACCGAATTTGGCGATTTCGGCTGCTCTGCTTGCCAATCCTGGCATAATGCTGGCATCAAAGAGAAGATTTTGGCAACCTACGGCGACGACGTGCAATTTGTCTGGAAAGATTTTCCCGTTATCACGGCGCAATCGCCCAAAGCCGCAGAAGCCGGGCAATGCGCCTTCGATCAGGGTATGTTTTGGGATTATCACGATCTGCTCTACGCAAATGCTCCCGCCATCGGTGTGGATGAATTAAAGCAATACGCTGCAGAGCTTGGCTTGGATACAGCACGTTTTGAAGCTTGTCTTGACTCTGGACAAAACAAAGAAAAAACTCAACTAAGCGAAAGAGAAGCACGCCAACTTGCTTTGCCGGGAACCCCTGCCTTTTTGGTGAACGGTGCAAAAATAATCGGGCCACCCTCCTTTGAAACATTAGCCGCTGCGATTGATAGCGTTTTAGCTGGGGAGTAGTGTAGAATAAGTTGAGCGTAAGCATGCTTACGCTCAACTATATGAAAAAGAAACGGGGTTCTCTACACCACCGATCACGGGGTCTTTCCCAGACTTATCTCGGCATGAGATTTGTGATTATTTTTCGGATGAGCGTGGTAGCCCTCCCTACCGCATATCAACGCTAAAGCGCAAAGCAAAATGAAAAATAACACAATGATTTCCTCAGACTTGCTAAAAGAACTACAAACCACTTATAAACATTTCCCTAAACGCACGAATACTTTAAAAAATGAAACACAATTTGATTCAGGGTTAAAAGAACTCACTACATCTTACGGGCGCGACTTCAGTTTGAAACCCGGTGAAATACTATTTGAGCAAGGCGATGCTGCTGATGGTCTCTACTGGATCAAAGAAGGCATCCTCGTCGTTTTAGATGGAGATCTCAAAAAACCACGTTTGCTCACCTTCCGCAAAGCAGGACATATCGTAGGGGAAATTGCTCTACTCGAGGAAACACAACGTACAGCATCTGTAGTAGCCATCACTGAAGTTCAATTAAAATATCTCGACAAAGAAAAGTTCCAAGGCTTACTCTCGCTTATTCCCAATTTTGGATTGGAACTTATGCGCGTACTCAGCGCACGTCTCCGTGAAATTAAGCCTGCTGAATATAGCAGCGGGATGTACGATCATCTAACAAGTGCTCTTTCACGCCAGGCTTTCGATATTCGTCTGGTAGAAGAGATAGAACGTGCTCAACTCTACCGCTATAATTTCTCCATTGTATTCATCGATCTCGATAATTTCAAAGAGATCAACGACAGTTATGGACACGGCTGCGGCGATGAAGTTTTAATCGCATTTGCAAAACGTATTATGAGCGGCTTACGTACTACAGATCTTCTTTTTCGCTATGGAGGAGACGAATTTGTCCTCATCTTGCAGGGTATCGATGAAACACGAGGGGCTGTCTTAGTACAAAAATTGCTCGACGATATGAAAGTGACTCCCATCATTGAAGACCCGCCCATAACACTTGCTTTTAGCGCAGGTATGTCTTATTACCCAACAGATGGGGAACTGCCCAATAAATTGCTTGAAACTGCCGATCAACGCGTCTACCACGCCAAGAAACAGGGACGTGGGCAAGTCGTTGCAAATAAACCTGATGCCAATTAGTCTTGATCTAATCACAAAACTCTTCTTTTTCAGCTTCACCTTATGGCTGGGGTCTTATTTGCTCGCACGCAATTTCAAAAAAAGAACCACTCAACTCACCGGTTTTGGTTTGCTTGGCTACGCACTAGCTCTCGTCATAGAATTGCTCACAGACAAGCTCCTTACAGTCATCCTCCTTTTGCCCGCATTTTTCTGGATCGGCGCAGCCCTCCACTTGCTTCCCGAAGAGATCGTTTGGCGCAAAGGCTTTATCCGAACGTGGGCGCTTACCATCATCCCCATTTTTATTCTCGTATTGCTTGAGCCCTGGTTTAGCATCCTTGTTTTACTCGCTCTTTTTCTAAGTGTAGGCATTATTGCAAACCTTGCTTTACGCTCACTTTTCAAAAACACCTTTGCCATTTTAGCCCTTGTAGCTCTATTTTTTACTCTCAGTACAGGGCTGGTCATTTTGCCTTTTGACCTTTTGCCACGCACTTGGGGAATTTCTTTTCTCGGCCTCGACCTCCTCGCGCTCGGATTATTGATCACAGCCTGGGATGCTTTTGACGAGGGAGAAAGAATGCGCGCCCATCTTATCCGTTCCTTCGTAGCGGCTTTTTATTACGCAGGCGCGCTCGCTGTACTGGTCATCATCTTCATCGCCCTCGACGGATATCTAAGCTTTGCCAAATTACTTTTGCTTACCAGCGTCATCACATTTGGGATATTGACACAAACCTTCTTTGCACAGATTCAATCTTTTTTGGATAAATTAACATTCTCCCGCACCCTAGCATTAAGCAGCGAAAGAAATATTCTCCGTACTACGGCAGATGAGTTGCCGCGCCGCTCCCTGTTCGAACTTGCTGAGGTGGACGAAATAGAGTTTGCCCGCCTGACACGCCGCGCCATTAGCAACCTCGGCAATTTACCCAAGTTAGCATCCAGCCCGCTGACAAATCTTCCAGCCGTCACCGCCGAAGGCGGCGAAAATCCCCTCGATAGGGCACACGCCCTAAAAGCATTGCTCACCAAAAGTATTCAACGTCTTAAACCACAAGATGGTACCAATTTTGGCACAACAGACGAATGGCGCTATTTCAACGCTCTATATTTCCCTTATGTCATCGGCATAAAACCCTACGCTCGTCGCATCGACAAAGAATTCCTTGATGAGGAAACTCTCCAGATACTAGAGTGGTTCCAAATATCCGTGCCAGAACGAACCTTATACAACTGGCAAAATATAGCCGCGCGTCTGGTTGCTGAAGATTTACTAAATAAAAGCTAAAACACAAAAACTGGCAGTATTTGGCAGTAATTTTCATAGACGTGGCACTTTGATATAGCATAAACTGGGGGCATCTTAACCAACAAAAAAGGAGCTATATCAATGACTGTTCAAACTCATACCAACCAAACCTCTGTTCGTCCTATTCTCTATGCAAACGCTATTTTTTGCGGCGTCAGCGGCCTGATCTTTGCCATTGCATCAAAGTCCGTGTCAGCTTTTCTCGGTCTTGATGCAAGCGGGATTATTCTCGCTTTAGGGATCGGCCTGATCATCTACGCTGAGTTCATTTATATCTTTGCCAAACGCCCTGCGATCTTGCGGAACTTTGTACTCTTTGCCATTATCGCAGATTCGCTCTGGGTACTAGGCAGCATCCTCTTACTTATTACAAATTGGGTACCTTTTACTGTTCAGGGCAAATGGCTAATAGGCATTATCGCCATTATTGTAGATATTTTCGCAGCCCTCCAATTCTTCAAATGGCAAAAAATGGAATAAGAGACTCTGGTATTTTGGCACCGAAGCATATGCTTCGGTGCCATTTTTTTATAAAAAGTCGTAGGGAGTAATGAAATGAATATATTCAAAGATTTTCTGTTTTTCATAAATCTATCTTTGCTGGTAATTCATGAGTTTGACGCAATTCGCAGGAAAGAATGGCGGTTATTTGTGTTTCTAAAAGATCTGGAAGATGAGCTTGCCTATCAAATATTTACACTTTTGCACTTGCCCTTTCTTCTACTTATCTTTTGGTTCTTAACACAAGCAACAGCGCCTTCACAATTTTCTTTTCAGGTAATTGTAGACATCTTCCTTATCATCCATTTAGGGCTTCATCTACTCTTTCGGGATCACGAGCATAATCGCTTTTCTGGAAAGTTCTCGAAAGGGATCATTCAATCAATGGCATTCTTCGGCTTAGCACACTTATGCCTAAACATGATCTATTAGCATCATTTGCTACTTGTGAATGATAGAATTACTCAATATGAAACTGGAAATAGCCTCCCTCCACCCCCCAAAAGGACTTGCCGAGTTAATTGCAGACTTGGGCGAGGGAGAAAATGGATTTGGCGGAACAGCAGTCCCAAAAGGTATTCTTATACTCGAGGAATATCTACAATACTGTCATACAACAAACGATCATAGAAACCTAAAACCTGGTCATATTCCACGAAGCTTTTTCTGGTTTTTGGATGATAAAGAAGAAGCCATTGGGATTGTACGGATGTGGCACTATCTCAATGAAAGCCTGAAAGAACGGACAGGGCATATCGCTTACTATATTCGTAAGGACAAGCGCGGAAAAGGCTATGGGAGCGAAGCACTGCGCCTGGCATTGAAGGGATTAGAGAAAGTCGGCGAAAGAAAGGCTTTGATCGTTACCGATCTGGATAATATCGCCTCGACAAAGATTATTCTGGCAAACGGAGGGAAGCTTGAGACTGTAGGAAAGGGTGGCAAAGGAAAGAAATTTGGCCGCTATTGGATCAATTTGGATTCATAAAAAGAATATGCTAAACTACTTCTAATCTAACATTGTTCATAAGCAGTTATGAAGTACCCGTCAGGGTATGCAATCCGTATAAATGCTAGTTGAGCGGAAATAAGCTACTTCATGCTTTGAAAGGATTGATTCACCGTATGTCTTCTAAAACCAACACGGATATCCCCTCTGATCTGCTTCCCACCCTCGGCCCCTATGTCACTGGAAGTACAACAGCCCTGATGGCTTTAGGTATTATTGGTGGATGGGCAGGCGAATCTTGGCGTTCCGTTTTGGGGATCATTCTCTTGCAGTTCTTTGGAGGCGTCTTTCTGGGAATCCTGACTAGAGGCTGGAAAAACGTGGCGGCTCTGCGTTATACCAACGGTTTTTTTCACTTGATAACCACAACCGCTATTGTCATGATCACAGGGGGCTATCCTTCCCCGTTTTGGCTGGTATTCTTGGTAGGGGTTGTCGTCCCGGGCATCTTGATGGATCGAACTGGAGTCTATTTGGTTCTACCCTTTGCGGCTGTAGCGCTCGCTGTTCCCCAGCTGTCTATAGGGATAGACATACAAATTGCAATGGGTATTAGCATGCAATTATTCATACTGTTCTTCACCGGATTGATTATCCAGAGAACAGCCGCATGGCTATTTAAAGAGCAAGAGAAGCACCAGCAAGCGGAAGAGTCTCTTCGCCAATCCAACGACCAACTCACATTATCAATCGCACAATTGGAACAACACACCCGCGAGGTTCGCTTATTGACGGAAATGGGAGGGATGTTACACACTAGCACCACAAACGAGGAGCTATATGGCATTATCAGTTACTACATGCAGGAACTCTTTCCATCAAAGATCGGCGCCTTATTCATCTACAGTCCATCACGGAACGACTTGGAAAGTGCTGCCACCTGGGGAAATTTTCCTGCAGAGAATCATGTGCGCATCTTCTCACCCGATGAATGCTGGGCATTGCGGCAAGGGCAAATATATCAACAGGATGCTTCTCGCTCTGGCTTGCATTGTCCGCATGTGAAACGACTAAAATCAAACAACTATTTATGTGTACCCTTGATAGCTCGTGGCGAAGCATTAGGCATATTGCATGTGCAATTTTCAATGGATGAATCCACTGCGGTGTTGACAACGCCTACACGGACGATCGAGGCTGTGTTATCCTTGGCTGCTTCTGTTGCTGAATATGTCGCCCTAGCTCTGGCGAACCAAGCGCTGCGGGAAACTTTGCGCAATCAGGCGATCCGTGATCCACTCACCGGCTTGTTCAATCGCCGCTACGCGGAGGAAACATTAGACCGTGAGATTCAGCGGGCAACACGCAAGCAAACGCCGCTGAGCGTGATCTCCCTCGACATTGATCACTTCAAGTTGTTCAATGACACGTACGGGCATGATGCGGGCGACGTTGTGTTGCAAAACGTGGGGATGTTACTAAAAACACTCTGTCGTGGCGAGGACGTTGCCTGCCGCTATGGAGGAGAAGAATTTCTACTCATCATGTCGGATATCTCATTGGAAATCGCACAGCAACGCGCGGAGACATTACGAGAAGGAATGAAATCTTTGAGCATAGTATATAAGGGTCAGCCACTCGGTATTACATCGTCCTTCGGTGTAGCCGCTTTTCCAAAAACAGCTACGAACAAGGAGAAACTCTTACATGTAGCCGATGCAGCGCTCTATCAGGCGAAAACCAGCGGACGTGACTGCGTGGTAACAGCTGCTCAGATTGAGGGCGGAGAATCTCAAGCAACCAAAGCATGAGGATAGTATACATACAGATAAAAGTTGCTACCCAACAAAGCGTGCGGTGGACGCGTGGGATTCTTACCGCTAAACTCAACTTGGTCTGACTGGAAGATATACCGCGATAATCGCGTTATCCAAGTCCCGCCCACGAGCCGGTACCCCTACGAGGGCTTACGAAAACCATTGGACAAAAAGAAAGCGCCTTGTAAAAAAGGGCGCTTTTTGTTAGTTTGAAACTTCTAATTCGGTCAAAAAATTTGGCTTTACTTCACTTCAACCAGCTCAACATCGAAGATCAAGGTTGCATTCGGGGGAATTAATCCGCCAGCGCCGCGTTCACCGTAGCCCAACTCAGCGGGAATTGTGAGCGTGGCTTCGCCACCGACGTTCATCAGAGCAATGCCCTCGTCCCAGCCTTTGATCACTTGCCCAACACCCAATTCAAATTCGATGGGTGTGCCACGATCATAAGAGCTGTCGAAAATTTTCCCATCCAGAAGTCTGCCTTCGTAATGTACGCTAACGGTTTTTCCGGCTTCGGCTTTTGGGCCTTTGCCGCGTTTTCTTTCTGTATATTCCAATCCACTTTCTGTTTTCATCATTATCTCCTTGATTTTTAAATTCAAGCTATTTTACTCGCATTATCATTTATCAGGCATCTAAAATTTTGAGCAAATCTTCAACTGGCGGCCGGTCAGTGGGATCGTAGCTGGGATACAGCAACTTGAATTTGCCGTCTTTGCCAATAATAAAATCGCCGCCGAGCTGATCCAGATCATCTCCATGTGAATCGCCAGTTTTTTCTCCCCTTATCCAGGCTGTGAAATAATACCAACGTGTTTTCAAATTGCGAGAACGCCAATAGGAACGCTCCAGCCCATAGGCGTTGTACACTTCGCGTTCACGGTCGAGAAGAATGGTGAAATGATCGCAATTATCTCTCATCCATTCCTGAACAGCAGGGAGCGTCCCAAAGGAGATGACGATAACGCGCGTATCCCGTTTTTTGAATGCTGACTGGTGTTGGCACAACTGTGCCACATGCTCACGGCAGGGAATTCAACCAAGATGCCGCAAGAAGATTAGCAAAACATTATTATCTGCTTTGATCAATTCGTTGAGGGAGATTTCTTTCCCATCTGTCGATTGAAGCGTAAAAGAAGGAGCTATTTTGTTGTTTTTCAGTGTTGGCATAGAGTTCCTGTAAAAAACAGATAGTTATGAAGAAGACAGCTATTCAACCCTCTTAGAATGTCTTTGCGAGGAGCATGCTTTTGCGACGCGGCAATCTCCAAGACTGCCTGGGAGATTGCTTCGTCGGATAAAACTCTCCTCGCAAAGACATAGCTGAGGAAATATGGATCAAGATAGCTTTCGTCGCGCCCATATAAGGCGTTGAGTAACGGTAATAAAAATCAGGGCACTGAAAACGATAAAAAGATGCAATAGATATTGCGGCAGGATGAAAAAGAGAGAATAGAAAATAATCGTTTCGAAGCCGCCGATGAGACCAGCGGGCATAACGATGGTCGTTGCGGTTTCGGGGTTGCGGGTGGCACGTTTTTCAAGGATGGCTGCCAGATACATCCACGAGGCAGTGTTAAGGTAGTAGGTAGAAAGCAAAAAAGCTAAAGCCAGATAAATGTTTTGGGAGGCAGCCCCAAGCCCAAATCCGAGAGGGATGGCGGCGTAAGCGGTGAAATCCAGCAGAATATCTAAGTAACCGCCAAAGTCATCCTGTTTATTATGCAGACGAGCGAGCAATCCATCCAGACCATCGAGGGCGCGATTGATGAGCCAAAATGCCAATCCCCAAAGATAGAGGCGTTGTGTGGCAAATATTGCGCTGCCGATGCCAAAAAATACGCCAATAATAGAAATTGTATTCGGGGAAATACGCGTCATACGCCGAGCGATTGGCTCAACGATGCGATCTTTGGTGTTGCGGAGGTAGGTATCGAACATTGTTTTCCTAAATTGTCATTGCGAGGAGCATCTTTTCGCGACGTGACAATCCCCAAGACAGTCGGGGAGATTGCTTCGTCGGATAAAGCTCTCCTCGCAATGACGTTAGTTTCTCCACGCCAAACGCGCATCTTTCTTTCGCCGCCAACGCAAATAGGCACGCGCATACAGGAGCTTATCTTCTGCGCCTTTGATCGCAAGATCGAGCAGGGACATGTCGCCAAAGAAATGTTTTTTATACGCGCCACTGCCCATGAAACCATCTTCTTTGTTGAAAAGCGTCAGGCGGAATTTCTTTTTAGCGAGATGATTTTTTCCATCCAGAATGGCATCGAAGGGTAGCGGAAGCCATTTAAAATCACGGAAGAGCGCGTTCGCTTCAGCGACCATGTGGTCGACATCGGCTTCGTTGGCGGGGTCAACTGCGCTGAAAAGGGCATCCACTTTTTGCTGCACGTCAAAAAATTCTGCAAAGCCACCGCCCGCCAAACGATTGTTTTTGAGTAGGGCAATATACTCGTTGCGGTCTTTTGCGCGCATCCGCGTGATGCTCAACATCAGATATTCGAGATACGCGCCCAGCAGCCACTGCACCGAGTAAACGCGCCAAAGTTTGTAATTTGACCACGATTTGATCGAGTTGACCGTCAATTGATCGTGCATTTTGACATAGCCGAGCGTGATCTCTTCAAGCGGCGCAAAGGCTTTCGCCGAATAATCGCCCGTCTTTTTTGCCTTGAGCAACAGATCTGCGAGCAGCATGATCGTCATATGCGTCACATAAAGCCCTTTTGAATAGAGCGGATCAATGAACCCGACCGAGTGCCCGAGCAGAGCGAATCGGTTGCCAACAACTTTTTTGGATGAATACTGGAGACGCTCGGCTCGCACCCAGCCCCGAATTTGCTTGGCATTTGTGAACTGTTTTTTCAACCCGGGGAATTGCTCGATAAATCCGTAAAATTCATCTTCGGGCGTTATATCGGTACGTGGGGGATGGATGCGCGGATCAAGCAAAAGTCCCACGCTCACAACGGGGTTTGTTGCCTCGGCATAATTATTAAAAGGGATCACCCACAACCAGCCACCCTCGAAAAGGTGATGCAATGTCCCCTCCGACCAGCGGAAAGGAACGCCGTTTTCTTCACGCGAAAAAGAGACATCGTGAAAACAAGGCACATCGACCATATGCGTGAACATCCCGCGTGTATTTGTCTTTAGATCAAAATCGCGCAGCTCAAATTTATGGGCAAGCAATGAGCGGAATCCGCCCGCATCGACGATATATTCAGCTTGATATTCTTCGTCTTTTGCTGTTGAAATGCTCACGCCATCATCACTAAAATCGACATCTTTTACGGGCGTATTTTGCAAAATCGTCGCGCCGTAGGAAATAGCGACCGAAGTCAGGAAAGAGTCACTATCTTGCCGATAAATATGCAATTCGTGCCCATAAGGTTCTTTAGGAATGACGGCTTGCAAGGTTCTTTCGGGCATTGGCTCTTTGCCGATTTCGTGATGTACAAAACCAAAATGTCGTTTTACGCCGTGCGTAGTTCCGGCATAATCGAGATAATTTTCAGAGCTGAAATAAGCCAGTTCAGGCACATCGTAAAACTTCGCCAACGCGCGCATCATCTCGGATGTCTCCAAAATGGTCGATTCACCGATCGCAAATTTGGGGTGCTGCCCAGCTTCAAAGACGATCACATCCAAGCCCTGCCGCGCCAAAATTGAAGCCAGTGTTGAGCCACCCATCCCCGAGCCGATGATTGCTACATCGTATTTTTTGGTCATGGGTTTCCTTTAAGAAAGTCACGCTGCAAGCGTGACCTACGGCAATTGCTGCGCCGCATCTTCATCCACCATCCAACGTGTGCTCTCCACCGAGATCGCCTGCGAGGGAAAACGATCAATATCTCTTTCTTCGCCGAGCGCATTGGCGAGCGCATCCGCTTTGGATGCGCCGCTGACCATGAAAACGATTTCGCGCGCGTGATTGATGACAATGGGCGTAAGCGTCAGCCGCGTGGATGGTCTGCCTTGATAATCGCCTTCTGTGCTGATAACGGGATTTGTCCACAGCGCAGATTGCCCCACAAAAAGGGATGCGGTGTGCCCATCATCTCCCAGCCCGAGCAGAACCAGATCGAAGCGGACATGTTTTGAGTTTGATTTCGTATAAGAATCTAGCGTTTGATGATAAGCGTCTACTGCTTCGCGCGGAGAGAGATGTGTGGGCATCGGATGCAGATTTCCATCGGGAATGCCAACGTGTTTCAGCAAGGCTTCGCCTGCCTGATAAAAATTACTCCCTGCATCATCATGTGGAACATGGCGCTCATCGCCCCAGAAGAGATGCACTTTCTTCCATTCGATTTGACTTTTAAACGGTTCTTGCGCAAGTAAGCGATAGGCTTTTAGCGGCGTACCACCGCCGCTGAGCACGGCAAGGAAACGTCCGCGTGCGCGGATGGCTTCATCTGCCTTTTGGATGAAGTGTTTGGCGAAGGCGAGAGCGAGGGTATCGCTGTTTGGGTAGATGTTTAGGTTTTGTGGGTTCATTTTTTTGTGATGTGATTGCGAAGGAGCGATAGCGACTGTGGCAATCTCCCCCACTGTCGTGGAGATTGCTTACCCCTTCGGAGCACAGGTCGACGATAAAACTGTCTCGCAATGACAAATCAAGTTAGGTTTGGGGAGTGCGTCGCACGAACTTCGACAGACTGATTCTTGTCGATGGGAAAATGTTCACCGAAGAGTAGAATCTCATCTTTTTGGTGCGACGCACCCTCTATTTGCTTTAGTGAGCGGAGTCCAACGTCTCCAGACGTTGGTTTTTGATAACGCCGAAATCTGGAGATTTCGGACTCCAAACTAATTTATTCGATGACTCACACAACCAAATCGCCATTGATGCCCATCGCGGGCGAGGAGAGCGGTAGATTCTTCGGGACCCCACTCTCCTTTTTTATGGGTAGCAAGTTTGGGTTGAGCGCGTTCCGCCCAGCTATTTATAACGGGATCAATTATCCGCCAAGAGGCTGTTATTTCATCGGAACGGGTAAAGAGGGAGGCATCCCCATCCAATGCTTCAAGCAGTAAACGCTCGTAAGCTTCGGGGATAGTGGCGCCGTCGAAGAAATCGTCGTAGGCAAAATCCATGTTGACGGAGCGCATTTCCTGATCGGAATCGGGGACTTTTGCCTCGAAGCGGAGTTGAATGCCTTCGTCGGGCTGGATGCATATCGAGAGGATATTTGGAGTGAAATCGCGCCCTTCGGGGAGGTCGAACATGAGGTGCGGCGGGCGCTGAAACTCGATGATGATCTCGGAATTTTTATGTTTGAGCGCCTTGCCGGAGCGCAGATAAAATGGCACGCCCTGCCAGCGCCAATTATCGATAAAGAGTTTGAGGGCGGCATAGGTGGGGGTTTGAGAATTGGGTGCAACGCCTTCGGCTTGAGCATAACCCTCGTATTGGGCGCGGACGGTATCGTTGAGATCAATGGGGCGAATGCTCTGGAAAACCTTCGCTTTTTCGTTGCGGACGGCATCTGCGTCGAAGGATGCGGGAGCTTCCATGGCGACCAATGCGAGCAATTGAAAAAGATGATTTTGGAACATATCACGCAGGACACCCGACTTATCGTAATAGCCTGCACGTTCGCCAACATCGACACTTTCGGCAACACTGATCTGGATGTTGTTGATATAGCCTCGATTCCAGAGCGGCTCAAAGATGGTATTCGCAAAACGGAAGAAGAGGATATTTTGGGAGGTCTCTTTGCCGAGATAATGGTCGATGCGATAGACCTGACGCTCTTCAAACGCCGCATGAACAGCACGGTTGAGTGCCTGTGCGGAGGCGAGATCACGCCCGAAGGGTTTCTCGATGATGATGCGTCGCCATTTGTCAGCATCTTCTTTTGACATGCCTGCTTTCCCTAGAAAACCAGCAACAGGTGCATAGAATGAAGGAGCGGTGGCAAGGTAGTAAAGGCGGTTGGCGTTATCGCCTTCCAGCCCATGCAAGAAAGTGTGTAGTTTTGCAAAATCATCGGCTTGGTCGAGATTGCCACGAAAATAATGGATGCGCGTGACGAAATCCCCCCAGATTTTCTCGTCGAAAGTGTCTGGGCTAAATTTCTGAACACCTTCACGCAAGCGGGCACGGAAAGTTTCATTGTCGTAAGGGCGACGGGCAAAACCGACGACATTGGCGCACTCATCCAGTCGCCCCTTTTTGAAATTATTATAGAGGGCGGGGATGAGTTTTCGCCAAGTTAAGTCGCCGGATGCACCGAAGATGATGATGCTGGTGGTGTGTTGTTTCTGCATTATGCCCCCATCCTAGCCTTCCCCCGAGGGGGGAAGGGACAAATTCTCCTCCCTGTGGGGGGAGTTAGAGGGGGGCTGGAGTGAGTCTTTTTCATTACTCCGCCTTTTTTACAGCGTGCCCGCCGAACTGATTGCGCATCGCAGAAAGGACTTTGGCGGCGTAGCTTTCATCTTGTCGGCTGGAGAATCGTCTCTGTAGTGAGAGTGTGATGACGGGCGCAGGTACATCTAAATCGACGGCTTCAAAGACAGTCCAGCGTCCTTCGCCGCTATCCGAAACATAGCCAGCGATATCGCTCAAATCCTGGTCATCTTCGAGGGCGTTGGCGGTTAGATCGAGCAGCCATGAGCGGACGACGCTGCCGTGTCGCCAAATCTCTGCGACCTGATGCAGGTCAAGACCAAAATCTTTCTTGGCGTGCATGATCTCAAATCCCTCGGCATACGCCTGCATCATGCCATATTCGATTCCATTGTGGATCATTTTGACAAAATGTCCGGCTCCGACAGGGCCAACATGTCCCCAACCTAAATCTGCAGCTGGAGCGAGAGTCTCGAAAATCGGACTCAGCCTTGAAACGGCTTCCGTTGTTCCACCGATCATCATACTGTAGCCTTCTGCGAGCCCCCAAACGCCTCCGCTAGTGCCGACATCCACATAATTGATCCCTTTTTCTGCCAGCGTTGCTGCCCGTCGGATATCATCTTTATACATCGTGTTTCCACCGTCGATAATGGTATCCCCATCTGAAAGCAGTTCGCCCAACTCGTCGATGACGGATTCTGTTATTTTCCCAGCAGGGACCATTACCCAAACCACACGCGGCGCAGATAATTTCTCGGTGACTTCGGACAAAGTCCGCGCACCTTCTGCGCCTTCAGATTCCGCCTTTTGGATAGCTTCTTCGTTCAAATCGAAAGCGACGACGTTATTTCCACCGCGTAGCAAGCGCGAGGTCATATTCGCGCCCATTTTTCCTAATCCGATCATAGCTAGTTTCATAATTTTCTCCTGTCCAGTTTAAGCTGCTAATTCAAAAAGCCTATCAATGATATTTTGATGATGCTCCGATAATTTCTGGTTAGCTTCAAAACCAAGTTGGGCATCAAGGATTTTACATATTTTTCGAATATCAGAGATAGAGGTGGAAGATCTTGAGATATTGTTTTCAGAAAACACCTGGGCGATCAACTCACGCGTAATTGAATCTATCTCACTGATTGCAACACTTTTTCCCATGCGACGTTCCAAGAAAGTTCGATTTGTGAGAATAAAACACTCGGTGATGCCGTCTTGTAATTGGGGCAAAGTGATCATGTTAAGTTTTAGTTTTAATGCCAGAGAATATTGAACAGGGTCTTTTTTCATTCTTGGTCTCCTGGATTTTTTTGATGTGGTTTAGAGTTTTTACTTAAACTCCCCATAAGCCGCAAACTCGACCAAGCCCGTATTCCCGCCGGTGCTGTCTACGACATCCAAACGGAGGGTGGTGGCAACTGCGTCGATCTCGAATTTATAAGCTTGCTCGGCATCGTCGAGGGTGAAGGGACCAAAAACTTCGCCGCTATCGGTGGTGATCGTAAAGCTCAAGGTGATCGCTGTACCATCGCCCATTGAGCGCGTCCAGACTTCGACAGCGGTCAGTTGCGCAGCTTGGGGCAATGTGATCTCGACGAAAGCATCATTCCCATCCCCGCTGGATGACCAGGCTGTGGCGCGGTTGCCATCTAGGGCGTTGTTCGCACCCCAAGATTGGTCATTCGCTGCGCCGCCAAAGTTGCTGCTCACGTCCGTCACAGTTGCACCGCTCTCCAAAGATGCGAGATTAACTTCTGCGCTTTCGTCTACGGGCAGGGTGCGAAAAGTCATATTTTCGCTGGTATAGATCGTGCCGTCGGGCGCAGTCCCTTGCAAGCGATATTGATATTCGGTATCCGGTTCCAAGCCCGATAAAACGGGATGATGATCGGTATGTGCGCCGCCATCCATATCGGTATCGACCGAGAGTTGACCATATTCGGTGGTCGTGCCGTAAACAACAGAGCAAGCCAAAGGCACGCTCGATTCAAAGAGCAAAATGGCATCGTTAGCGGTCACTTCCACAATTTCAGGCGCGTCGTTGGCGTAAGCCTCTTCCAAGGAGCGGATATTGGCGGTCGTTTCTGGCGTAGTGCCACAGGCGGCGATGATGAATGTGAGTACGAGTGTGGTGAGTAATAGTTTTTCATTTTATTTTCTGTTTAGTTGTCATTGCGAAGCAGTTTGATCGCTGAAGCAATCTCCAAGATAGTGAAGGAGACTGCCACGTCGCAAAAGCATGCTCCTCGCAGTGACATAGTTTTAGTGTTCTACTTCAAAACCCTCGCCAGAATCTTTTTCAAGATCGACGATGATTTCTTTCCCGCCAAAGCCATCCACAATGTCGTGTGCTCGGGCGATAACTTTTGTTATATCTTCTTGGATGACGATTCCGCTTTGGCTGCGGGTGAAGGGTTGCTCGTCCACATGCGGATGCGCCAGTAGACGGGTAAACACGTCACCTTCCCGGATTTTGAGCTGGGTTCCGTTTAATGTGAGAATATCCCAGCCATCGGCGTAATCGTCCCACCCCGTATCTGGATGGGATACCGTTACATGGAAAGTCCAGCTTCCATCGGCAGCTTGGATTGCCCGAACGAAAGTCACGTCGGCATTAGCGGCGGATGATGTTGCTGTTGGGGGTGCGGTAGCTGTATCCATAACAGGGGCAGGCTCCAGGCTGGGGATGATCCGCTCTGTTGGCAGCGGGGTAGATGTTGAAGGCACAGGGGTGCTTTGCGTTCCGCAAGCTGCCAAGAGAAGAGACATCAAAAAAAGAACAAAAATGATTCCGCGAGGAGCATGCTTTTGCGACAAAGCGGTCTTACGGATCATGAGATTGCTTCGTCGAAAGAGCATTCTTCTCGCAAAATCAGTTTGAAATTTAAACACTCTTCAAATACTCCCGAATGAGCAGGGCGGCAGTTGCGCCCTCACCAGCCGCCGAGGCGACTTGTTTAGTGCTATCGGCGCGGACATCACCAGCGGCAAAAATGCCGGGGACGCTGGTTTCGAGCAGGGTGGGGTCACGGGATTCGTAACCGGCGGGGCGAGGAGCATCGTGGACAAGACTGTGCCCGCTGACGATGAAGCCCCACTGATTGGTTTCTACGCCAGAGTTGGCGAGAAAGCCTGTGTTGGGGATTTGCCCGATAAAGGTGAAAACGCCCGAGGGGTGAATTTCTTCTCTTTGGTCGGTCTTGCGGTTTTTGATGATAACGGTTTTGAGTTTGCTTTCTGCGCCCTGGAATTCGAGGGTTTCGGTGTTGAAACGCACATCGATTTGGGGATGAGAGAGCACTTTATCTTGCAATACTTTGCTGGCGGTCAGTTCGCTGCCGCGCACAAGCAGGGTGACTTTTTCGACAAATTTTGTCAGGAAGACGCTTTCTTCGGTAGCACTGTTGCCGCCGCCAATGACGGCAACGGGCATCCCCTTGTAGAAGGGGCCGTCACAGGTGGCGCAAAAATGAATGCCTGCGCCTATATATTTCTCTTCGCCGGGGACGTTAAGGCGTTTGTAGCTGCTGCCCGTAGCGATGAGGACGGCTTTGGCGGTGTATTTACTGCCGTCGCCGGTTGCGATGTGTTGATAATTATCGTCGCTGCGAACTTCGGTGACATCTTGGGCTTGCAAAAATTCAACGCCGAAACGTTCTGCTTGCAGACGTAGCTGATGCGAAAAATCTGCGCCAGAAATGCCTTCGGAGAAGCCAGGGACGTTATCGAGCCATTGGGTTGTGGCAGCCTGCCCACCGAGGGCAGCACGTTCGATCACGAGCGTGTCGATCCCTTCGCGAGCAGTGTAGAGGGCTGTGGTTAATCCGGCTGGCCCACCACCGATGACGATTAAATCGTAATGGCTACGTTCGGCGGTGGTTTTTAGCCCGAGTTTGGTAGCTAACTCAGCATTCGATGGCTCAACCAGCAGCGAGCCATCTTCAAATTCGATGGTCGGGATGATGCGTTTGCCATCGTTCTTCTGGATGACGTATTGCTCGCCTTCTTTGTCTTCTTCAATATCCACCCAGTTATAGGGGATTTGGTGTTCGCCTAAAAATTGCTTTGCGCGGCGACAATCGGGACACCAGTAGGCTCCGTAAACTGTAATTTTGGGGTTGGTGGTCATGTCTCTCTCTCCTTGTTTTTATCGTTCTAACAGGAGATAAGATGGGATCTTCTCAAGGATTCTTACGCGGTATATTGCTTTGTTTATCCCCACTTTCTTATGATGAAAGCATCGCGTAAAAATTATGGGAGATTAGCGAGAGAATTACGAAGGTTAATTAAGGGCTATCCTCAAAAATATTTCAGAATAGTTTTCAGTATTCTTGTAGCTCGAGCAAGAGTTTTTCTATCTCTTCCCCAAATGGAGTATCGTGAAATTCTGACGTCGCATCATATGCCCTTATGAGTCCATAACTGCTGCTTTTGACTTTTTCTTTATTTGGCTCGGGTAGTAAAAGCTCACTTCTTAATATACCAAAGTTTCTTAGGCAAGCTTGTATAACAAGATGCTTTGGATGCTTCAACAACAAATCATTTGCCAAGCCTATTAATCTATCAACTCTTTTTTGAATTTTGTTCATCGTTCCTTTCTCTCTCTTTCACTACTCACAGCCCTACTAATTACTTTTTCCTGATCTACTATTTCCCCTTCTCCCATCCCCAACCAAACTAAAAACTCGACATTTCCCTTCGGGCCTTGAATTGGAGAGCGGATCAAGCCGCGCAGAGTGAAGCCTTGCTCTTGGGCAAAATCTAAAATCTCACGCAAAACACGTTTATGGATTTCTGCATCGCGGATAACACCTTTTCCCCGTGAGACTTCATCGCGTTTGGCTTCAAATTGGGGTTTGATGAGGGCGATGACACTGCTCCCACCCCCAGCCCCTCCCCCGCGGGCGGGAGAGGGGAGCCACTTTTTAATAACGGGTAATAAAACTTTCAACGAAATAAAAGATGCGTCTATGACGACCAAATCGACTGGTTCATCCAGCTTTTCAACGTGACGAGCATTGGTTTGTTCCATCACGACAACGCGGGGATCGTTGCGGAGTTCCCAGGCGAGGATTCCGTGACCTACGTCTATGGCGTAGACTTTGGCGGCGCCATTTTGGAGGAGGCAATCCGTAAATCCGCCGGTAGATGCGCCAGCGTCGGCGCAAACGAGATCCTGTACATTGACGGAGAATGCGTCCAAAGCGGCAGCAAGCTTATCTCCGCCGCGCGAGACGAAACGCTTTCCGCTGTCTACATCCAGTTTGGCGTCAGCTTTGATCATTTGTGAGGGAGCGACTGCGAGCTGTCCATCCACGCGCACTTTGCCTGCTATCACAAGGCGTTGGGCTAGTTCCTGCGATTCGGCAAGTCCCTGCTCAAAGAGAGAAATATCTAAACGGATTTTTGGCATAGCTATATTGTACCTGTTGCGGAGGTGACAGTCACTTCAAAAGTGACTGTCACCTAACTCCTTTTTCGATGTAAAATATCTTTATGATAAAAGCCATCCTAAAAATAATGCGTCCACGGCAGTGGATAAAAAATGTGATCGTTTTCTTTGCGCTGGTTTTTGACAAGCAACTTTTTCAGCTTGAACCTGCGCTGCGCACCCTTGCTGGATTTGCGCTTTTTTCTTTGATCTCCAGCGCAGTCTACATCTTTAATGACATCGCTGATATTGATGCCGATCGCCAACATCCGAAGAAAAAGAATCGTCCTTTGCCATCGGGCGAGTTGCCAATCAATGTCGCACGTGTTTTTGGTGTGTTGCTGGTCGCAATCGTTATCCCCACAGCTTATTTTCTCACGCCAGCCTTCTCTGCGGTTTTGGCGATCTATTTCCTGATGATGCTCGCTTATACATCGCGGCTTAAACATATCCCCATTCTCGATGTGATGATCCTCGCCACAGGCTTTGTCCTGCGCGTACATAGCGGTGTGACACTTATCGCTGTCGAACGTTTTTCACCCTGGCTTTATGTGATCACCACGCTCGGCGCACTTTATCTCGGCTTTGGCAAAAGACGCGCTGAGTTAGAATTGCTCTCCGACGGTGCAGGCTCGCACCGCAAAGTGCTCGATGGCTACACTATCCCGCTGCTTGACCAATTTATCACTATTGTTTCGGGCACAACGATCGTCGCCTATAGCCTCTATACTTTCACTGCAGACAACCTGCCCGGTAACCACGCCATGATGCTCACGATTCCCTTCGTGATCTACGCCATTTTTCGTTATCTTTATCTTGTGCAAATTTCTCACGTCACTGGTTCTCCAGAAGAAGTTGTTCTGACCGATAGACCGCTCCAAATCGCTATCATTCTTTGGGGGATTATAGCGATGGCTGTTTTTTATCTCTCGTGAAACTTCCTCGTAGTAAGGGCTTCAGCCCTTGCATTACTAAACGACTAAAGTCGTTACTATAAGGGGGAATATAATGACCAAAGCCACTGCGCCCGGCAAGATCATATTATTTGGCGAACATGCCGTTGTTTATGGGCAGCCTGCGCTGGCTGTGCCTGTAAACCAGATTCATGCGGATGCGGAAGTCTTGGATGTTGACCGCGCTGGTGGGATCTGGGTCAACGCCCCCGACATTGGATTGCACGAAGAACTTTCCCGAATCGCTCCTGACGATGCACTTGCTACCGTTATAAGGAGTGTTTTCTCTGCCCTTGGCATCTCTGTCATTGCGAGGAGGACTTTATCCGACGAAGCAATCTCCCTCACTGTCATGGAGATTGCTTCGTCGCAAACGCATGCTCCTCGCAAAGACATGCGAGAGGGCATAGAAATCAAAATCACATCCACCATCCCACTCGCCTCGGGGCTTGGCTCAGGCGCGGCGGTATCGGTTGCGATCATCCGTGCATTATCCGCGCATTTGGGGCATCCGCTTAGGGATGAGCGTGTGAACGAGATCGCCTACGAAGTGGAGAAGATCCATCACGGCACACCCTCGGGGATAGATAACACTGTCGTGACCTATGGAAAGCCGATCTTCTTCTTAAAAATCCCTTATTGGGTTTTCCCTCCTATCAGTGGTAGCAAATTTCCTCCGCCTAAAGGAGAAAAATCGCCGAGATGGGGCAGGAAAGATAGAAATGCCATCGAATTATTGAATGTTGCAAAGCCTTTCACCATCATTATTGGCGATACCGGCATCCCCGCCCCAACGAAAGAATCTGTAGCCGATGTACGTAAGCTCTGGGAGCAGAATCCGCACGAGATTGAGACTCTTTTCGCCGCAGCAGGTAGCATTGCCAAAACAGCGCGGCAATCTATCGAGGGTGGGCATCCCGAACGTTTGGGAGCATTAATGAACGAGAACCAGCGCATTTTGCAGGAGATGGGCGTTTCTTCACCAGAATTGGATCGCTTAACGGAAGCAAGCCTAAAGTCTGGCGCGAGCGGGGCGAAGCTATCCGGTGGAGGCAGGGGTGGGAATATGATCGCCCTATCCACAAAAGAAAATGCCCCGACAATTGTCGAGGCGCTGTATAAAGCGGGGGCTAAGAATGTGATCGTTACTAATATTGAATAGCACTCACTTTTTGACAACCCGATTTTTACCTGAACGCTTGGCTTCATAGAGAGCCTCATCTGCTCGTTGAAGCAGAGATTCCAGTTTCTCTTTCCCATCAAATTCAGAAAGCCCTATGCTTACACTGAGAAAGACATTATTGTTCGGTTTTGTTTCAAGCACTATTTTGTTTACGCTCTGACAGATCCGTTCAGCAAGCCTAAAAGCTTTTTCCATATTTGTTTCAGGGAGGAGAATTACAAATTCGTCGCCGCCGTAACGTGCTATCGCGTCTGAAGAGCGCATTTCTTTTTGGCATAGCTGAACGATAGTCATTAGCGCATTATCACCAGCATTATGTCCATATTCATCATTAATAGTTTTTAAATTATCAAGATCCATCATTGCTAAAGATAAAGGGCGTTGGTATCTTAGCACGCGGGCTATTTCAGTTTCGCCCCGTTCTATGAATGCTCTGCGATTTAAAATCCCTGTTAGGGAATCTGTCAGTGAGGCTTCTCTAACCCGTTGATATAGCCTCACTCGTTCTGAGATATTATTTAGTGTAATAACACGACCAAGAATACGTTTACGTACTCCCAAAACAAGAGAAACTCTGGCTGCATAATGTTTTTTTTCTCCCCGGTGCTCAAGGACAATTTCACTTTCTTCGTCCGAGGTTGTATTCAAAAACGATGCGTAGTCTGGAAAGACTTGTGCCGCTGGGATGCCAATATTTTGTATCGCTAAAACACCTGTGATCTTTTCAGCTGCGGGGTTTATATCGGTAATGCGGCCCTCTTTATCTAATACAATAACCCCGACTTGCATTGTTTCGATAACGATATCTTTTGCAAGAGGTGTAATATCCAAGAAGCGAAGAGAAAAGACATTCCAACTAACCAGTAATCCTGAAATGCTAAATGTAATTGCAGAAAAATTAAATTTTGGTATGGGGGTAATATCCAGCACATAAAGAACGTCGACTACAAGAGGAAGCAATAAACTAAATAATAGAATTACCCCTTGACGACGATAAATCTGGGAAGATTTTAGCCAGAAACGACCTAATAAAACCAAAGAAATAGCGAAGAGGAAATAAGCGAAAGGCGCAGTAACAGCATAATAAAAGATGCCATAGTCATTATTTAGTACAAAAAAAGATGGGTTGATAACCTCTAGAGAGGGGGAACCACGAAAGAGATGATGATAGGGGTCGGTAAAGATCATCAGTGTAATTGCAAGTGGTATCAAGCCCAAGATAGACAAGCTGCGAATAGTCCAACGAGGTTGCCCTGTGTAATATAGGGTCATTGCAAACCATGACAAGGGCAATATATTTATCCCTATAAATTGAATATCTGCCCAGAAAATTTTGCCCTCTAAGCTGGGGCTAACCACCTCCGCAGCGAAACCAAATGCCCAAAGACTAGCAGCAAACATCGTTATGGCAAAAGCTTTCGTTGCTGGCATATCGCGCCGTTGCAAAGCATTCATACCAAGAAAAAGAAGTATCGTGCCAGATAGTATTAGTAGCGAAGTTATGAGCCAGAGCATATTTCTTTCCTGTATACCAAGGTGAAGCCCTTTAGCTTATTGTACAACACTATTTTATCTGCTTTCGAAAAGATATGGGTATTGCAATGCTAAGGAAATATGCCCTGGAATCATTACAGGGATCCATTTATGAAAATGAATCCCTGCTGTAAAACTTTTCTTGAACTACTAATTAGGGGATGCTGAAAACCTGCGCTTCTTCAGTCCAGACACCATTGAGCACGGTAATGCCATCTTTTTCAACGGTATAGGAGCCGCTGCCGCGCAGGACAAATTTGCCTGTGCCGGTGGCTTCGAGATCGATACCGAAACCAGAGAGGGCAACGGTGATCTGGCTTCCGCTAACAGAGGCTTCTCCGTTGAAACCGGAATAGCGCACCCAGCCATTCTCGCCTTCTCGACGATTCCTGCCGCCGCTGACATTGATGACAGCATCGCCGGCATGGTCACGTATCCACAAAATGCCGCTGCCGGAAATGCTCACATCGCCGCTACCGCGGATGCCTGCCAAGCCGTCGCCGTTTGCTTTAAGTGTGCCGCTGCCGCCACCTGATTGGGCATAGGCAGTTTGGGGTGCGAAGGCTGTTGTGGCTACGAGGGTAAAAATCATTGCAAGAGTAAGGATAAGAGTCTTTTTATTCATTTCAAATCTCCTTTTTATTGGTTCATCAGAATAAGAATAGCTTCTTCTAAAGCCCGGTCTGCTTTCTCATTATCGCTAGAGAGGGAGGCTTCGAGAGAGCGTTGATAAGCATCTTCTGCTGCAAAAGTATCCAGGCCCGCGTCCATATTTTCGTTCAGTAATTGCATGTAGAGGCTGTTTTTCTCTACAAAGCTCATGGATGCAAAATCCGGCGCGGCGGGTTCGGGCTGTATTTCTTCCACACTTTCTGCTACAGGCACGGATATGGCGCTCTGCTCAGCGGGCGGATTTTCATTCCGCTTGTTGACGCGGGCGCAGCCTGAAAGCAGTAAAGAAAGGCTGAGCATGGCTATGATCCAATTTTTCATATATCTTCTCCTTTATCTACTTGCATTCTATTTCCCACTTATTATTTCTTTACTATCCCCCTGTAAACTCTACGTAAATTATCTCCACAAAAAAAAGCCCCGAAAATCATCGGGGCAGAAAACAGCTTCTAAACCAATTGAGCATGTTTTTTCATACGTCTGTTCAGCAACTCATTCTTGCTTGCTGCTTTTATTCAACCAGCGTTCGAAGATAATGCTCTGTACAATTTGATCCTGAATTGATGCAAATAGCTATTTCACCAGAATAATCACCTGACTTCAACGCAGTCATATGGAATTTCACAATGGTCGTTTCATTTGCTGGCACTGCGTATGTAAAATAATAGCTCTGAAACGATTGCCCCAACATGTTGTTTGCAAAAGTCTCTGTGTATTTTGGCGTTGTATTTATGACAGCCAGCCCATCCAGATAGCTTGTATCAATATCTATACTATTTATCTCTTGCTCCTTGCTCGCTGTGTTTGTTATCAGCACTTCAAGAATAAAGTCTTCACTTTTGCTTACGGTTATTGGAGCAAGGACGTCAACCGTAATATTCTCCGGTTCTTGCATCACCCAATTTACAAATGTTCCACCTAATACCAGAAAAGCAACGCCGAAGACCACACAGGCAACCAAACATCCAATTCCAACCCACATTATTGCTTTTTTATTCATATTTATTTTCCTCCATATTTATTAATTTGTATTATAAAAACCTGCTAATATCTTCTTTTGGCGCGCCAGCCAAGTATTTTCTCCCACAATTGCATAGGCATTTTCAGCCAGTTTTTCCCGCAAATCAATATCGCCTAACAAACGAGTCACTGCTGTATGCCAGGCATCCACATCATCGGGCGGGACAAAAAGCGCGCTTTTCTCGTCCAGCACTTCGCGGATGACGGGCAAATCGCTGGTGATGATGGTACGTTTGGCTGCCATATAGTCGAAGAGTTTCATTGGGCTGGCAACGGATGCCGAATCCCCGCCGCTGGATCCGGATATTTGACTTGCGTAGGGGGCGATTAAAATATCCGCTGCGGCTTGATAAAGGGGAAGTTCTGCCTGTTGGACAAATCCTGTGAATTTAACGTTTTTCTGCTCCCTAGCTTTTTCGCGCCACGCCTCAACATCATCTTGCCTGCCGCCAACCCAGACAAATTCTACACTCGGGCTTTTTTCTGCCAATGCCAAAAAGGTCTCTGCGCCACGACCGGCGTAAAGATGACCGGTGCAGATGACTGTTGGGGCATCATCGAAGCCCAGTTCGTGCCGAGCAAATTCGGGGCTTGGGAGCGAATCATAGCGTTCTAGGTCGATCCCGTTTGGGGCAATGATAACGCTGGAGGGCAATCCATATTTCCGAGATAAGACATCTCGTAAAGCATGAGTAATGCTAACAAGGCGTTTTTTACCGCCAAAACGTAAAAAGGCGCGATACCAAAACGGGCCAAAACGCCCGAGCGGCGGCTCGTGGAGTTCGAAGATAAGGGGCAGGCGATGCAGCAGGGCGAAAACGCTACTCTGCAGTGACCAACTGTAGATAAGATCGGGGTTTTCTTTGCGAGCTTCGCGGATGGCACGCCAGTTAAAAGTACGGCGGGATTTAGTCTTCAGCCAACGAACTTCGAAGATTTTTTCCAGCCCATAAAAGGCTTTAAGGTCGTCGCGCGTACCGCCCCATGGCTCCATATCGGGAACGAGCAAAATCACCTCGTGACCGAGTTGGCTGAGCGCCTGACAGACTTTCATGACCTGAATGCCGTTGGCGTTAGGCGCAGGGATGCGCGACATGGCGATGGCGAGGATTTTCATGGATTTCCCTCGCTAGTATCTAACGTGAATGTTGCTTTTGATCCACCATAACGCCAATTTACCATCACTGTTTTTTCATCTATCTTTTCTTGAATAACGCCTTTATTAATCATGACAGAAGCAAATTCTGTCGGAACTCTAATGGATGATTCGGGCATTATCACAGAAATCCCCCCTACACCCCATCCAAAATAACCATAATCTATCACAACAGCTTTTTGCACTAAAGGCAAATGTTGCCGTTTAAATTCATTGAGTATTGCGTCCCTTGTTCGCTTCCCTTTGTCTGGCTGATATGGGTTCCAATAGTTATTCCAGATATCGCGCTTTGTTTTAAAAGGAAGATTTTCCCATTCTGCGAAAGAATAATCCTTATGATGATTCGGTTCTTTTCTTTTCATTCAAATCCTGTTACGGATAACTCTCCGCCAATAACGCCTGGATCGCAGCTTCGTTTTTTAACATGAGCACTTTTATAATATAAGATATGCAATTATACAGTTATTTGACTTGAAAACGATCTTTCTCTCTCCACCCTTATATCATAACCCTACCCCAAAACCGATGTCAGGAAGCTGAGCAGCATCATCCCGCCGATCAGCCAGAGCAATCTTTGCTCAGCAGGTTGAGCGAGAAGGTCGCGGAAGGTTGTTTTTGGCGCTTGTTGATGCAGATTAGGGAGCGGGCTGGTGATGATCTCTTTTTGCCCAAGCAAAAAAAGTCGAAAATCTTCAGCAGAATCGGGGCGTTCGTCGGGGTGCAGGGACATTGCCCATTTTAATCCGCGTTGGGTACGTCTGTTTATTGCCGAGTTAATTTCCTTAGGCAGTAGCAAGCTTTCTGGGGTCAGGAAACGTTGCCGCGCATCCGAGGGGGCAGTATTTGTGAGCAGATGATAGAGCGTCGCGCCCAGAGAGTAGACATCGCTTCTCACATCCGTATGCGTGCCATCACTTCCATATTGCTCCAGCGGCGTATAAAGAATAGTCCCCTGCCCCTGAATAACCGTAATGGTCATTTCATCGGGGACAAGGACGCGTACCAGCCCAAAATCGACCAATTTAACAAGACCGGATGGCGTCAATTTAAGGTTACTGGGTTTAATATCGCGATGAATAATTGGCGGGGATTGACGATGCAGGTAGGTGAGCGCATTCGCGATCTGGTTTGCCCAGCCGAGCACCACATCTTCACGCAAAAATGTTTTTTGCCGACGGGCGTCGAGCATTAGCGTTCGCAAATCTTCGCCCGGGACATAATCCATGACAAGATAATCACGGTTTTCACGCGAGAAAAAGTCCGAAACTTTGGGCAAGTTGGGGTGATCCAGACGCGCCAAAACAGTCGCCTCGCGCATAAATTGCTCGCGGGCTTCTTCAAATATCTTGGCGGGGAGGGCGCGGTCGTGTTCTACTTCTTTGACGGCGCAAAGACGACCCTCGAGACGACGATCTTCGGCAAGGTATACACTTCCTGTGCCACCTTGTCCGATCTGCTGACGGATCTCGTAGCGACCACGCAAAACCTCTCCCTTATTGAGGGGGAGAGCCATAAAAAACTCCTGTTCTGGGGTAAGATACTGTGCAAACATAAATTTCGGCGTGAAACTTTACACAGATTTTCTTTTTCTGCTATATTATAAGTGTCTTTGAAATAAATAGCGAGATTTTTTAAGAACGCCTTTGCGGTGGTTAAATTAGCTCTAATCCAAATTGATGAATACAAAACTTGATGACTTCCCCATTCTAATTGCACAGGAGGGTCCCCTTAAAGGGGAACGCTGGACGCTGGAGAACACGCTCCTGCTTGGACGTGATGCCGCTTGTGATCTGACCATCCCCGACCGAAAAGTATCCCGTTATCATGCACGCCTGACCCCCACTACAGACGGTGTCTTGCTCGAAGATATGGGCAGCAAAAATGGTACCCATCGCAACGGAGAAGAAGTAAGCGATGCCATTGTCTTGCAAGATGGTGATCTGATCCAGGTGGCGGTCGTTCAGCAATTTATGTTCCTCGTCTCCGACGCAACGATGCCCCTGACAGAAAATAATACCCGCATTGGGCGGTTAATGATCGATCTCAGCTCCAGACGCGTTTTTGTAGATCAGCAACAAGTCACACCACCGCTCTCGGCGCAACAATTCCGCTTATTGTGGAAGCTCTTCGAGCAACAAAGCGAAGTTGTTTCCCGTCAAGATTTGGTTGCCGCTGTTTGGGGAGAAGATGAAGCCCTTGGCGTATCTGACCAAGCTCTCGATGCCCTCATCCGCCGCTTGCGCGATAAATTAGCAGCTTACGATCCCGAGCATCAATATATTGTCACCGTTAGAGGGCACGGCATCAGATTGGATAATCCGATTGAGTGAGTCCCCTCTGTCCTAGCGAACAAAGTACCCTTTAGGGTATCTCCACCAAATTCTAAATGCGGAATTTAGGGGAGAAAACAGAATCCACAAAAAAATCCCCGCGAAAATTTTCGTGGGGATTTTACTGTGTACTGATCACTTTTTACTGAATACTGAAACTACCCCATATTCTTTTTCATATTGAAGCGCAAAACCGCATTGTAGACCTGCTCCATCTTCCCGAACATCTCTTTATCTTGCGATGAGAGCTTCTCTTCTTGCCCTTGTGACTGCGCAATAATACCGCTCAAGGTCTTGAGAAAATTATCGTCGATCTTCTCTTCATTTTCTGCAATCGCCTTATCCAAAGCCTCATCACCTTCAACAGAAAGCAACTTTTCGATGATCTCATATTCAGGCATGGGACCGCTCGCCTGTTGCAACACAGCAACCACCTGTTGTAGTTTTGCTAGCAAAGCCTCATCTTTTTCTTCAGTCGCCTTATGCAACATTACCTCTAAAGCTTGAACAACGTTCTGATCAAAATTCTGCAAATTTGCTTGGGTAGCACCAGCAATATCTTCCTGCTCCAGGAGGGAATTAAGGAATCCCTGCGCCTGCTGGAGACGTGCTTCCATTTGCTTGTCAATTTCGTTGACCATTGTCAGGATACGGTCGCGCGTGGCTTCAATTTGCCCACGTTTTTCATCGTCAGTTTCTGCCTCAGCACGATTCGTTAACAATTGGAAGAACTCATAATCAAGCCCCTGCCGTGCCATGCTGACATAAGCTTGTTCACGCGCTTCATTTGGTGCATCAAGGATCAAATCCAGCAATTTCTCACGCGTCAAACCCTCCCCCAACTCTTGCAGGGATTGGGCAGCCGCTTCCATTTCCTTCATCGAAGCTTGGATTTCTTGCCCATATGCTGTTTCGTCAAGCAAGAGCTTTTCTATCGCTTTCATTTGCTCTGCTGTTTCACCTTGTCCCTGCGCTGCAGCAGCCTGACCAAGTTGCCCGAAGAGAGCAAAGAACTGATCGTCGAAGAGACTCTCATCTTCTTTTATCAGTGCCTTCCTTGCCTCATCATCTTTGGCTGTCAGCAAATTCTCGATTAGCCCAACGCGATCTTTTTGGGCTTTGATCATTTCTGGCGTAATCCCGTCTGCGCCCAGAATACGTTCGACCATGCTTTCGTAGGTAAAAAAGGTCTGTGGGTTAAGTAAATAGCCTTTCCGTTTTTCGGGAGGCAATTTGTCGGTCAGCTTCTTGATCTGCGGCCCTACGATCTGTTCTTGCTCATTGACGGGAATCGCCAACTCGGGCGGGAAGAATGTCAGGAGCAGCTCATTTTCGTTATCATGATAAATAACAGGGGTGGGGATTTGACCAGCATATCCGCAAGTTTGGCAATTCGCGACATTGGAAACATTGCCAAGCAGACGTTGTTTTGCGCCAGGGTCGACGGACACATCAAAAAGTTGCTCAATATTTGCGGCAACGGGCTGTCTACATTGCGGGCACGGAATTTGTTGTTGGGGCATGAAATTTTCCTTCTTATTATATTTTTGCCCCAAATGCGCAGAGGGCACGATTTTTTATTTGGTAATGGTTGTGTAGAAAGCGATGGGCACTTCACTGCGAGCGGAGTTTACGGAACGCGGCAGTCCCCCCCTCACTGTCCTGAAGATTGCTTCGGCGATAAAACTACCTCGCAATGACAAAGCTATCACTTACTTTTTACTATTACCTCTTATTTTTACACAAAGCCTATTGTACTCGCTAAATAACCCCGCTTCTGTAAGAATTTTGCATAAGTCAGAGGAATTCGGAGTTTTGCTCGGGCAGATGTGCGTCGCACCAACTTCGACAAAAAGATGCTGGTCGACAAGCATTTTCTCTTTCGAAGGGCAGATTCTCATCGTTTTGGTGCGACGCACCCTCTTTTCTCGTTGAAAGCATAAGTCAGAAGAATGCAAAAAACCTACCCTGTGCCATCGGGTCCCTTCAACTCCATATCCAGGATCACGACAGCGCCTTTGCGTTCGCCGGCGGCATGTCCTTGTGCTAGGCTTAGCTCCTCTGCCATATTCAATTCGTCAAAGATGGAGGTAGCGCGGAAGTGGCAATCCACTGCCCAGGCACTTTGACCGGCACGGTCATAAAGCCGCCGCAATGCCAAATAGGTCCGAGCAAGATCGGGTCGGGCACGAATCCGGCGTAGGATACGTAGGGATTCGCGTAGATACTCCTCCATCTGCAACCAGTTCGGTTTCGCCTCCTGACTCAAAATCTCCCCTAAAATACGCAATGTGACGCCAACTGCCCAACGGTTTCCGCTTTCGCGTGCATCCTTGAGCGCTCTTTCTGCTTGTTTTTTTGCTTCTGAAATTTCGTTCGTTAAGAGAAGGCTTTCGGCGAGAAAAATGCGCGGCAGGTAACGAAAAACTTGATAGTTATTTTTCTCCACCCAATTTAGCGATTTGTGGATCGCTTTTATGCCCTCTTCTGTCTCGTCGAGTCTGGCTTGGGTATAGCCGCGGAGACTGCTCATAATAAAAAGGAGTGGGGTAAATTCGCGCTCTTCATCAAGCGGCGTGGGTGCAGCGGATAGAGTTTTGAAGCATTGCGCCCAATTTTGACGGGCGGCTTGAACATAGGCAAGGGGTGCGAGCGCAAAGGTGATCTTTGATGCGGCGCCCTGCTCTTTTGCAATCTCTACGCCATGCTCAGCCGCATCGAGAGCGCGTTTCCATGAGCCGACGCGTGCGTAGGCAACGCCTAAATAACCGTAAACAACCATCAAATTGGGATGGTAGCGCGTTGCCGAATCTTCAATATCAACATAGCGCAAAAGATAAGCAATTGCATCGTCGAATGCGGCCAGGGCAATGCTGGTTCTGCCCAACATCCGCAAGGCGGCGCGTAAAAGAGCTATATCTTCTTTCTCTTCAGCAATACGCAAAGTACGGTGTGCATAATCATTTGCCGCTTTGGGATTGCCGCGCTGCCAGAAAATTTGCGCGCTACGTCTATAAACACTGCCCAGGCGTTTTTCATCATGTATCTGTAAAGCGAGTTGCTCGGCTTGCTCCACCATCTCTTGTGCGCGCTGTAAATCACCGCTAAAAGCATAGGCTTGCGCTAGCTGAAGACTTAGATCGATTCTTTCCTGGTTTTGCTTAGGGCCTGCTTCTCTCCCCAGCATACTGACAGCCTGAGAACCAAATTGGCGCGCTTCATGATAAGAATGAGCGCGCAAGGCTTGCTCCCCTGCTTTTGTGAGATAAGGCAAGGCTTTGATGGTCTGGTCACTGCGCGAATAATGATGCGCCAAAGTCGCCGCATCTACGGGGAGTATGGCATTCTCTAAAATTTCAGCGATACAACGGTGTACATAGGATTTACGTGCGCGACTCAGATTAGCGTAGGCAACCTGACGGATCTTGTCGTGTGTAAAATCGTATCCATCACTCTTTTCTGTGACCAATCCCTTTTGTTGCCAGTTTTCAAGATAATTGATTACTTCTTTCGTCGCAACTTCGCTCACTTCTGCGAGCAAAGAAAAGCTAAAACTGCGCCCAATGGCTGCTGCAATGCCCAGTAATTCCTGACTTTGCGCGTCGAGCCTATCGAGCCGCGCTTCTATGAGACGTTGAATAGGTGGCGGCAAATTTTCTGCACCGCGCTCCAACCCACCGCCAAAGGGCAGACGGGCAGGTTCTTCGCCCTCTTGCAACGCACGGATCCCCTCGATAATAAAAAAGGGATTTCCTTCTGTTTCTTCATGAAGACGCTCAAAAAAATGCGCGTCCAGTTTTTCTTCTTTCAGCAAATATTTTGCCAACTGCTTACTTTCAGATAAAGAAAGACGCGCCAAAGGCAAATGCATAAAACGTTCTTTCCGCTTTAGCGAGCGAAAGAAAATCTCGTGTTCAGGGTTTAGGTCTTCCAAACGACAAGAAGCAATTAACAATAAGGGGGTACCTTCCAGCCTGTGGGCCAGTATTTCCAGCAGTTCCCAGCTTAGGCTGTCTGCCCAATGCAGGTCGTCCAGTGCGAGCAAAAGCGTGCCGGTTTTCTTTGCCAGCGTGCGTAAAAGTTGCGTAATCGCTTCGGGGGCTTCGATCCTTTCGCGGCGGTCAGATGCCCACGAAGGCAAACTCGGATACTCGCGGCGCAAATCCGGCAAAATGGGCGTTAGTGCAGCCAAATAGGGATGCAAAGGCTGCAAATCATCTTCTGATAAACGAGAAAGTGCCTCTTGCAAAATTCCCCGCAAGGGCGCGTAAGCAACCATAGCCTCGACTTCGTGACAAGTCCCCTCTAAAAGGGATACCGGATGAGCAGTGTGCAGATATTCGTTTAGTAGACGTGTTTTCCCAATACCCGAATCTCCAGAAAGAAGGATGATGCCTCCACTCTTGTTTTGGGCTTGCTTCCACGCAATCTGCATCTGCCCCAGTTCTGCCTCTCTCCCCACCATCGGCAATTGTGGCGATTTGACTTTGGATGCGGCTTTTGGCATTGTAGAGGAGAGGGGTTTTTCCTGCCGCATCCCGCCTGTTTGGATCATCTCTACCAGAGATCGGGTTTCTGGCATCGGCTCTGTGCCCAGTTCTGACATCAAGTTCTCGGCTAATTGCTGATAATGCTGAATTGCCAGATTTTTCTTCCCGAGCGTTACATATAGCGACATCAATCGTCGGTGTGCAGATTCATCGTAGGCTTCTGCCGCGATCCACTTACGGGTGATCTTTAGGGCATCTTCGCTGCGGTAATTTGCTTCCAGTTCAAGGCTGAGTTCTTCGAGGCTTTGCAGATAACGCTGACGCAGCTCCCTGCGAGGGGATTCGCACCACTCTTCGTAGAGGTCATCGAGCAGGTCGCCACGATAGAGACCGATCCCCCCTTCTTTTTCCGCCGACCCAGCTTCGGGTCGCGTTTGATGGCGGAAGGCATCCACATCCAGCCAGATATCCGCTTGGGGGTTTATCTGCACTGTGGAGGCTGTGGTGATGACCCAATCATCCCCTAAATTGGCTTCTTCAAAAACCTGTTTCAGACGATGCAAGTATTGGCGTAAATTTCTCCGTGCCGCCGATTCTGTGCTGCGTGTCCAAAAGAGAAATGCCAGTCTTCGCCTGTCAGCGGGATGCTTGCGGTGCAAGAGCAAATAGGCGAGCAGCGAGCGCGTGAGGGGAGAGCCGGCATCGAGGGCACGTTGATTTTCGGTTTCAAGGCGGAGGCTTTTAAAGAGATGAGCGCGAAGAAGGGGCATCAGTTTGAGTCTCGCTGAAAGGAAATGAGACTCAAAATCTTACTCTACAATGAGTATGCATGCAAATCTCCGTAAAAAACTCTTGTTACAGAACATTGTTCTGAGGAGCGGATACAATGCTTATTAGAGAGATACTTGAGAAAGTGCGATTATACCGCCAACGCAAACCGTACAAATTGAGAGAAGGAGAAAGAGCGCGCCGACAAAGAGAAAGACTTTTCCGCCTGTGCCCATTTTGCGTATAAGAACAGAATCTTGTGGGTTATTTGAGTCGTAAAAGACAGGGACACTTTTGCCAACCGGGTATCTTGCGAGGACTTCTTCTGACTTTCTGCTGTTACTATGCCCCGCGCTCCCGCCGAAGGCGATCCGGTGCCCTGTATATTCTGTACCTATAAATTCGTAGAGATATTCTACTTCGGGATAATAAATTGTATTATTGCTCTCATAACTTACTTCCCGACGCATAAATGATTTTATGATCTGCCCTATCGTAGAAGACCAGCCCTGACTTTCTTCAGCTTCTTTCTTTTCTTGAAAGTATTTGTAGATCAATACCGCCCCAATAATGCCAAAAACCAATACTACAAAGCCACCAACGAGTATAGCGATAAGCATAATATTCTCCTCTTCGTTTCTAAAACGATTGCCTAGAGAGTAAACTTCCCATCTTTATAAAAAATTTCGTCATCTGCCCACATCGTGGTCGCCTTTCTTGCATCACTGATCAGATCCCAATGGATGCTCGATTCATTACCGCCGCCGGCTTCAGGAAAGCCGCTCCCGACAGCCAAATGAAAAGTTCCGCCAATTTTTTCATCATAAAGAATATTTTTGGTAAAGCGCTGTATACCATAATTTGTACCTATCCCCAACTCTCCCAAGATGCGTGCTCCTTCATCTGTATCAAGCATCTTTAGCAAAAAGGCTTCACCCTTGTCTGCACCAGCTTTGATAATTTTCCCCTGCTCAAATTCCAACCGTACGCCTTCCACGGCTACACCCTGATAGATCGCGGGATAAGAGAATTCAACCCATCCGATAACAGAATCTTCAACAGGACTGGTAAAGATCTCGCCACTGGGCATATTTTGATCGCCAGAAGAATTGACAAAACTGCGCCCTTCGATGGACATACTCAAATCAACGTGCGGACCCCGGATCGTTACTGTTTTTTTGCCTGCTAGCCACTTAATCAGTTTTTCCTGTTCTTCAAAAATCTCTTGCCAACGTTTTACTGCATCACCCTGGTCTGCAAAAGTTGCCGCATAGACAAAATCTTCGTACTCACCAAGACTCATCTCGGCATCTTGTGCCAATGCCTGGCATGGATAATTGGTCATTACCCAGCGTAATTCTCCAGACGCTGAGCGTTTCATATAAATATCCATCCATTCTGCGTAAGCACTGTTTCGCATTTGTTGGCGTTCGGGGTCGATATTGGTCATTGCACGGGTATTTTCAGGTGCTTCAATAATGATCCATACATCTACTTTTTCGATAATGTGCATGTCCAGCGGAGGTGTCCAGCGTAATTGTTCTTCGTTTCCTTCAGCAATATACCCTGCTACCATATCCGGCGATTCCAACGCAACGCTTGGATTCCCACCAGCCTTCAAAACAGAAGACATAACTTCCTTTGCCAAAGGTAAGGCAAGATAACTGGCATTAATATGCACCCAATCGCCTTGTTTAACTTTGGTAGAGTAATTGACTAAAACATCCGCTAATTTTTGCATTCGAGAATCTGGCATAAGGCGCCTCCGCAATCTGAATCCCATAAATATTTTTGATTTTCTAATGTTACATCTTACGTGATGAAAAATCAAATCCGACCCAAATGGTATACTATACTTTCATGCTTTTACGGAAAAAATAAAACAAATGTGCTATAATCTTAGCATCCCACAATAAAGGTTTTTCTATGGCTCAAAACGTAATTCGCGTGGTTGGCGCGCGTGTTCACAACCTGAAAAATATCACGGTTGAAATCCCCCGTGATAAGTTTGTTGTCATTACCGGTCTCTCAGGTTCTGGCAAATCATCCCTCGCTTTTGACACTATCTTTGCCGAAGGTCAGCGACGTTATGTAGAGTCACTTTCTGCCTATGCGCGGCAATTTATCGGGCAGATGGATAAGCCGGATGTCGAGTATATTGAAGGATTATCTCCCGCTGTTTCGATTGACCAAAAATCCACATCTCACAATCCCCGCTCTACTGTTGGGACGGTGACGGAGATTTACGATTATCTGCGTCTGCTTTATGCGCGAGTTGGGATTCCGCACTGCCCCACTTGCGGACGGGAAGTGGTCAAACAATCGGCGCAAGAAATTGTGGATAAAGTCGAATCGCTCGCGGATGGAAGCAGGATTCTGATCCTCGCACCTTTAGTCCGTGCCCGAAAGGGGACCTACCAAGCCGTCTTCGAGGAAATCCGCAAAGCCGGTTTTGCCCGCGTCCGCGTGGATGGCGATGTTCGCTCTCTTGACGAGGAATTTGATCTCGATCGCTATAAAATTCACACTATCGAAGCGGTTGTGGATAGACTCGTTATCCATCACCATGACGATGAAGAGGAAAAACAGGCGGCGCTTTCCCGTTTGACAGATTCGATCGAAACGGGGTTGAAATTTGGCGATGGTTATATGACCGTTGCTCTCACACCACGTGAGGGAGAAGGCTACGACATCCATTACTCTGAACATCTCGCTTGCCCGGAACATGGCACAACCATCTCAGATATTGCACCCCGCACATTTTCATTTAACACACCGCATGGTGCTTGCCCCGTTTGTGAAGGCTTGGGACATAAACTGGAAATTGACCCTGATCTTCTCATTACAAACAAAGAGCTTTCCCTGAATAATGGCGCGATCGGCGCATCCGAATGGAGCGGGCCGCGCGAAGAGGGTGGCTATTATTGGCAGACTCTCGATGCCGCCGCGCAGCATTATAAAATTGATCTCGATAAACCAGCGAATGAATTAACAGAAAAAGAATTAGAAATTATTCTCTACGGCAGCAAGGGCGAAGAATTTACGATCGTTTACCAGAACGCAAAAGGCAATGAATATACTTTTCAGCGTTCTTTTGAAGGTGTAATTGGCAATCTCGAACGTCGATACAGAGAAACCAGCTCAGAATATATGCGAAAACGTATTGATGAGTTTATGTCGCAGAAAGCTTGCCCAGAATGTGGTGGTGCGCGCCTACGAAAAGAAGCCATTGCGGTGACTATTGCCGATAAAAATATCATCGATATCACCACGCTCCCCGTTGCGGATGCGCTAAAGTGGGCAGAAACTTTGCACGGTATTCTAAATGATCGAGACAAGATTATCGCCGAACGCGTGATGAAAGAAATTCAGGCACGGCTCGGATTTTTGGTGAATGTTGGGCTGGATTATCTGACCATTAACCGTTCGGCCGGAAGTTTATCTGGCGGAGAAGCGCAGCGAATCCGTTTGGCAACGCAGGTTGGCTCTCGACTGGTTGGTGTGCTCTATGTTTTGGATGAACCCTCTATCGGATTGCATCCGCGCGATAATATGCGGCTGCTGAAAACCCTCGAGGGTTTACGGGATTTGGGGAATACCGTCCTTGTCGTGGAGCATGATGATGAAACCATTATGACTGCCGATTGGATACTTGATCTTGGCCCCCGTGCCGGTGAACATGGTGGTGAAATTGTGGCAGAAGGCACGCCGGAGGCGATTTTAGCGCACCCAGAGTCACTCACTGGCGCATATCTCTCTAAACGGATGCAAGTTCCGGTCCCGAGCGAACGAAGAAATGGAAACGGTAAAAAGCTGACAGTAGTCGGTGCTAAGGCAAATAATCTTAAGAATATAGATATAGACATTCCACTTGGAAGATTAGTTTGTATTACGGGTGTTTCTGGCTCTGGAAAATCGACATTGATGGGCGATATTCTCTATCAATCTTTGGCGAAAACGCTCAATCGGGCACGGACGATGCCCGCCGAACACGATGAGATCTTGGGCGTGGAACATCTGGATAAGATCATCAATATCAATCAGTCGCCGATCGGGCGCACGCCGCGCTCGAACCCGGGGACCTATACCGGGCTTTTTGATGAGATGCGTAAACTTTTCGCGCAGTTGCCAGAGAGCAAGGTGCGCGGATATAAGCCCGGGCGTTTTTCTTTCAATGTGCATGGCGGGCGTTGCGAATCTTGCTCTGGGCAGGGACAATTGCGGATCGAGATGCAATTTTTGCCCGATGTTTATGTGCCTTGTGATGTCTGTCATGGCTCGCGTTTCAACCGCGAAACTTTGCAGGTGAAATATAGAAACGAGTACAGCATTGCCGATATTTTGGATATGCCCATTGACCGCGCTGCCGAGATTTTTAAGGATTTCCCGAAGATGGTTAAAAAACTCGATGTATTGAACGAGGTCGGGCTGGGATATATCCGTGTGGGGCAATCTGCGCCGACGCTTTCGGGCGGTGAAGCGCAGCGCGTGAAGCTGGCGAAAGAACTTTCCAAACGCTCGACCGGACGTACGCTTTATGTGCTTGATGAGCCTTCAGTCGGGCTGCACGCCGCGGATGTACATAAATTGATCGAAGTCTTGCAACGCCTTGTCGATGGTGGAAATTCGGTGCTCATTATTGAGCATAATCCAGACATCGTGAAAACGGCAGACTGGATCATTGATCTGGGTCCCGAAGGCGGGCATCGCGGCGGTGAATTGGTCGCGGCTGGCACGCCGGAGGAGATTTGTGAGGTGAAGGGGTCTTATACGGGAGAGTTTTTGAAGAATTATTTGGGGTGATTGGGGAGTTGAGAATTGGGAGTAGGAATCAGGGAAGGCTGACGATAATGCTGTCAGCCTTCTTTTTTTTGGATGTGGAGCAGGGACGCGCGTGGGGTGGGCTTGGGTGGTGTTTAATGGGCGTGGGGTGTGGCTTTTTGTTATTTCGGAGTCATAATTTTCTTGAGACTACCATTTAGTACTATTTTTACACCCACCAGAACAAGATCCATAGCAATCATCTGCGCAACTCTTACTACATGTACCTGAACAATTACCAGAACAGTTGCCTTCACAATTGTTTTTGCAGCGACCTGAACAAGTTCCTTTACATGATCCTTCACATCCACTATGACTGGCTTGTGCATAAGATACAGTTTCAATAATAGAAGAATTAGATAATACATCAGTTAAGTTTTCAATTTCTAATTCAGAAAGCTGAAATATGTCTTGCATAATGCTCTCCTTATAATTTCACACAGAAAATTGTTTTTGAATTTCAAGTATTGCTTCTATTATAGATAGGTTTTTTTCTTTTATACCAGACGCATGAGTTTTTGTCAAAATTCTCTGCGCTTCAAAATACGAACAAGCAAGAGCCCTTGTTTTAGTTAGATTGCAAAGTTGTTGATTTCTAATTTCTACACGGCTGGTTTCACCATAGTTGGCACCATAACAAGTTGGGCAAATGTTATATAGTATGCAATCCTTGCATTTTGGGTCAATCAAATCATCAATCACACTAAAATCAAACGAGCGAGAAATTTCAGCTTCGTTTTGCCCAACGGATATAGGCAAAAAACCATGACAAGGATAGTTCTTGCCATCTACATCAAATGCCACCATATCTGTCCCAACCCCACACCATTTTTTCTTGTCATATCCTCGATATTGAATTTGCATATCTAATAAACTACAGGGTTTTATATTAGGGTGTCCTAAATAGTATTTAATTAATTTGTGCAATTCACGAGATAGTATTTCTGTATTTTTAGAATTCGTCCAATCAATACCATAAGCAAGGTTATTATGTATTTCAAAGTCAAATGAATGCAAGTATATAACACCTTTAGATAGACTTGGCAAAGTTTCAGCAGAAATAGTCATTTTTATGGACGGTTCAGCCCAAGTTTTTACAAAAAACGGTATATCAATGTTTGAAAATGATTTTGACCTGTTTTGATCATGCATTTCTTCTGTGCCATCTAAACTTAAAGAAGCATAAAATCTGTCTCTGTGTTTATACAACCAATCCTGAATTTCTCCATGTACCAGCGTTCCATTAGTGCTTGTGGAAAAAACATAGGGTTTTATCCAACACCTTTCCCAAACATATTCACAAATCTTCTTCATTAATGGAAAATTTAGAAAAGGTTCTCCTCCAAAAAAATCTATCTCGCACTCATCATAATCATCGGTAGGGTCATTAAGATATTTTTCAACAATACTAACAGCGGTGTCAAAAGACATTTTTCTCTTTGATTTATAGTCTTCGTAGCAATAAGTACAAGCCAAATTGCAGTCTTGGGTTATAGTCAGAGCAACAGTTTTTCTGATAGGTTCCATAGAATTTCTCTTTGAGATTAAGTTTTGATAAAAAAATCTACCATATGAATGAATTTATAGGGTGATATTCGAAGTCCATTCAAATGGACTGGGGGGGCTGGCTTCCGCTAATTGAAAATCACCTGCTGAGGTCGTCCCGTGTTTGGGACGTAATCTTCCCGTTTGACAACTTCCAAAATTAAATCAAGATGGTCGGCGGTTGGCTTAATAGTTTCAACAACTTTGTCCACTTTTGCGCGTTCGATGGCTACATCGGAAGGTGGTGCTACGAATATGCGAATTTTATTTGGCATGAGAAGTTTCCTTGTCCCAGTTTGTGTGAATTGATTATACAATGAATATGAAAACACAATATTTCTGATGACAGAAAACTTTCAACACATCTGAGCAATTAGGGAATTCTTATAAACCACTACAGTTCATGGTTGTTTTCTCCTTCTAAAAACAATCATCGGTATTTGACGCAATAAAATAACCACAGATAAGACCAACATCAAAATTGTTGCACTTATATCCTGAAAAGCAAAGGGAACTGATATCGCAACTACGCCAAAGAGTATTTTTATGAATACAGGGGCAGAAGTGTTCTGTGAATGACTCTCCTCTTCATTCAGTGTCATTTCTATCAAACTAACCAAAATCATCACAAAGCCGAGTGAAGCTGAAAGCAAGATTTTCTCCGGGCTATGAGCATGCCCCAAGACCACAGCCGCAATCCCGACTGCGCTGGCAATGATAGCGATATTTAGAAAAATATGCGCATAAACCCAGCCCGCCATTTTCAATCCATCTTCAGGTTTATCTGGCAATTCTCGCTTTGAAACAGAATCAAAATACATCCACCAGATTGAAAACCCAATCCAGAGGGCTAAGAGACCGTTTATTAGTATTTGGCTAGTAATATGATGAGAATCAGCCAGTGTATTTGCGTTGCTCGCAATCACTTCACCGACAACGATGATCGTTAGCAGTCCATATCGTTCATCAACAGCCGAAGATTTGACATTGGAAGGTAATTTAACTTGCTGATTAAGTGTGAACATCGGGCCAAGCACTTCCATCAAGATCGCTGCTCCCCACAAATATAATCGGATGTCCTCCCCAACAAATAAAGAGCCAATAATCAGGGCTATCGCAAGGCTGGTAAATCCCATAAATCCGATGCCCACAGCTTTATATTCTTTTATCTTCAGCGTAGCGTATAAGATCATGCCAAAAAAGATAACCCGCGAAATCAGGTAAAAAATCGCAAAGCCGGGGTAATTTTCCCCGAAACCATGATGTGTAAATATCGTCATACCAACGACGGGGATCATCATCAAAAAAACATATATACGCTGAACCTGCTCTGTAGACGCAAATCTCTCCGTAAAATAACTTACGCTGCTCCACATCCACCACACGCTGAGAAACATGAAAATAAAAGTGCCAAATCCGCTCCAGCTAATATCGGAGAGGAAGTTATGAGCAATTCTGGCGATGATAACAACAAAAACCAGGTCAAAGAAAAGCTCCAGCCACGATACTTTGCGCTGTTTATGATGACGATCTGTTCTGAGTTCGATATTTTGCATTTTGGATTCTCCTGAAAAAGTTCTTTTTGGATGTAGAGCCGCTTCGAGCGTGACCCAAACTTGCGTGCCACCAATTAACAGATTCGCGGCGTAAACGTAATTCTGCTCACGCTGCGAATCAACTTGGGGCAGCACTCAAGCCCAAATTAAGAGCGAAGCGGTTTTTCATCCCATTAAATTGCGTATTTCACCCCAGTAAGCCCCTCCGACATTTCCCACAATCTTTTGGCATTTTCGTCGTTATAAGCCGGATTGGTGAGCGCCACCAATTTAGGTAAACCTCTCATGCCGCCCGCTTTCATAGGACTAACGAAATCTCCATTTTTGAGCGTTTTATCTGTTGCAGCACGCATAATGGGCAATGAACCCTGATCTGGTGACATGGCAATCAAAGCTTCAGCAATGCCAAACATCAACTTGAAGCCAAATGAGCGTGTTGTGTAGGCGTTCTCTTTCAAGATATTTGTTTTGATAAAACCGGGATTTGCAGCAAGGACTTCAACGCCCATGCCAACGTTTTCGAAGCGTTTGCCAAGTTCATAGGCAAATAAATGGGTTGCCAATTTGCTCTGGTTATAGGCTGACATGGCATCGTATTCGCCCTCGAAAAAGAGATCGTCGAAATACATTTTCCCCTGTTCACCGTTCATGCTTCCGACAACGGCTATTCTCGAATTCTTTGTGCTTGCGAGACGCTCCACCAAATAACTTGTTAAGGCAAAATGTCCCAAATGATTGATGCCCATTTGCATTTCAAAACCGTCTTTTGTTTTAAGGTCTGGGGTTTGTGCTACACCCGCGTTATTGATCAGGATATCCAGCGAAGTATATTTCTCTTTGAATGCTTCAGCGAACTTTTTGACGGAAGCCAAATCACCCAAATTTAGTTGGATAAAATCCAATTCTGCGTTAGGGTTTTCGCTTTTTATGCTCAGGAGGGCTTTTTCTGCCTTTTGGGGATTTCGGCAAGCCATAATAACCGTGGCTCCCTTTGCTGACATAAATTTTGTGGCAGAAAAACCAGTACCACTATTAGCTCCAGTAATTATGATTGTTTTCCCAGATAAATCGGGGAGGTTCTTTTCTGTCCATTTTGTTGCGCTATCTTTTTCTAGTTCTTTCATTTTTTAGCTCCTCTTGTTAATAGATTGAATATTCATTCGACATATCTTAAAAAAATATCAAAGAGTAATGGCGTTCCAGCAGGCGTTGGCAAGGGATTGCATAAGGTCATCATCCATTTCTAAAACGCCGCTAAGATGCCGCTTCACCATTGCAGTGGCTGGCGCAAAACTCAACTCAAATAATGCCAGTGGATGCAGCGGGATAAAAACACCCTCTTCTAGCCCTTGCCCAAAGAGATGGAAAAAAGGTGCAACTTCTTCAGAGAAATCTTCTTCAACGTGTTTCACAAGCGGGGAATTTTCAAATTGCTCATGAAAAAACACTTTAGTCGGGTTGCCCAGGCTGTAACGTACATAGTTGTACCAAAACCCCATAAAGCGTTCCTGAAGAGGTCGTTCTTCAAAATAATCTGCCAGCATAGCCCGCATAAACCCAAGTTTTACCTCTTTATAGAGTTCATTCAGCAACTCGTCTTTATTCGCAAAATAATGATAGATAATTCCCGCGCTCACGCCCGATGTTTTTGCGATTAAAGACATGGGGGTATTATGAAATCCCCGCTCTGAGATGAGGGTTAGGGTGGATTCCAGAATGGCAGTGCGTTTATCTTTCATTTTCTCTTTTATAAATAATTGAATGAACGTTCAATTTGAGTGTATCGTAGATAAACTGCATAGTCAATATAAAAACCACTCTTTTCGTTATATACTGCATCTGAGCAGAAAAGTTGGTAAACTTCAATTTCAAGAAAAGAAGGCAAAAGACATGAATGTTAATTACCAAGAATATTTAATAACAGACAACAAAAAACTGATCTCCCCCAAGATGGTCAAGGAGCTGCTAGATAACTCTTATTGGGCGCCAGACAGGAGCCTTGAATTGATTGCTAAAACCATCGAGAACTCTATCTGCGTATGCGTTTTTTATGAAGATGCGCTAATTGCTTTTGGAAGAGTTGTCACAGACAAAGCTTTTTTTGCATGGATCGCAGATGTGGTCGTAAGCCCGACTCACAGGGGAAAAGGATTGGGGAAAGAGATCGTTCAATTCATCCAGGATCACCCCGACATCCCGGATTCTCTTCAGCTTTTACGCACCAAAGATGCGCATGGTCTTTATGAGAAGTATGGATTTGCTGTAGACAGAGAATTCATGTCGAAATAAACAAATTAGCTTTCCTCCCCTAATAGAGAAAATAAATAAAACCTGTAAACTCACGTCACTGCGAGGAGGGCTATCGCCCGACGTGGCAGTCTCCCGCTAGGAGGAAGATTGTTTCGCTTCGCTCGCAATGACGCAAAGGTTTTTGTAACTTCTAAATATTTTCTCTATAAGCTAATGAAGAACTTCTTTCCCATTCCCATTCTCCACTAACTCTGTCAACGTCACTACCTTATAACCCCGCTCTGCTAATCTGGGTAAAATAATTTCCAGAGCTTTCGTTGTGCGTCCGCCGCGACGATTATAGTCGTGCAAAACGATCACAGAGCCGGGCTTTATATTCCCTAGAACGTAATAGGCAGAAAACCAATAAATACTGATCTGTGGGTCATAGGGGTAAACATTGCCCAGCGCGCATTGATAATCATGTTTTTTGATAGTCGCGAGCATCTCATCGTTATACCAGCCTGAGCCGGGACGCATCCATTTTACGTCGTCAACATACTCAGTGAGAGCAAGGTCTGCTTCTAATAACTCTCGCTCAAATTCATCATTACTTAATGCGATACTCGGCTCGTCAGCTGTAAGATGATTGCCCAACTCGTGCCCCTCGGCAATCATCCGCTCAACAAAGACTTCGTTCCCCGGGATATGTTCTGAGATCAAAAAAAATGTAGCATGCGCATCGTGTTCATCCAACACATCTAAAATTGCTGGAGAGCCGCAAGGGTCGGGGCCATCGTCAATGGTTAGGGCAACAACTTTTTCGTCCGTTTCGACGGAGTAGAGCACCTGGGGCGATTGCTTACGTAAATGGGCAATTAGCCATTCGGGTTTCAACCACAAAATAATGCCAAATAAAACGAAAACTGTTATGCCCGTTGCAACAGCAGCACGCACTAAAAAAACTTTATCCATCAAATTTATTCTTCCACAAGCATTCTTCTTAAAACTTTGCCAACAAAAGATTTCGGCAAAGTCTCCCTGAATTCAATTTCCCAGGGAACAGCATATTCATCAAGGCGTTTGCGGCAAAGCTCCATCAATTCTTCTTCCGAGAGCGTTGTGCCCGGGCGCGGCACCACAAAAGCTTTCACCTTTGAGCCGAGCCAGCCCTTGCGCGTCACGCCAACCACCGCAACTTCGAGCACTTTCGAGTTTTCATACAGAACTTCTTCGATGTCGCGCGGATAAACGCTAAATTCGCCAGCCATGATCGTATCACGTTTACGGCTGATGATCTTAAAGAATCCGTCCGCATCCATTACAGCGACATCGCCCGTATGCAACCAACCATCGGTGAAGGATGTATTCGGATCGCTCTTGCCCTCGGCTTGCCAATACCCCGTCATCACCTGCGGACCCCGAACAAGTAACTCCCCAATCTGCCCCGGAGGCAAATCCTTGCCCTTAACAAGGTCTACAATTTTAGCATCGGTATTCGGGATCGGGATGCCGATGGAGCCGGTTCTGGCATCTCCCCGCAACGGATTTGCGTGCGTAACGGGCGCAGCTTCAGTCAGACCATAGCCCTCGACCAATCTGCCGCGCGTGAGCTTCTGGAAAGCCTCCTGCACTTCGACAGGTAACGGAGCCGCACCGCTAATGCAGGCTTTGATCGAGTTGAGACCATATTCACGGACATTTGGTGCGTGATTGATCGCGGCATAAATGGAGGGTACGCCGGGGAAAACGCTCGGCTTATATTCTTTAATATGATCGAGCACTTGCTGAATTTCAAAGACGGGCAAGAGGACGATAGTTGCCCCGATCACGATTGGGATATTCATCGCCGTTGTCATGCCATAGCTGTGAGTGAGTGGTAAAACGGAGAGAAAAACTTCCCGTCCATATTTCACATCCGGGATCCAGTGGCGGGTTTGAAGCGAATTAGCAACCAAATTCTCGTGTGTCAGGCAAACGCCTTTTGGCTCATCGGTTGTGCCGCTGGTGAAGAGGATATTTGCCATTGCATCGCTATCCACTTCAATTTCAGGGCGTGTTTTGGGTGCATCAAGCATAAGGCTTTCCATTGTCTGCCCTTCATCCACCCAGGGAGTTTCTTCTTCGCCAAAGCCAGCGGCGTGCCAGCGTCCGAGCAATGCTTTATAGATTCGCCCGGAAACCACATCACGGATATTTGCGAGAACGATTTTGACATCGTTCTTCTCCTGGACTTTATTCGCTAAGCCCGCAAAATCTTTCAGCGTGACAAGCACCTTGGCAGAAGTTTCTTCGACCTGTTCAACGATCTGCGCTGCCTTCGCATCAGGGTTGGGAAGCACGACCACGCCCCCGATCTTGAGCGTTGCATAATAGGCAATGATCATCTGGGGCATATTGGGCATCACGATCATCACCCGATCCCCGGGGCGAACACCGAGACCGTGCAGGGCGTGAGCAAATTGATTCGCCCGCCGATCCAGTTGTTGATAGCTCAGGGTTGAACCATAAAAAATGGTCGCAATCCGTTTGGGGATGCGGTCTGCGGCGGCTTCCAGGAATTTATGTAATGGTTGTTTGGGGATAGGGCAGGTAATGGGCGTATATTTCCCATAACTTTTTAGCCATGGTCGTTGCACAGCAAGGTCTGTGCGCCTTCCTTGTTCACGCCAGGAACCTTTTCCTTTTCCACCTTGATGGACAAAGCGCTCAATGGCACGGTTAACAGCTTGATGTCGTTCCAATTGCACCTTGTGTTTCGATGCGCCGACATCAATAATATCTGCGTTAGCGATCCCTTCGCTGACCCGGTCAAATGCCCAGCGTGGGAAGTAGCTGTCAAATTGACCCGTTAATACCGTCGTCTCTGTGGTGATTTCAGGCAACTTGTCCCAAGCGTTCCATTGCCCCATATTGTTGAGCATCATCCGCTTTAAAACGTGGACTTCTGCGTTCCAGCGCGGGCGATATTTCCAGAAGGGGCGAATAACAGAGACAGGAACTTTGGAAAGCAAAGAAGCGCTCTTTGGCAGCGGATATTCGCCCGCGGTAGCGATCAAAACTAATTTTTCAAGACGCTCTGGATGGGCGGCAGCATATTCAATACAGATCGATCCGCCGAAGGAATGTCCAACAAGAATAAATTTTTCGGGCAGATTCAGCGAATCGGCAACGGCGTTGATGTCGCTGACCAATTCCTCCATCGTATATTCAGAAAAAGGGGCATCGCTCTGACCATGTCCGCGCAAATCTGGGACAATGACGCGATATTCGAGCGCGAAATGATTAATCTGATATTCCCAGGTTTCAGCGCAACCTGCAAACCCATGCAGGAAAAGGATTGTTTTCTCCGCCCCATCAGGATGAATATCGATCACGCTCAAGGAGACATCTGCCAACCCGGGGATAGGCACATCTACTCGATAAAGGTCCAGATCAAGCTGAATTTCACGGTGATTAAGTCCACGAAGTTTTTTCATTTATACGCTCCTCTTTTCTTTTGGCGAAAGAAATATAATAGAGTTTAGCACGGACTTTCTTGTCAAGTCAATTTCCATATTTACATATAAGGTAAGCATAGTAGAATAAATCGATGTATTACTCTTAAATAACCTGACTATATAGGAAGTAGATTTATGAAAAAGGGACTAAAAATTATAGGCATATCTTTATTGGTATCCATTCTCTTGATTGCATGTGGATCATCCAATGTTGATTTTGACACTGAAGCTGATATTGAATTTGCTCCCGAAGCTGAAAGCGAAGATCTTTCTCAAAACGATGAAAGCCAATTCAACGATTATGCTGATTTTGTCGAGGAGATGATAGAGGAGGAAAACATTCCTGGTGTAGCTGTAGCTATCGTGGAAGGTAATGAAACAGTCTTTATGCAAAGTTTTGGTTTGCAAGATATAGAGAATGCTCTGCCTGTCACCCCTGAAACCCTCTTTCATATTGGCTCGACTAACAAGTCCATGACTGCGATGATGATCGCCACATTGATTGATGATGGATTATTTGACTGGGATACACCCGTTGTTGAAATTTACCCCGAGTTTGAGCTTTCAGATTCTGATGCAACAGAAAATGTCACAATGCGTCATTTCTTAAGTATGCAAAGTGGCATTCCCGATGATGCGGAAGATTCTTTTGATATTGATAATGCAGAAGCTGATGATCTTTTTAATTTCGTTGCCGATACGCCCTTATTTGCAATGCCGGGTGAAGAGTTCAGCTATAGTAATATCTCAGCTTCGATAGCAGGCTATTTGGGTGTCTTAGCCAACGACGGAGAATACGACGATTTCTATGATGGCTACGCTCGCCTTCTGAAGGAAAAAGTTCTTGATCCGATCGGGATGAAGAGTGCAACCATTCGTGTTGGCGAACTAGAAAATAATCCCAATTACGGGAAGTCCTATGTTTTGGACGGGAGCGGTTCTCCTGTAGAAGCCGAATCTGAAGATTTCGACGGTGATCCTTTAGCCCCCTCGGGGACGCTCAAGGTCAATGTGAATGAAATGGCACTATATCTCAGCACCCAACTTAATTACGGCCTGGCACCAAACGGAACGCGCGTAGTTTCAGAGAAAAATCTCACTGAAACCTGGAAACCCGATCTGGAAAATTATGGCATGGGTTGGGAAATCAAAGAATATCAGGGTGTCGAGCTTATATCGCATGAAGGATCTTTTGATAATTATCTTAGCGTTATCGGATTTATGCCTGAACTTAATATTGGTTTTGTTATTTTCACAAATTCAGATGAAGCAAGTGGTAGACTAATTAAAGAAAGTCCAACTTTTTTGCTAGAAATATTATTGGGAAATCAATAGGACTTACAACATTTTTTGCCGTCCTTCCTCCTGTGTAGAGCATTGCACCTAGGAATACTTACACTGAAGAAATAGGGAGTGTTATATGAAAATTCTAAAAGATAATTTAGGAGCTATCTTGGGCGGTTTCTTTTTCTGGATAGTATCTAGCAACATCTTATTCTTATTTCTAGTTGGTGGTGATTTAAGCAGAAAACAAATCGTTATGATTGTCTGGCTATTTACTATCATTTCAATTCTGTTTTTTATTTCATCAAAAGTGCCTTTGTGAGTTTTGGAATTGTTATTGCATTGCTATCTAATCTCGGAGGGTGGATGTTTTTTTCTAGATCTCTGATATATAAATTAAACGCTATATTTTTTCTTGGTGGTCATCCTTTTCCAGTTTCTATCGCATTCATGTCTTAAAAAACATGAATATCTAAGAATGCTTTTGGTTACAGGAGCGTGTGTAACATAGTGCTTCATCTAGACTGAAAAGCACCGGCACAAATACCAAGTTAAATCCTCTCGCATCTATCCCAACTAAAATCATCCCCTATAAAGCCATCTTTATAAACACATCAGTGTGTAATCCACATTCTGCTATGCCTTGCTGCCCCAGCAGTTTAGCGTGTTCATTCACACTAAACTGAATAAGACAGACTATTCGAACAAAAACCCAAGCTAGAGTTTAGTATGGAAAGCCACTCTCTCGCTCTATAGCAAAGACCGCAATATAATATAAGACTAACTTCGCACAAAAAGCCAGGAGCATCATGGAAGATTTTCTACTTATCGGTCTTATTATTTTTGCAGGCACTTTTGTCAATAGTGTAGCTGGCTTTGGGATGGCATTGGTAG
>JABGQT010000012.1 GCA_018648685.1 Anaerolineae bacterium
GACCCCGTTTTTCTATTTCAGCTAGAAACTGATTCTGTTAATGTACGGTAGAGAAGTTTTGGATAAAGCGCAAAAAAGACTTGACTTACGCTAGCGAAAGTCGTACAATAAAGAAAAGTTGCGCTAGCATAAGGATATGCAAAATGACTGCTACCCCAAAATGGATCACTACACAAGAAGCTGCCGATCGTTTGGCAGTCAGCACCGCTCGCATTCGCCAAATGGTGGCGGATGGTCAACTTACCGCACAGAAAGTAGGGAACAAATATCGCGGTCAGTGGCAGATTATGGCTAGTGATGTAGAAAAGAGATTTTATAAAAAAGGAGCAACCTACAAAATGCGCGTAAAAAACAGAATGTCCCCCAGTCCAATTACGGCTTTCCCCGAAACCAACTATAACGAAGCTTTGCGACTAATGCAGCAAAACCAGATCAAGAGCTTGCCTATTGTCAATAAACAAGGCAAATTGATGGGTATTGTCACTCGTGGTGACATGCTCAAAGCGGAACCATCTCCCGTAACCACCTTGAGTGCATACGAAATTGTTTCCCTGCTTGAAAAAGTCACCATGAAGAAGATCATGAATGCCCCTGTTTACGCTGTAGATGAAAATTGCAGCATCACCAATGCAGCCAATTTCATGTTGGAAAACAAGATTAATTGCTTACCTGTCATGCAAGATGAAAAGCTCGTGGGCATCATCACTGATACAGATATTTTCAAAACCTTTGTAGAGATTACGGGTGGCGGACAAGCTGGTACCCATATCGAAGCGCGTATGCCAGATCAGCAAGGGCAGTTGGCTCCCTTTGTTCAGGCAGTTACGAATGCTGGCAGCTATATAGCCTCGATCGTGATCAATTACGAAGAAAACGGATACGGATATGTTGATGTTAAAGAACGTGGCGGCGATGAGACTCTAATTCAGGAAGAACTGAAAAAACTCACCAGCGTCGATAATATTAATTTCCGAGCCAGCGGTCAGGATAAATTGCTCCAGTTCGGCTAAGATACTTCAAACAACTATGGGAGCCTGCATATTTCCAGGCTCTTTTTTTTATAGTGTATAATGCGATATATTAGGTCTTTTTAGGTAAAAAGAAGCAAAAAACAGATATTTTGATCAAAAGGAGGTCAAAAATGCTTTCATTGAATGTTAATTGGCTTGCTATTCTTGTTTCTGCTGTAGCAAATATGATGATCGGTGCAACCTGGTATGGTGTTCTGGCGAAGCCTTGGCTTGAGGGAATTGGCAAAACAAGAGAGTGGGCAAACGAGAATCAACGCCCCACGGACTATATCATCGCCTTTGTGAACTCATTGCTCATGGCTTTCTTCTTGGCTAACGTCATGGCTTGGACTAATGCTTCAGGGTTTTCAGCAGGAATAACGATGGGATTTTTTATGTGGTTGGGCTTTAATGGATTTTCCTTTGCGGCAAATCATGCTTTTGAAGGTCGGTCACTGAAGCTCTGGGCAGTAAACGCTGGCATCTATCTTGTCGGTCTTATGGTTATGGGCGTTATTTTAGGGCTTTGGCTCTAAGTGCCCGGAAAACGAGTCCCAAAAAAAGAGTCTGTTTCGCAGGCTCTTTTTTTCTTCCTGTCACGAAAGAGGAGAATGGTAAAATCTAAATACTTATTCCTATTCCCTAATCAACTAACCCCTAACTCCATGCTCCTAACCATTGATATTGGCAACACCAATCTAACCCTCGGTCTTTACGAAGGCGAGACTCTAAAATCCCACTGGCGTTTAGCGACTGACCATAAGCGGATGCCAGACGAATATGGGCTTCAGCTTTTGGGCGTGCTTCGGCAGGCGGGATGTGAAGCCGGATGTTTAACCGGAATTTGTCTTGCTTCCGTTGTTCCACATCTCACTCGGCATGTAGAGCAAGCCTGCAAAGAGTACCTGAAGATCGATCCCCTCGTTGTGGATGTAGGCATTAAGACTGGCGTACGCATCCTTTACGAAAACCCGAGCGCTGTCGGCGCAGATCGCGTTGCGGATGCAGTTGCCGTACATCAGCTTTATGGCGGCCCCGCTTGCGTGATCGATTTTGGGACAGCAACGACTTTTAACGCAGTAAACGCCAAAGGTGAATATCTTGGCGGAGCCATTACAGCAGGTGTTAATCTCGCAGCGAGCGCACTTTTTGAGCACGCCGCAAAACTCCCGCCTGTAGATTTAGCTCGCCCTCCCTCAGTGATCGGGAAAAATACGGTTCATGCGATGCAATCAGGACTACTTTTTGGTTATGTCAGCATGGTCGAAGGGATGGTATCCCGTTTTCGAGCAGAATTAGGGGATGATATGAAGGTGGTCGCAACGGGCGGTTTGGCGAAAAGCATTGCTAAAGAAACAGAGGCTATTGATATTATCGCGCCTTGGCTAACGCTCGATGGTTTACGCATGATCTGGGAAATGAATCAGCCCTCACCCTAACCCTCTCCCTCAGGGAGAGGGGACTTACGCCCCCCTAATGAGATATTCGTCTTTATTCCTTTTTCTTTTTTTTCTTGTAAGCTGCGCAACGCCGCAAGCTGTTCCCACACCTATCCCCTCGAAAACGCTGGAGCCTGCCACCGAAACGCCCGAGCCGAGTTTAACGCCAACCAAGTTGAAGACCGCGACTCCTGCATCCACGCCCACGCAAGTTTGGGTCAGGCGCGGACCGGGAATCGTCCACTGCACGATCCTGCTTTATCATCACGTTGCGATTTCCCCCATCGAGAGCCAATACTATATTCATCCTGAAAATTTTGCGTCACAAATGAAAGCGCTGGATGAGTGGGGGTATACGCCTATCCCGCTTTCGTTGCTGGTAAAGGCGATCGAGGAGGGCGCGGCGTTGCCACAGAAGCCGGTAGTCATTTCTTTTGATGATGGCCGGATGGATATATACGAAACAGCTTTCCCGATCATGCAAGAATATGATTTCCCTGGCGTTTTTTATATCATTAGCGGAGGTTTAGGGGATAAAGATTTGGTTGGTGTAGATGAATTGAAAGAAATGGCGGAGGCGGGATGGGAAATTGGCAGCCACAGCCACAGCCACGCGGATTTGTCAAAAATAACTGTAGAGGCTTCTTATAGGGAAGTTGTTTTGTCGCGAGATGTGCTGGAAGAGGCTTTGGGCTTTCCTGTTACATCTTTTGCTTATCCTTTTGGCACGATCACGGAAAAGGCCGGGCAACAAATTCATATCGCTGAATATGAATCGGCGGCGGGATTGGGTCATACCGATTCGCAGGGACCAGGCAATCTTTTTTATTTGCAACGCAGACCGATCAGTTGGGATTATGATTTGAAACGCTTCGCAATTGTGCTAGGATGGGAGGGTCCGCTTAGTATAGAGGAAACGTCTACACCATAAATGGGTTAAGAATTGAGAGGCGTTGTTTAACTGCCCTCATCCCTAACCCTTCCCCGATAAACGGGGAAGGGGATTCCCCTCTCCCATTTTGGGAGAGGGACGACCTGAGCATAGCGAAGGTCAGGGTGAGGGAGAAACGAAAGCAGCCCTTTCTACATATTTTTAGTGTACCCATCTAAAAAGGAGTCTGCTATGAAAAAAATCTTATCCATCAGCATGGGGTCATCATCTCGAGATCATACGACTGTGCATGAGTTTCTCGGAGAAAAGTTTGAGATTTCGCGTATTGGTTATAACGCCGATCTGGAAAAAGTCATTCAGGCTTATAAGGAATACGATGGCAAAGTAGATGCCTTTGGTGTTGGCGGGGTGGAGTTTTATTTAGGTGTTGGCGAGAAAAAATATTATTTTCGTGAAGTCAAGCGTATTCGTGATGCGATAAA
>JABGQT010000131.1 GCA_018648685.1 Anaerolineae bacterium
GTGTTTTGTTTGACAAGCTAGAACTCCTCTGATATATTACAGATATACAACAAAGGTACTAATGCCCTCCAGATTTTTTATTTGCTAAACACAGAATAAAATAAAGACCTCCTCTTATAGCTATAGAGGGAACAGGCAATACGTAACGATATTTATTTTTTCTTGCCTGTGAAGTCCGGTGACTCAATTTGAGAATTCCGGCGCTGTCCCGCAACTGTGAGTTAGTTTGATAGTTTAGTAGTTCGTTAGTTGGGTAGTTAGCGAGGTAATTTTCTACCCAACTACCCAGAACTATCCAACTAATAAGCCAGACCAATTGTCTTTGTAAAAGAACTGCCCCTTCGAGGAAAGAGCAGCATTGCTTTTTCCTTTTTTCTGTTAAAAACGCACTTCCGTTGCTCATAATCTTATATGAGTTTTTCAAGTGCTTTTTCGCGATTTGCAAATTTATTCGCCAAAGTTTTCCAGCGTTTTAGCAAATCAGGATAACCGTATTTTTAAATTTCCAAAGGAGGTGCAGTCAAAAAAACACAAAGTGCACGGTATTTCCCAGCTATGTTTTATAAAACACTATCTAGAAGGAGTAAAGAATGAATTTCAAACGATCCAACCTATTCTTAATTTTAACGATTCTGTTGTCTCTGTCTTTGGTGCTAGGCGCGTGCACACCCGAAGCAGTTTCTGAAGAACCTGCTGCTGAAGAAGCTGTTGCCGAAGAGCCTGCCGCCGAAGAAGCTGTTGCCGAAGAGCCTGCCGCCGAAGATATGACCTTCAAATTGGGTCTTATGGGTCCTTATAGTGGTCCTAGTGCTCAGACTGGCGCACAATTCAAAGGTGGTGCTACCATCGCCTTGGAAGCGTATGATTACCAAATCGGTCCTTATACAATTGAGCCTGTTTGGGTTGATTCCCAATCTGATCCTGCCAAGGCTTCTCAGGCTTATGAGCAAGCAGTTGTACAAGATGGCATTCAAGCTGGCGCACTTAACTGGCATAGTTCTGTTGCTGTGGCTGTGATGGAAGTTACTGCTAAGCATCAGATTCCACATATTTTTGGTTTTGGTGCTACCGAAAAAGTCAATGAGACTTTTGCCTCTGATACTGAGAAATATGGATATTGGAGCATGAAAGGTTGGCCCACACCCGCAAAATTGGGCACTAAATATGTTGATGCCTTGGAGTATTATATTGAGCAAGGCGTATACACCCCCGAAGCAAAAACAGTCGCCATATATGGTGAAGACACTGACTGGGGTCGCAGTTTTGGTGCTGGCGTAATTGAACTCTTTGAAGCAGCCGGCTGGGAAGTTGTATCTGAAGAGTATTTCCCGCTTGAGCAAACAGAGTTTTACCCATTCCTCAACAAGCTCAAAGATCTCAATCCGGCTGTTATTGCTGGTACAAGTACGGCTCCCCCATCGATCACCGCTTTAATCAAGCAAGCTGATGAGGTCGGTTTGGAGAGTCTGATCATTGCTGATGGTCTTGGTTGGGTTGATTTCTGCTCCCTAACTGGTGATTCCGCCACCAATGTTATTGATCAGATTGCTGGTTGGTCTAGCGATGCTGGCTTTGCTTTTGCCGAAGAATTTGAATCACGCTACGATTTGGCTCCCAGTACATCCTCGGCTGGTCTGGCTCATGACGGCACCAAGATGTTCATGGAAATTGCTCAAGCTGTTTATGATGAGCATGGTGAACTTTCAAGCGAATTGATCCAACAATTTGTTGAAGAAAAAGTTTGGACTGGTGAATGGTCTATGACCGATGGCTTGGTTATGGTTGAGTATAAATACACACCAGAAACTACTCCTGACCCTGTTGTTGGGCCTGGCTTCTACACATTCCCTGTTTTGCAGTATTCCTTTGAAGGCGGCAAATGCTTAGGCAAACCGATCTTCCCAATTGAGGGTGCTGTTCAGGAACTCCAAGTTCCTTAAGTTTGAGTGTTTTACAAAACCTGACAGGTCTATCAAGACCTGTCAGGTTTCAAATCGCTAGGTTGTTTACAGTACAATGTGTCCACAGCGCGTAGCAAGCCTAAATTCACGTGCGAAGCGGGGATATTAGGGGGCAGAAAGATGTTGAAGATGGCACGGTGTTAATTTGATGCAACAATGTTGAGGTATCCGCTTCTCCCCAAAAACAGTTGTTTTTTCAGTGAGGTAAAAATATGCTAATACTTGATACAAAGAAAGTTACCAAGAGGTTTGGTGGCTTGACGGCTGTCAATCAGGTTTCTATGCAAGTTGAGGAGGGTCAGGTTTATGGTTTGATTGGTCCCAACGGCGCGGGGAAAAGCACTTTTATAAATTCTATTGTGGGGAGATTTCCGCCTACAGAAGGTGTGGTTTATTTTAATGGGGAAGAGACTACCGGTTTATCGGCAGAAATAATGTGCCATAAGGGGATGGCTAGAACTTTTCAGATTCCTCGTCCTTTTCCGCAATTAACCGTTTTAGAAAATGTTAAGGTGGGCGTTATTTTTGGTTCAGTTGATAAAGACCCTATGCCAGCAGATGAGCGCGCTAGAGAAATTCTAAAATTTGTTGATTTTAATTTGCCCATTGACACACCGGCTGATCGCTTAAATGCTGTTCAACTTAAAAGCATAGACTTAGCGAGAGCACTTGCCTGCAAACCGAAGTTGCTTCTTTTGGATGAATTGGCATCAGGGCTAACTCCGGGGGAATTGGACACAATTATGTCTCTAATTTTGAAAATTAGAGATCAAGGCATAAGCATTATTGCCGTTGAACATATTATGCGTGTGATTAAGGGGATTTGCGATACCGTTATGGTCATCGAATACGGCACTACAATAGCTGAGGGAACACCAGACGAAGTTTTGAATAATCCCGAAGTGATTAAAGCCTACTTGGGAGAAGAGGAGGCAGAGAATGCTTGAACTTAAAAACATTAATGCTGGTTACGACTTTCTCCAAGTCTTATGGGATGTTTCTTTCCGTGTAGACGAGGGTGAACTTGTCGCGCTGATAGGTCCCAATGGTGCTGGAAAATCAACCACGCTTCGTACTATTGCTGGGTTAATTAAGCTAAAATCTGGAGAAATTCTTTTCAACGAGAAGGTGATTAACGATAAGCCTACTCATTTAATTAGTCAGATGGGCATCAGCTATGTTTCGGAAAAGCTTAATCTTTTTACTGGAATGTCTGTTCGAGAAAACCTGATTTTGGGTGCGTATGCTATTCGCGATAAAGAAGTTCAACTTGAAACATTGGCTTATATTTTTGAGCTTTTCCCCCGTTTGGAAGAAAGAAAAGATCAACTGGCAGGTACTATGAGCGGCGGCGAGCGCAAAATGTTAGCCATAGCGCGCGGCATGATGTCTAAACCACAATTGATGTTGGTAGATGAACCCTCTCTTGGGTTGCAACCTAATCTAACTCAGGATGTTTTTAGCGCATTGATACAGTTGCGTGAGAGGGGGGTAACTGTTTTGCTTGTGGAGCAAAATGTAAACGCGACTCTGAGTTTTAGCGATCGAGCTTATGTTCTTGAGCAAGGCAAAATTGTGATGGAAGGTCCAAGCAAAGAAATTAAGGCAAATAAACACGTTAGAAATGCTTATTTGGGCATTTAGAGAGAATCATCAACCTCACAAATACGGGTGGGGTGCTACGCGAAGTCACGCGAAGAAACACAAAAAAGTTTTTCTCCGCATAATCCGTACAATCCGTGTACAAAACGTAAATACCACCAACGAGTTTAGATAAGGAGAACCCCATGGCAAAAAATTCGAGCGCAAGACCTTTGATGTCTCGTATTAAAGATAATCTGCCCATTGTTGTTATAAGCATTTTTTCACTAATCCTCTTCGTTGCCATTTATATCGAAGGCGGAAACGCTCAAATTTTCAATACCATTATTACGGGTGGTATGTGGGCTTTATTGGCTGTTGGATTGGCTCTCGTTTTCGGCGTTATGAATATCCCACACTTTGCTCACGGTGAATCTTTTATGATTGGTGCTTATGTAGCCTATTTTACATTTACGCCTATGCAAGAGTATTTATACACAAATCCTAATAAATTTCTCAGTGCGATAGCTCCCCTAGGGGCTATTCTAACGGCTGGCGTAGCGGGGGCAATTCTAGGGATTATTATTGAGCAACTCATTTTTGCACCATTACGACGTAGAACGAAAAAAGACTGGATAATGAACGCGTTTCTGTTGACAGTGGGTATATCCTTCGTACTTTCAAACGGAGCAAATCTCGTCTTAGGTCCAAATTTTCGCGGTATCTCTCGTTATTGGGATGTAAAAGCTGTCGAGATTGGCGGGGCTTATATGTCCGTAGATAGGCTGATTGCCTTTGCTATCTCTATGGTCACAATTGGTGCGCTCTGGTTCTTTTTGCGTCGCACGCGTGTAGGACGGGCAATTCGAGCGGTATCCCAAGATGAAACTGGAGCACAACTTGTCGGGATTAACCTTAATTTTATACAAACGCTGACATTTTCCCTAGCAACCGCCATGGCTTCCATCTCAGGCGCATCCTTGCTCTTCCTATTTCAAGCCTACCCCACAGTGGGGGGAACGCCCCTGTACTATGCTTGGTATGTGGTTATGATGGCTGGACTTGGAAATGTAGTTGGAGCCATTATTGGTGGTTTCATCGTTGCCTTATTGCAAACAGCCACGCAACTATTTGTTGCCGTTTCGTGGACAACCGTTCTCCCCACCGTAGTCATGATTTTGGTCTTGCTAATAGCTCCCTCAGGAATTTTTGGCAGTGAAGTTAAAGGTGTTCAGGAACAGTAAAAATCTAAACACAAAGGTCTCAAAGGGACTCAAAGAAAAAACTTTGGTTTTCGTTTTTCCCCTTAGAGAATCTTCGTGAACTTCGTGTTTAAATATTTTGAATCTCGGTTTATCCGAATCAGGAGAAATATAGAGATGAATTCAGGTAAAGTAGCACAAGAACAATCAAATAGCTGGAATAAATTTGTAGAATTTATCAACAAACTTGGCTTTAATCCTCTGGGATTAGCCCTACTGATTATTATTGCCGTCTTACCCACCACCACCCCATATTTTCAGCAGGAGTATATCGTCCGTTGGATGATTATGGGTGCATTTCTGGCAGCACAATCTATCGCATTTGACTTTACATCGGGCTATATCAACATTGTCAACTTTGGCTTCGCCGCCCTGTTAGGGGTGGGTGCTTATGCTTCCGGCATTTTTGCGAACACAACACCTTTTATCGCCGTAGCACCCGGTCTAAATCCTTGGATTACTATCTGGTTGGGAGCCATAGTAGCCGGGCTGGTTGGCTTCGCCTTAGGCATCCTGACATTGCGCCTGCGTGGCATCTTTGCCGCCGTGATGGCTTGGTTTCTAGGTATTGCATTGATGGGATTGGTCAACAACTGGACAGCCCTTACACGTGGTCCCTTGGGCATGAACCCACGAAAATTTCTCGAAACCACCAATAACTTACCTTATTTTTACATTATCTTTACCATGATGATAGGGATTTACATTACCCTAAAATTGGTTACTCGCTCCCATTATGGTCTCGCCTTCAAAGCCATTGGGCAAAACTTAGATGCCGCCCGCGCTTCAGGCATCAACCCCATCCGCTATCTGGTTTTCAACTTCACGCTATCTGCCTTCTTCGCCGGCTTTTTAGGCGGTTTCTATGCTCACTATTTTGGCTCGCTAACCCCCTCAACCCTCATGCACACATCCAAGACTGTTGAGATTTTGGCAATAGCCTATATTGGTGGACGCGGCAGTCTTTGGGGTGGCATCGCAGTAGCTTTCCCCTTTGTGTTCCTCATCGAATTACTACGCACAAACTTCAGCGATCTACCGGGATTGCACTTGGTTATATACGGCGTGCTAATGATCGTAATTATGATTTATTATCCCGGTGGACTTGCAGGTTTTTACGATTGGATCAAGAGTAAGGTTCAAAGAAAATAGGATAAGAGAATTGGGACGCGCATGACCCAAACTTGCGTGCCGCCACCCCCCATCTCTCTGGCGTGAACAGGGAACACTCTTTAGAAAGAACATGGAGCATATAATGTTAAAAAACTGGATAGAATTCCTCTCCTCCGAAGACGTTCAAAAAATCCACGACACCAGCATGAAATTGCTAAAAAATATTGGCATAGAGTTTCCCGAAGAAAATGCCATTAGCATATTTCAGGAACACGGATTCAAAACCGAAGGGCAAACGGTTTATATGACCGAAGAGCAGGTTATGCAGGCAATTAAATCTGTTCCGGCGCAGTTTACGATTCACGCCCGCAATCCGCAGAGAAATATCAAAATAGGTGGCGGAAGACCAGTTTTTGCCCCGGGATACGGCGCACCTTTTTTGGTAGATTCTGAGACCGGAAAGCGAACGCCAACTCTCGAAGACTATCACAACTTGGCAAAGTTGGCGCATGCTCTCCCCAACCAAGATATGAGCGGGCACTTAATGGTTGAGCCGCAAGACATTCCCAGCGAAAGTGCTCATATTCAAATGCTCTACGCCAATATGTTGCACTCCGATAAGCCTTTCATCGGTAGTGCCGAAGGAGCGGCAGGGTCTCAGCACACAATGGAAATGGCTGAAATTCTCTTTGGCGGCGTTTTAGACAAGCCTGTCACCATAGGGCTAATTAACTCCCTCAGCCCTATGGGATTTGGCACCGAAATGCTCGAAGCATTACTCGCCTACGCCCGTGCAGGGCAGCCTGTGATTATAGCCGCGTTGATTATGGCTGGCTCCACCGGACCCATCACTTTGGCAGGTGTGATGGCATTACAAAATGCCGAGCAACTTGCCGGAATTGTGCTAACTCAACTCATCAATGCTGGCACGCCTGCAATCTACGGCTCGACCTCTACCAACGTAGACATGCGAACAGGCGCATTAGCAATTGGCGGACCAGAATTATCACTCGTCATCAGCGCACACGCACAATTGGCACGATTTTACGGATTACCATCTCGCGGTGGCGGTGCATTGACAGATTCCAGCGTTCTTGACGCGCAAGCGGGCTACGAATCGATGTTTAGCTTGCTGACCACTCTCAATAGAGGCATTGATTTTGTCTTGCACTCGGCTGGCATCCTCAGTTCCTATTTGGCATTTTCCTATGAGAAATTTGTGATGGATGATGAGCTTTGTGGCATGATGAGACACTATAAAAAAGGGATTGAAGTGACCGCCGAAACATTGGCTTATGAGATCATTGCCAAAGTCGGGCGCGATGGACACTATCTAGGCGAACCAGAAACGCTCAAACGCTGCCGTACCGAATTTTGGCAGCCCAATCTCTCTGATCGCAGTGGGTTGGAGGCATTCTGGCTAGACGCCCCCCAAAAAACCACTGCCCGCGCCCGTAAACGCTGGCAGGATTTGCTTGCCAAGCATGAAGACCCGTCACTTGACAAAACAATTGCTCGCCAACTTGAGAATTATGTTGAAGAACGGATGAACGAGTAAAAAACACAGAAATTTGACAAGCCTTAATTTCTTTGATATATTATCAATATATCACAAAGACCTTCTCTATTATAGAGTGAAGTCCGGTGCCTTATTAAAATTTGAGAATTCCGGCGCTGTCCCGCAACTGTAATTTAGTTAGAGAGTTTGATAGTTCGTTAGTTTCTTAGTTTGGTAGTTAGTAGCGCAATTTACTACCCAACTACTCAACTATCTAACTACTCAATTAACCGACTAATAAGCCAGACCTTATGTCTTTGTAAAAGTACTGTCCCTCCGAGGAGAGAGCAGAAATACTCTCTCCTTTTTGTGTTAAGGAATGAGAATTAAATAACTATTACATTTGTAAAATTGTTACATTGTTGGTTGAGCAGCGAAAGCACAGCATTTTCGTACGGTAGTGTATCAATAACATACCCTTATGGTAAACCGGAGCGGATTTATGAGGAATACTGCTTTTAGCAAGCCGTTTGGTTTCGATATGAATGACGGAAGTGCTGTCATTCTACTCAACCAGCACTATCCTTCCCTGCTCTAGCCGCTGTCCCCAGCGGCGAAATGTTGGGATATCCCATGCTGGGGACAGCGTGGGGAGCATGAGAGAAATATTTAAAGAAAGTGCTTTTCCCCCATCCATAATTTCAGTATCGCAAAAATTTTAATTGTGCTATTGTAAAAAAAATATAAAGAGGTAAAAAAATGGCTAAAAATCTTACTACCGTAGTCTCTTCAAAGACCCAAACTGTGGAAATTAACCGCAACAACCCCACAGTCATTATCGGGGAACGTATCAACCCCACTGGGCGGAAGCTGATGTTAAAAGCCTTGCAAAACGGCGATTTTGACATGGTGCGAACCGATGCCTTGTCTCAAGTTGCGGCTGGCGCAAAAATTCTGGATGTCAACGCTGGTGTTCCGGGCGCGGACGAAATCGCCTTGATGAAGCAGGTGCTTTCTACGGTAATGGAAGCTGTAGATGTTCCGCTGTGCATCGACACCGCCGATACTGATGCCCTAGCCGTCGCCCTCGAACTCTACGAAGGCAAAGCACTCATCAATTCCGTCAACGGCGAAGAACGCTCCCTCGAAACCGTGCTGCCCCTTGCTAAAGAACATGGTGCCGCACTAATTGCCCTGTGCATGGACGATGATGGTATCCCAGCCACAGCCGATGAACGCCTCGCAGTTGCCGGAAAAATCATTGAACGCGCCGGCAAACGGGGTATTCCTATAGAAGATATAGTCATCGACCCACTGGCATTGACTATGGGCGCAGACCACACCGCCGGATTTGTTGTAATGGAAGCCATTCAGAAAATTGTCGCTGAGTTTGGTGTGAATATCACGATGGGTGCTAGCAATATCTCCTTCGGTATGCCAGAGCGCAAACATATCAACTCCACTTTCATCGCTATGGCTATCCACGCCGGGATGACTTGCCCAATCACCAATCCCCTTGTCGCCCAAGTGGGAATCGCCGTTCTCGCCGCCGATCTTGCTATGGGACGCGATGAATATGGCATGAAATGGATCAAAGCATATCGGGCGCGACAGAAAGAAGAAGGAAAATAATTGGATTGGCACCGCTACGCACTTGATTTGGGCTGGGGTGCCGCACCCAAGCCGATTCGCGGCGTGAGCAGAAAAATGTCTACGCAGAGAAAATGTTGACCAAAGGCAAGCAAGTTAAAAGCACACTGCTCCGCTCCGCTTCGGTTGCAGGTGCGCGCGGGCTCGGCTTTTCATCCTATTAGAGGTAAAGATCATGAAAATAACAGATGCAGAGAAAGCTTATAGGCAAATCAAAGAGCAAATAGTTACGACAAAACTCCGCCCGGGTGCTCTTATCAGTGAAGCCGATATGATGAGTGAATTAGCGTTGGGAAGAACGCCCATCCGCGAAGCGATGAAGCAACTTGAGGCGGATAACCTTGTTAGCATCACGCCTCGGCGCGGTATGTTTGTAACCGACATCACGGTTACTGATTTGACGCAAATTTTTGAAGTACGCGTTGAAATTGAACCGCTGGCTGTTCGTTTGGCTGTCCAACGCATTAGCAAAAAAGAACTTGCTCAATTGAGATACCTTGCTGAGGAATATAAGGATGCCGACCCCACAGACACAGAAGCATTGCTCAAGTTAGACAGTGATTTTCATGCTTTATTGGCTGAAGCTGCTCATAATAAATTTTTGCTAAAAGACTTGATGCAATACTATAATTTGTCGTTGCGGATATGGTATTTAGCTCTTAATTATGCCCAGCCTAACGATATTGATATGGAAGCCCACCTTGAGATTCTCGAAGCTATTGAAGCTATGGATGTGGAAAAAGCCGAGAAACGTATGAGAAAACATATTCAAAAGTTCCATCAAACCATTAAGCAATACCTTTAATCAACTCTATTTTGGAGGACCCCCATGAGTGATATTTTAGCTGAACTTTCAACCGCTGTTATTGAAGGCAATGTTGACGACATGGCTGATTTGACAGAAGACGCGCTGGATGAAGATTTCAGTGCGCAAGACATTCTAGATAAAGGATTAATGCCTGGCATGGATCATGTCGGCGTTGAGTTCAAAGCCGGGAATATGTTTGTCCCCGAAGTGTTGCGCTCGGCACGGGCTATGCACAATTCAATGGATTTAATTCGCCCCCTGCTGGCTGAATCTGGCGCATCGATGACCGGCAAGATGATTATCGGTACCGTCAAAGGCGATTTGCATGATATTGGTAAAAATCTTGTCGGTATGATGTGCGAAGGCGCGGGCTTTGAAGTGGAAGACATCGGCAAAAATATCGAGCCGGAGGCTTTTGTTGAAGCTGTGAAAAAATATGAGCCAAATATTATTGGTATGTCGGCGTTGCTCACGACCACCATGCGCTCTATGGAACACACCATCAAAGCTCTGGAAGAAGCGGGCTTGCGCGATAAGGTCAAAGTAATAATCGGCGGTGCGCCAGTTACACAAACTTTTTCTGATCAGATTGGCGCCGATGGCTACGCATCTAACGCGGCTTCTGCGGCTGAGTTGGCGAAGTCCTTTGTTAATTAACAATTAAGCACGACCCCACAAATGCATGTGGGGTGCTACGCGAAGGACACGAAGATTCTCTAAGAAAAAACAAAAAAGTTTTTCCTTCGTGTTTCATAGTGTTCTTTGTGGTAAAGATTTTTAGTTCGACTTATCCGAATTAGGAGTTCAAAACTATGAGAGGCAATTACAAGGTAAATTCAGGAACCCGTTTTCGAATGCTCTCTGACGATCAATTAGAAGAGCTATTGGGCGGCGTACTTCACTTGCTGGAATATACCGGTTTGGAAGTACATCATGAAGAATCTTTAGAGATTCTAAAAAAGGCTGGCGCATGGGTAGACGGAAAACGCGTGCGTATCCCTTCCTATTTGGTGAGAAAATCTCTGGAACTCGCACCGCGCAGTTTCACGATTTTCTCTCGAGATGGCAATTCGGAAAACGATATTATTATCGGACCCGGACGAGCGCATTTTGGGCCTGGACCCACCTGCCCAAACTTCATTGATATTGAGAGCATGGATCGCCGTCCTTATGTGAAATCTGACGTGCCAAATGTCGCAAAAATGGTAGACGCGCTCCCCAATATAGACTTTTGCGAGTCGCTGGGAACCGTTGACGATGTTCACCATGATTTGGGCGCGCTCTACGAATTTGCAGGTATGTTCCCCAACACCAGCAAACCCATCGTAGCTTGGTCTTACGACAAAGATGATTCGGCAGGTATTCACGAAATCGCGATTGCCGAAGCAGGCGGTCAGGATGCCTTTGAGAAACGCCCCAACTATGTTCATTATTGCGAGCCGCTATCCCCACTCATTAGCACCGGGGAAGCTCTTGATAAATTGATTTTCGCGGCTACGAACCGCATCCCGCTCATTTTCACGCCCTGCCCGATTGCCGGTGGCACTGCGCCTGTAACGGCGGCTGGAATCATCACACAGGGCGCGGCTGAATCTTGGATGGGATTGGTCATCGCTCAAGCCATTCAACCCGGCCTGCCTTTCTTTATGGGTGGCGTATTCTCGGTGATGGATATGAGTGCAATGATTCTCTCCTATGGCGCGCCCGAACTCTCGCTAATGATGGCGGGATTAACCGACTTGGCACATTATGTTGGTTTACCCCTCTGGCAAACTGGCGGATGCACTGACTCGAAGACCTTCGATGAACAAGCCATTATTGAAGGCTCGCTCTCTGTCTTCTTCTCTGCCCTCTCTGGCGGGGATATGACTCACGATGTTGGCTATACCGAAAGTGCGATGACAGGCTCTGTTTTCCAATTATGCGCGATGGATGAAGCAATTGGTTATTCTCGCAGAATTACGCACGGTATCGAAGTCACCGAAGAGACATTGGCTGTAAAAGTGATTGATAATGTTGGTCCCAACGGACATTATCTGCGCGAGCAACATACTCGAGATCATTATAAAACCGAGTATTGGTATCCTAATTTGTGCAATCGCCGCAACTACGAAGAATGGGAAGAGGATGGCAAGAAAACCATGAAAGACCGCACTGTTGCCCGCGTTCACGAAATTTTAGCAACGCACAAACCCACGCCCATCAAACCTGAAACCGAAGAAGTTATTAAGAAGGTTTTGGCAGAAGCAGAAGAGCGCGTAAAAGAAGACTGAAAACTTTCGTGAAACGTAAAACATGAAGCGTAAAAATGAGAGATTAAAATTCACGCATCACGCATCACGCATCACGTTTTCAAGGAGAAAAATTATGAGTGACATTTATGAAAGACTAGCAACCGGCATATTAGAAGGCGAAGCCGAAAAAATCACAAAGCTAGTAAACCGAGGACTAAAAAAAGGATTATCCGCAAAAGAATTGCTCGATAACGGACTCATCGTGGGCATGGACGAAGTTGGTGTCCGCTTCAAACGTGGCGATATGTTTGTCCCCGAAGTATTGATGTCTGCTGACTCTATGGCGGCTGGCATGACCATCCTTCGCCCTATTTTGATTGAAAGCGGGGCTGAAATGCTCGGCAAAATCGTGATGGGAACTGTCAAAGGCGATCTCCACGACATCGGTAAGAATCTGGTTAGTATGATGTGCGAAGGTGCCGGATTTGAAATCGTTAATCTCGGTTTTAACGTAGACCCAGAAACATTCATTGAAGCCATCAAAGAACATCAACCCGCCATTGTTGGCATGTCTGCCATGCTCACCACCACCATGCGAGCGATGGGACATACCATCAAAGCCCTTGAAGAAGCCGGATTGCGTGACCAAGTTAAGGTAATGGTCGGCGGCGCACCAGTTGATAAGGAATTTTCAGACGCAATTGGCTCTGATGGCTACGGCTCTAACGCCCCCTCAGGAGCCGAACTCGCCAAACAACTCGTCAGCGCGGCGTAGAGACGTGAAACGTAGCCGCTATGGTTGAGTAGAATGACGATAATGCTGTCATTCTACTCAACCGCCGCCAGAGATTTTACGCAACACGCAACACGAAAAAACTATGACCACATCAAACGGACTTCCCATAGTCGTCATTGCCTGCAAAGTTTTTCAGGGTTTGCTAGAAGAGCTTATGCCAGAAGGTATGGCAGAGCAAATCACCTTTCTGGATTATGGTTTGCATAGCGTCCCCGATAAGCTAAATTGGACTGTTCAAGATGCGATTGACAGCATCGAAAATCCCAGTTTGGTGATGCTGGCTTACGGCATGTGCGGCAACGGGCTAAAAGACATCAAATCTGGGCAGCACACTTTGCTAATCCCCCGCACGGACGATTGTATTGCCATTTTGCTCGGCTCATACAAAAAGTATATAGCAGAGTTCTATGCCACGCCCGGCTCTTATTACCTCACCAAAGGCTGGCTCGAATCTGGCAGTAATCCGCTCGTAGAGTATGAAGAACTCATCGAAAAATATGGTGAAAAAAGTGCCACTTGGATTATGGATCAGCAATACCAAAACTATGAACGTCTTGTATTTGTAGCCCACAACGCGCAGGACCTTGAAAAATATCGTCCGCAGGCGCAAGAAGTCGCCGAGTACTGCAAACGCTGGGATTTTCGCTACGAAGAAATACGCGGCTCAGATATTTATATTCGCCGCCTAATCGAAGTGGCTATGGCTTTGGATAAAAAGGATGATGAGTTTGTAGTTGTCCCGCCCGGTGGTAAAACAACACTGGATATGTTTCTAAGATGATGAGATGCGCCGCGACGACCGCCTGCACCCGAAGTGAAGCGGAGCGGTGTGATTTGGGCTTGAATGCTACACCCAAGCTGATTCTCGGCGTGAGCAGAAAAATGTCTACGCCGAGAAAATGTTGACCGAAGGCACATAAGTTAGAGATCACGCGCGTTCCGGCTTTTCATCCAACAAAAAACGGGCTTGTCATTGCGAGGTAGCACTATCACCGAAGCAATCCCCCCGACAATGAGGAAGACTGCTTCGTACATCGTCCCAATGTCCTTCGGGAAAAGCGGCTCGCAGTGACAGTTACTAAAAAACTAAGAAATTTCTACTCCAGATAAATAAACAGGAGACCAATCATGCAAAGAAAAAAAACAAATTACCAAGTAAATGCAAGCCCTATCTTTGAAGTTCTCACAGAAGAAGAAATTGAGGCTATTTACTTTTCTGCCCTAACCGTACTCTACGAAACCGGCGTGCGTGTTTACGACCAAGAAGGCATTGACCTTGCTCATTCCATGGGTGCAATCGTGGAGGATAAAACAGGCGACAGCGCGTTGGTGAAGATACCACCGTGGTTGATAGATAAGGCTTTGGCTACCCTGCCCCGCAAAGTCGTTGTGAGAGGACCTGACCGTAAATATAAGATGGAACTTTATAAAAATTCCTTCTATTATGGTGCAGGGTCGGATACGCCTTTTACTATTGACCCCTATACCCAAGAACGGCGGCGCGCAACCTATAAAGATGTGAAGAACTTTGCCCGCCTTGCGCAAGCCTTGCCAAATCTTGATTTCCACATGTCCTTGGGCATCGTTCAAGATAAGGCTGTAGGCACTTATGACCGCTGGCAATATCTGGCTATGCTCGAAGGCACCACCAAGCCGATTAATATCACCGCTGTAGATATTGACGGGCTGAAAGACCAACTCGAAATGGCTTATATTCGTGTAGGCGGCAAAGAAGAATGGCGAAAGGGACCACTTTTCACGCTCTATATTGAGCCGGTTTCACCTTTGAGCCATTCAGAAGAAGTTGTGCAAAAAATTCTCTTTGCCAGCGATAACGAAATTCCCTTTGTGTATACGCCTTGTCCATTGGCGGGCGCAACTGCCCCCGCTACTTTGGCGGGAACAGCTGTTCAAGCCCTCACAGAGAGTCTCTTTGGTATCTTTTTGAGCCAAGCCCGCAAGCCTGGTGCGCCGATGATTATTGGCGGATTGATGTCTAATATGGATATGCGGACAACCATCTATTGCTACGGCTCGCCAGAAATGGCATTATTGAGCTCGGCATATACCCAGATTACAAAATGGCTGGGCGTACCTATGTATGAGACCGCTGGCTGCTCTGACTCAAAGATGTTTGATGGGCAAGCCGCAATGGAAGCCACCATCAATATCGCTACTGCAGCACTTTCGGGCGGCAATATGATTCACGATGTGGGCTATCTGGAGCAAGGTCTGACCAGTTCCCCTGCGATGATGGTTGCCTCCAACGAGATTATTGATATGGTCAAGCGCATTATGCGCGGTATCCCCGTAAATGATGAGACAAAAGCACTGAAAGTGATGGATGAAGTTGGTCCTGGCGGACATTATCTTGATCACGACCACACCTTTGACCGCTTCAAAACAGAAATTTGGCGACCCGACCTGATTGACCGCCAAAACTGGGAAAACTGGAACGAGAAGGGTAGCAAAACTTTTAGAGAGCGCACTCACGAGCGCGTTATCGAAATTTTAGAGCGTGAGGAAGAACCCCTCTTGGATGAGAAAATGTACAAAGAATTGCACCGTGTTTGTGAACTGGCAGATGAAAAGCATAAAGACGAAGAGCTAGACTATAATATGTTTGGATAGAACGTGAAACGTGAGTTTTAGTTGTACATCTCACGTTTTCACGAAATACAGATAAAGCGTGAAGCGCGGGGACGTGTTTCACGCTTTATGCTTTCCCCCATCCTAACTTTCCCCCAAGAACGGGGGAAGGAACTGAGTCCCCCTCCACCATTTTGGGGGAGGAGCTAGGGGTGGGGGGCGAACACTTAGAGGTATACCGTGGCAACAAAGCACAAAAAACCAGAAAGATCTGCACCAAAAGCCCTTGTTTTAGGCATTGATACTGGTGGAACCTACACTGATGGAGTCTTGCTGGAGTATCATGACCGTAAAGTCTTGGCATCTCATAAAAGCCTGACCACCAAACAAGATTTTTCTATTGGGATCAAAAATGTCATCAAAGCGATTGACATTCAAAACCCGGCAGCAATTCAGATGGTCTCGGTATCTACGACGCTGGCAACAAATGCGATTGCCGAAGGCAAAGGAAAACGGGTCGCTCTTTTTTTGATTGGCTATGACCCTGAGTTGGTTGCCTCTTTCAAGATGGAAGAGGCTTTTGCGACTCCCCACTTTTTCTACTTCACTGGCGGGCATGATCTTTACGGGCAAGAGAAAAACAACCTAGACTTACCTGCTATTTTAGAAAAAATCGCCAAGATAAAAGATCAAGTGGATGCTATTGCCGTCTCGAGTTATTTCAGCCCGCTGAACCCAGAACATGAAACGCGAGCCTATAACGCTATTTCTCAAGTCTGTGATTTGCCCATTGTGCTGGGACATCAGCTTTCGACAAAACTTGGTTCTGTAGAACGCGCTACAACAGCGGCTCTTAACGCTTCTTTGATTGGCATCTTGCAAGATTTTATTATCGCGGTACGACACTCAATGGAAGAGCGTGGGATTGACGCGCCCCTGATGGTGGTACGCGGTGATGGAACATTGATGAGCGATGAATTTGCGGCGCGTTCCCCGGTAGAGACAATCCACTCGGGACCTGCCGCGAGCGCTATTGGGGGCAGATTTCTCTCTCACCTAGACGATGCACTGATTGTTGATGTAGGCGGCACAACCACTGATTTTGCATTAATCCAAAAAGGGGAAGTCGATATCAGTGAAGAGGGGGCAACTGTATCCAATTATAAAACAGCGGTCAAAGCGGCAAATCTACTTTCAATTGGTCTCGGCGGCGATAGCCATATTGCGCTGGATAGGGAAAATAATATCGCGATAGGACCAGCAAGGGTAGTACCCTTATCTTATCTGGCGCATAAATACCCTCAAGTGGAAAAACGACTCAAACCGCTGGCACAGGGTAGCTTTCCGGCAGCCTCCCCGCTCTGGTTGGAGCATTGGTTTTTGCTCCGCGAGCCAGATAAAGAGCGTATGAGAAAAGGTACCCGTGAAAAAGAATTGCTTAAAATTCTTCGTGAGGGTCCAAAACCTGTCCCTGAATTGGTGAAAGAACTGGGGTTATTGCATAAAAACCAACTCGGCGTAGATGAACTTTTGCGACAAGAAATTATTGGGGTAGCGGGATTCACGCCCACAGATTTACTCCATATTGACGGGCGGCATAGTCCTTGGAATACTCAGGCGGCAATATACGGGCTGGATATACTCAGCAATTATCTTTCATGGGATAAAGCAGGTATTACAGAATTTGTCTGGTCTCATACAACAGAAATCATTATTCGGGCGATATTGGTTTTTCTAAATGAGACCAAATATCAGCCAAAAGAGTTGCTATCAAATAATTTTGCTCATTGGTTTTTCAATAATAGTATTAATCCGGCGCACCCACAGTTAGAAACTAGCATCCGGTTGAGGCAACCCATTATCGGCATTGGTGCACCTGCGGAGATTTTCCTGAAAGATGTGGCAGATAAATTAAATACAGATTTGATTCTGCCAGAGCATTATCAAGCCGCCAACGCGGTGGGGGCAATTGCCGGTAGCGTGATGGTTGAGGAAAAGATATTAATCTATCCGCATCTAACAAAAGCGGGATTGGATGTGATTGGGTATTATGTGCAAGCCAGCGATGGCAGACAGGAATTTGAAAAATTGGACGATGCCTTGAAACACGCTCGTACCCAGACACAAGAAAACGCACTGAATGCCGCCCTACAATCCGGAGCGGATAATCCGCAAGTGACGATGGAAGAAATAGCTGATGGTCTGGATACTTATCGTATTCAGGCTAAGGCTATTGGTAATCCGCGATTGATGAAGTAGCGAAGGCAAAAAAACGTTTATGCGTTGCCCATTTGGGATGGCTCTATCCGCCAAAGATACGCCATTTAACGGCACTCAAGCCCAAATTCACGCGTATCCCGGCTTTTTATCTCCACAAAAAACTCTTTGTTTTTTCGCTTAATCTGTATAATCCGTGTACGAAAAATCTAACCAATAGGATAAATTTATGTCCTCTGTAACCATTATTTATGGCGAAGAAATAAAAACCCTTGAAGCCCCCGAAGACAGCCTATTGGGAGATGTAATTGCCCAAACAGAATTGCCCCTGGAGCAACCCTGCGCGGGACGTGGCACCTGCGGCAAATGCAAAGTCTTGATAGAAAAAGGTATAGCCCTGCCTGATGAAGTTGAATTAGAGAATCTCTCTGCGGGTGAACTTGCGCTCAATAACCGCTTGGCTTGCCGCGCCAGAATAGAGGGGGAGACCCAAGTAGTTTTATCTCCTATCGTTGTTTATTCAAATAAGATATTTAAATCCAGTTCGCGCTATAAAAGAGAAAAAGATGTTCCGCTAGGCTTGGCAATTGATTTTGGCACCACCACAGTGGCGGCTTTTCTGACCATGCTAGATAATGGAGAGGTATGCGCGGGCGCGGCGGGACTCAACCAGCAAACAGTTTACGGCGCAGATGTGATCTCAAGATTATTTGTTGCTGATAATCCGGAAAATGCCGATAGATTGCACAGATTGGCGTTGGCTTCGATTAATCAAGCTGTAGATTCGCTCAAATTGTCAAAACGTGTTTTGGAGCGAATAGAGCGCGTCACGATTGTGGGGAATACGGCTATGCACCACCTTTTAGCAAAATTGCCAATAGAAACACTGTCTGTAATTCCTTTTCAGCCTTATAGCAAAGCCTCTATTAAGGATGCCGCCCCACTGATGAGCGGAATTTTCCCAGAAAAAGTTAAAGTAACACTAGCCCCCCTTGTCGGCGGATTTGTAGGCTCAGACGCTTTAGCGTGTTTAGCATATTTCGGGTTTGACGAAGCCCCCCATCCTATGGCGGCGATCGATCTTGGCACAAATGGCGAGGTGATGGTCACAGATGGCAAACGCATCTTGACCGCATCCACTGCGGCGGGACCAGCCTTTGAGGGTGTAAATATCTCTTGTGGAACGCGGGCAATAGACGGGGCTATCGTGGGCGCAAAAATTGAAGCCGATGAAATTATTCTGCATACCATTGCCGATGCACCCCCAATCGGATTAACAGGTTCAGGCTTATTAAGCCTGATTCACGAGTTGCGAGATGCGGACGTGATTGAGCCTAGCGGCAGAATCGCAAGAAATATGCCCGAAGCTTTTGCCCAACGCATAGATGAAGACGAAAAGGGCATCAAACGCATCAAACTAACAGAAGAAGGCGATTTATATCTCTCCCAAATGGATATTCGGGAGTTGCAAAAAGCAAAAGGGGCTATTCGCGCCTCTATCAATATCCTGATGGATGAATTGGGATTGAAAGCGGAAAATTTGAAACGCGTCATCCTCACCGGCTCATTTGGCGGACAGGTTGATATAGAAGCCGTCCTTGATTTGGGCATGATCCCACCAGTACGCCAGGATGTGATGGAAACGACAGCAAACGGAGCCGGTTTTGGTGCCGCCATCTTCCTCTCTGACGAGGGTTTTGAGCGGGGAGAAAAAATAGCTGCTCATTCAGAGCAAGTAGACCTAGACCAAAATCCCCATTTTGATATGCAATATGTTGGGGCAATGGGACTTACGCCCAGCGGAGACTAATATGGCAAAAAAGAAAAAAAGTGTTGCTAAAACAATGCCAATGCGGATGCTCGATGAAAAGGGCATCCCATACGAGGTACGTCAGCAGGCAGGCAAAGAATATACGGCAGAAGGAGTGGCTAAGGACTTGGGAGTACCGGTAGCGCAGGTTGTTAAAGCGATGTTGGTTCAACGCTCCGCAAGCTCAGGTCAAGGGCGAAGCGTATTTATCCTAATCGTCATTCCCGGAGACCGGCGGCTCAGTCTCAAAAAGGTCGGCGAAATTTTGGCAGATAAAAAAATCCAAATGGCTTCCCAGCGAGATGTCCAAAGAGTGACCGGTTATCAGGTGGGGGCTGTTTCTGTTTTGGGATTCCGCCGCGATGATGTGCCAACTTATGTAGATAAGCATGTGCTGGAATTAGAGCATGTCATCATCAGTGCAGGTCGCCCCGATATTGGGCTGGCTCTCCCTCCCACGGACATGGTTCAGGCAATAGGCGACGTGCAGATAGACGACTTATGTGAAAATATGGGATATGAATAAAATCCGCTTAGAGGGATCGCCGCTGGTGATCTTTGCCTCTGCCTTTTGGGCTACTGGTGGAATCTTTATCACACGGATTATAGAGGGGAGCAACCTCACCCCAATCAACCTAGCTTTTTGGCGCGATTTAAGCACCTATACTATTCTATTAATCAGCATCAGCATCTTGCGCCCAGCCTTATTGCGGGTCATGAAACGCGACCTCCCTTGGCTAATTGGGATGGGCATTATCAGCATCGGCTTATTTCATGTATTGTGGAATACATCTGTAATCACCAATGGGATGGCTATTGCAACAGTAATCCAATGCAATGCGCCTATTTTCGTTACCATCATAGCAAGGCTAATTTGGAAAGAATCTCTTACCCCTTTGAAAATTGCAGCCATTTTTTTATCCACGCTGGGCACAATTCTCATCGCCAATGTTGAAGGCTTTGGCGGCATGAAAATCACACTCACGGGATTATTGATTGGCTTGGCATCCGCTCTTGCTTACGGCTCGGTAAGCCTATTGGGTAAAAAACTCTCAGGAAATTATAGTCCCTGGACAATTCTCACCTACGCTTTTGGCATTGGCACGCTAACCCTGCTCCCGTTTCAACTCATCTCCCCGAGCATATCCCTTTTGCCTGTAGCGGCTTCCTTCGCAAAACTCATTTTTATCACCACCCTTTCAGGCTATTTACTATATTTCATCGGGTTACAAAAATTGCCCGCCAGTGTAGCCTCAATTCTATCCACAAGCGAAGTTCCCTTTGCCGCGCTGATGGCGTATCTGGTTATGAAAGAAAAGATGACTGGATGGCAAATAATCGGCGCGATTCTTGTGGTGGGAGGCGTGGTGCTGGTTTCACTCAGAAATAATTCAGATGAGAAGCCGGAACGAGCGTGACCTCAGCTTGCTTGCCACAAATTAACCTCCTCTTGGCGTGAACAAATCCTGTAAGCGTTCACGCCCTAAAAAAGAGCTTACTCAAAAGTGTTGCAATTTCCTACAGCACTCCAGCGCGGAGTGTTGGAAAAAGGAATGTTTTGAGTATTTACTCCATAAATTCAAGAAGATCCTCTTTTCAAAAAGGTAATATGACGAGAAAAAAATCTCAAATACATGTATTTCTACTCACAAAACACTGATATATTGCTGATATACTACTTACCTAAGGAAGACTATAATTCGTTTCAGTAACCTACCTACTTATAGGAGAAACCATGTCTCTATTTTCCCCTCCCCGCTACCAAGCCCCGTTCAAGCCCTATCGTCGTGATGATCTCACGCCCGCAATAAAAATCTTTACCGCCGCCGAAGGGCTGATTAAAGGTGCGCTTTTCGGTTGTCGCATGTGCGGAAACTGTCTCTTGCAAGAGACAGCTTTTGTCTGCCCAATGACTTGTCCCAAAGGCTTGCGAAATGGCTTATGCGGCGGAGCCACGCCTGAGGCTTGCGAAGTAGATCCCTCCCGACCTTGCACTTGGTACAAAATCTACGAACGAGCCGAAAAACTGGGGCGTGAAGATGCCTTGCTCGAAAATAATGCCCCCTTAGATGGCAACCGTGTTGGGCGCGAAACCTGGATAGATGTGGTGAAAATGTGGCGAGAACGAGAAGACAGCCCCAAAGTCACAGAATACTTCTCAGACCGTGAGAAATTCGACAAGGATTGGGAAAATCTCTTTTACGATATCCGTCAACCCGAATGGTGGCAAGGCGATAAAAAATACCACGCCCCCGCCTACGAAGAACCCATCTCCTTGCTAGAAGCAAATTTGCGTACAGGGGAATTCACTTGCACCGGGGAAATTGCACCCCCCCTAAGCGTATCCGAAACTGTTATTTGCAAAAAGGCAAGCTGGCTTTCAGGCTATGTTGCCGCCGCAAATTTCACCGATAATGCCTCAGCCTCTGCCCGTATGGGGAGTATGGCTGCCAGCAAACTCTGCTTAGACTCTGCCTCAGGGCTAGAACCGGTTATGCAATTACAAGCTCGTGACCGAACCCGCGTAGTCATCGAATCGGATGTGATGGGCGCGGCGGGGTTGGGAATCAAAAATATCCTCTGCCTTTCAGGCGACCATCACCGCTTTGGCCCCGGTCCTGTTTCCAAGCCCGATCAGTTTGATATGGATGCCGTACAAATGCTATGGATGTTGCGCCGCATGAGAGATGATGGCAAGTATTTAGACGGGCGCAATATCAAATTTCGCCCCCAACTCTTCTTAGGAGCTGCCGGATCACCCTTTGGCGCACCACCCAAATATGAAGCCATCCGTGCCGAGAAGAAGATTAATGCGGGGGCGCAGTTCATCCAAACACAACCCATTTTCGATTACAACGGATTTCTGGAATGGGTCGAGGCGTTGGACAAGCGGAACTTGCTAGACAAGGTTTATATTTTGGCTGGGATGATTCCCCTCAAAAGTGCCCGTGCCGCCAATTTCATGGTTGACGTACCGGGTGTCTCCATCCCCCCAGAAATTGTCAAACGCATGGATAATGCTGGAGATAAAGATGGGCAAGCTGAAGAAGGCGTAGCCATCGCACTGGAAATGATCGAAAAATTGAAAAACACTCCCGGCATCAGCGGCATTCACTTTATGGCGGTCCACTGGGAGGCAATCATTCCCCGTCTGATGGATGAATCTGGGTTACCCAAACCTTCCGTGACAACACTTAGCGAAACAGTAAACTAAACCAACCTCGTGTACCCATCTAAAAAAATATCCCCTCCCGAATCTCATAAAAACCGATAGAGGGGTGGGGAATGTGTCAACCATAACAAGCTAAAAGCAAATTTAAGGCGATAAGGCGGAGCTGGAGTATCCCGGCTCCGCTTTCTTGTTCTATGACAAAAAGTTTAAGTAGCTTGTTGTGCAAGTCTTTTAGTTTTGGGGCGTTGGCGTATAAATCGTCCAGTAGGCATGAGAAATGTAATACATGTTTGGATGGATGCCTTCTCGGCGGCACAGTTCTGCGATTGTCCGGGATGGGATACCCGACAATATGAAATTCCAGATTGCCTAAATTATGCTCTTTGGCATATTTGCTAACAACAATGCCGCTGCTGAGAGAATCCCCAAAAATCTCACGAGCTGCGCTTGCCATCGCAGGGGCGGCTTTCCCAATAGCGATTATATAAAGACAGGAGATATTTTTAAGTAGAAAGGCCTCTTCTCTAATTTTGAGAATATCAGTGTAGAACGTACTGCTTGGGTAGGGTTGGCGGCTTCGAGTGTAGCGGGTAATATCTGTTTCATGGATGCTTGTCGGGGGTGTGAATCTAAAATTGTAACGTGAAGGCATGAGGGAAAAGTCATTATTGGGTGATGTCCGTTTTGTGAAAATTGGATTGGAAAGGGTCGACCTATTGTACCTGCGTTTAGTCCAAGCGGCTGGCAATCATGTTGAGCACAAAGGCTTATTATTATGCCGATACTTGGAAAGAAAAGCATTGGGTTATTGTACACGGCATAGACATACCCGGCATAGTGAGCCTTGCTCTCACCATATATTGTGTACCCTTGCGATTACATCGCCCGTACGATGCTTGGGTAAACATAATTAGAAAAAGCTGGTTTAATATTTATCATCATGCCCAAACTTGGAACGAAATACATGAGGTTATTGTCCACGGTATGGACATACCTGGTAGACCACAAAAGGGCGAGCAATCCGAATAGATTGCTCGCCCTTTTGCATAAATCACTGGTTTCTCTGCTAATTCTCAGATGTTTTTTATGTCATACAGTTACCAGCTCGGCGCGGTATAAATCAAATATACGGGTATAAATTTCGACCAATCCGATTTGTGTCCGCGGGGCATGACATATAACGTTTTTTTTGGACATGATAGGCTAATGTTGTGCCCAATAACCATCAAAAAACAGTCCATTTATATGTATCCCTGCCCATGTGGTTTTCACGGAAGTAATTCTAAACCCTGCACTTGCTCGCACCAAACCGTGACGCGCTATCAAAAGCGCATTTCTGGACCCATGCTTGACCGCATCGACATCCACATCGAAGTACCACGTGTGGATTTTGAGAAGTTATCTGATAACAGGCGGGGAGAAGCTTCGGAAGAAATCCGTGTTCGTGTTGAAGCCGCCAGACAAAGGCAAAGAGCGCGTTTCGCTGGTCTGAACAACGGGGTGATGACTAACGCCGATATGCGCGTTGCAGAAGTCCGTCAATTCTGTGAGCTGGACGAAGCTGGGCAGCAATTAATCAAAGCGGCAATGACCCAACTCCAACTCTTCGCACGTGCCTATCACCACATTCTAAAATTGGCACGCACGATTGCTGATTTGGCAGGAGAAGAGAGCATTCAATCCACACATCTGGCGGAGGCGTTGCAGTATAGACCGAAGGGGATGATGGTGTAAAAGTAATAATGCGTTGTTTGCTTTAGGGATTCCAACTTCTTCGCGCCTAAGCACTTGTGGGGATTTTTCAATAGCCTGAAATATTGTGCAACATAATTCAAAGTGACCACATCATATCCTTACAAAAAATAGGGGAAATTAGGGCATAAGGGTGGTGTTTTTTCAGTTATCTTAGCTTGGAGCATAATTTTTATGAAGGAATGCTGGTATTCCTTTCTTATATATTTACTCATGCGGATAATACTACGATTCCATTCTGAATAATGGATATAAGTTGGCTAAATTTGTAATTTTCGTCAGATTTATAAAGAAGTACTTGACAAACCAAAATATTTTTTGTAAGGTATAGGTACATATAGGTCTATATACCTATTTCTCAAACACCTAGGACGCATAGATAAAATGAATACTAAAGCCGTGATAACGCCCAGAGAGAGAGTAAATCTTGCTCTGGAACACAAAACTCCAGATAGAACGCCTGTCGATTTCTTAGCAGTGCCTGAAATATGGGAAGGTCTAATAAAACGTAGCTCAGTCCAAATCAGAAAAAACGGAACCAATTCTTATTTCGACGCTGTGTGGGAACAACTTCTTCGTAAATTTCAAGTCGATTGCAGGGTTGTTTCTTATGACCAATTCTGCAGCCCACCCGCATCAGTCTTAATCCCTGATGCAAAAATTGATTGGTATGGTGCCCTTAGTAGATCTACTCCAAACCGAATGTGGCGTCAACTAACACCAGATGGACAAATCTATGATATTTGGGGAAGGCACTTCAAAATCGTTGATAATCCAAGTGGATCGTACGAGGAATTAGCTTCATTTCCACTAAATTCGTTCAGCACGATAAGTGAAATTAAGAATTTTGCTTGGCCTGAACCAGATTGGTGGGATTTTTCAGGTGTAACTGACCTTCTCAATCTGTTAGGTGAGGATAATCAGTATCACATTCGTTATCGTATTGGCTCTGTATTTGAGGTTGCCTGGCAATTGCGTGAGATGGTTACTTTTTTTGAAGACTTAGCAACGAACCCAAGCATACCAGCCTATATCATGGAAAGATTAACCGATATCTATGTTGAAATAACCCATCGATTTCTTTCGGAAGCTGGGGAACGGATTGATATGGTGTATTTCTATGATGATGTTGCAACACAAAATTCTCTGATGATTTCAAAAAAAATGTGGGAAAAGTATATAAAGCCTTGTCACGCCAGAATCATTGAAGTTGCAAAAAAACATAATAAAAAGGTTATGTACCATTGCGATGGAGCAATACATCCATTAATTCCGGAGCTAATAGACATGGGTATTGATGTCCTAAACCCTGTTCAAGCAGACGCAAAAGATATGGAACCCAATAAACTAAAAGCTGAATTCGGTGATCTTCTTTCATTTCATGGTGGAATAGATTATAATGACCCCCAAAAACTAGACCACAGGCTAAGATAGAATATCTGAAACTT
>JABGQT010000132.1 GCA_018648685.1 Anaerolineae bacterium
CCACCTGTGCGGGAAGTGGGCGAAGAAGATCCGGGCGAGGCTTTGGCGCGCCAATTGCGATTTTACAAAAAATTTAAAGAAATCGCGGGTTGGTTAAAAGAGCGCGATGCTCAAAATTTGCGCACTTATCTTCGGATGGCAGCACCACCTAAAGTTGAGAGCCGCTTTGAAATGGGGGATGTTACTCTGGCAGATCTCATTAAGGCTGCCCAATATATTTTTTCTCGTGAAGCTGAAAAAGCCGAGCTGGGAACAGTGATCCGTGCCCCAAAAGTGACGATCCGCGAGAAGGTTCTTCATATTACGAAATTTCTTAGCTCCGAAGAGCGCACAACTTTTCAGGAGATGGTTGCGAGCGCAAAGAGCCGCATTGAGATTGCAGTTACTTTTCTTGCCCTGCTAGAGTTGGTTAAACGCTATCGTGTAAATGTGCAGCAAGATGGGCTTTTTAGTGAAATTCAGGTTGAGCGGATGGGGGAGTTTACAGAAGATGAAGATTTTGACTTGGAATTTGAGTAAGAGTTATAAGAATTCTTGGGGTAATAAGAAAGATGGTTGAAATGAAATTTGATAACGAAAAGATCGTTTGTAAAACACCTTATAAACCTTTTTCTGTTCTAATAGTTACTACTCATAGGTTGATTGGAAAAGGTTTAGCTATAATGTGGCCTTGGCAATTTCATGGCGAGATACTTTTGACAAGTATTTCACATATTGAGAAAGAGTCTTGGAAGGGGAAATTACATAAATTAATTATCTTTTACAAAGAAGAGGGTGGGGGTGAAAGGAAGGCGAGTATTGTATATTACACTTCTTACACAAAATATTCTGGGTTTGATTTTGAGATGGCATATCAAGCTTTAGAGGAAAAGATCATTTCTTCTGAAAACTAATTTTTTTCTTTGCCCAAAGAAGTGCAATTGTGGCGCCAATACTGTCTATGGCTATATCCATCCAACTGCCCTGCCTTCCAAGAACAAAAGTTTGGTGAAACTCGTCAGAAATAGCATATAGAAAAGCCAAAACCCAGGCGATTTTGAGCTTTGTGGGGGAGAGCTTAAAAGCATATAGATAGGCGAGAGCGAGTAGACCGTATCCCAACATGTGCCCTCCTTTTTTGACAAGGAAGTCGGCCCAATCAAAAGAAGGCATGCTGTCGGATGGAATAGATGAGAAAACGAATATCGCAACCATCATTGCTGTTGCGGGTAGCCATAATGAAATAGTGATCTTCTTGACCAATTTCATGATTAAACCATCTAAGGCGTATTACGTCTTTGTTACGCAACACGCCTTAGAAATTGAGGGCTATTGATCTCTAAACATCTTCAAAGCGGATATTGATATTGACGCTTTCGCCTAAATCAACGCCCTGGATCACGATCGCTTTACCATTTGCATGACCATCAAAGATCATGCTGAAAGTTGTGTCTTCAATAGATGTGTTGATATCGCGTTCTACATAACCAAGGTCTGCAAAAGCAAAACGATAAAAAGTGACAGCATCGGGCAAAGTTAGCGTGGTCTGAAAATTGATCGCGCCATCGCCCAGATCTATCACTGTGCTAACATCAACATCCTCAGGTAGTGGGAAATCACTCTCCATTTCTGCTGCTGGGGGCGCTTCTTCCTGAGCAGGGGCCTCTTCTGCTGCGGGCGGCGCAGCCTCTTCAATAGCCGGCGCTTCTTCAACGGGAGCAGGTGCAGATGCCCCGCCGCCACAGGCTGTAGTTAGCGCAAGGACAAATACCAACACTAGAAATAACCAACGTTTTTTGTACATGAAAACCTCCAATAAAAGTGAATAGACTTCGCTATTTTACTCTAAACTATTGTACAATTCTCCATATGATAGAAAAAGATACCCTTACCAGCTCCAACAACCCTACAATAAAAAGAATTCGCTCTCTTAATCAGCGTAAATATCGCGCAGAAACAGGACTCTTTCTCGTGGAAGGAATTCATCATGTTGGCGCAGCCATAGAAGCAGATTGGGATGTGGACACTCTCCTCTACGCCCCCGATCTACTAACTAGCGAATACGCCCGTGACCTTATATCTGCTTCCGATAAAAAAGGGATTGCCTGCCAACCAACATCTGCCGATATATTCCGCTCCCTGGCAGGGAAGGAAAACCCTCAAGGGGTTCTCGCCTCAATGCGTCAGCGCGACCTTCTCCTTAGTGATTTGCAAAATTTCAATCATGGTGTGGCAGTTGTTGCTCCTCAAGACCCCGGTAATATCGGCACCATTCTCCGTACGCTTGATGCCGTCGGTGCAGATGGATTAATTCTCCTCGATGGCGGCGTTGATTTGTATCACCCCAAAGTCGTGCGTGCTAGCATGGGCTCTCTCTTTTGGAAACCCGTTGTTCGCGCTTCTTTTGATGATTTTCTTGTATGGACGCAAGAGCGCACTTTAAAACTGATCGGCACTTCGGCGCGCGGCACCTCCGATTTGGCATCTCTTGATCTACAGAATGAAAAATGGATATTGCTCTTAGGTAACGAACAAAAAGGACTCTCCCCCGAGCAAATCTCCGCTTGCGATACGCTGATTTCCCTCCCCATGCGCGGGCGTGGCACTTCGCTCAATCTAGCCGTCGCGGCTGGTGTTTTTCTCTATGGCTTAATGGAGTAGTGTTCTAGCGCACATTCAATGCCTCACGCATGATCGGCATGATCTTATATCTATTTGGTAAAAGCAACATCGCACCCGTATATGGCTCTGTCCAATCGTAAACAGGGCCGTAGCCAATTGCGTAGCGATTAATATCCTGGGTATTGACCAATGTCTTTGCTGCCGGGAGGAGGGTAGTTATATCGCTAAGCCCTATATTTGTTGTAACACTGTCTTTATAAATTCTATATAGCTCTGGGGCGCGTTTTAGCACGTCAAAACTTAATAGCCTGTAGCCAATTGCCTGAATAACCTCTTGCGCGCGGCGGAGACGGTCTATGTCGCTGCTTGTATAACGCGAGCGGATATACCATAATGCTGTGTCACCATCCATTTGGACAGTCCCTTTTTTGACCTGATACCAATCAAATCCTGTGCGTTGATCAGAGAAATCTTCGCCGACTTCTACTTCTATCCCGCCCAAGCTGTTGATGATTTCTACAAAGTTAGAGAAATTGACCATCACGAAATGATCGGGGTAGACGCCAAAATTATAGGCCATAGTCATTCCTAACGTGTTGTACCCGCCATGCGCCATTGCGGTATTGATGCGTTGCATCGTCCAGCCAGGGATGTATACGTATAGGTCACGCGGGAAAGACGTTAGATTTGTTTTGCCGGAATTCTTGTCAATGGTCAGCAGAATAATTGTATCTGTTCGAAAACTAGTTGTTTTTGGGCGAATATCCGAGCCGAGCAAAAGAATATTGATCTGATCTTCTGATTGAGAGAGCATCCCTACAGGAAAAGGGATCGTTGTTGAAATTGGGTAAATGGATGGCGGCGGGTAATCTTCCCATTCACTGCCATAGAAATTGGGCGTTGCAGTGATATATACCCCCGGCGTATTTGTTGGTGGTTGAGCGGAAGTATTTGTTGCCCAAGGTGTAAGAGTTGCTGTGGCGGTCACGTTTTCATCCAGGGTAGCGGTTGGGAGCGGTGACGCAGCTGTCATTGTGGGAGGTGCATTGTAATCTGGTTGAAAAGGTGTTGGCGTTGCTGTTCCCGCTAAATTAGGTGTGACGAGAAGATAAGGAGGAGATTTTACTGATCGGGTTTCTGGTATAGCAGCAGCATTTTGACAGCTAGCCAAAGCAACAATAATAAGAATTCCCCAGAGAAAGTAGTGAAAACGAAAAAACATGCCTTAAGATTCGGGTGTATTGGTGAATGTTGCTGTGGGACTTTCTGTGTTCGTAGCTGTAGGGGTTTCTGTTGGTGCAGCTACACTTTCTGTTGCCGTGGGCGTTTCAGAGGGCATAGAAGTTGCCGTAGCAGTAATAGTAGGTATTGTTGTAGCTAATTGTGTAGCTGTTTGAGTAGCTGTGTTTGTCGTTGCAGGGGTGCTGGTTGGCACATTAGGCACATATAGTTTTTCTCCTACTTTGATCTGTGTTGAATAGCCTAAGCAATTTGCGCTTTGCAATTGCGCTACACTAACACGGTAGGCAAGGCTAATTCTGTACAAATTATCCCCCGTTTTCACGGTGTAGAAAATCCATCCAGAAGGCGGGCCGCAAGGGATTGGTGTTAGGGTTGGCGCGGAGGGGACGTAGATTTGCGTATCTGGCAACAAGGCTGTCCCGACGAGACAATTTGCAGTTTGTAGCGTATTTGTTGTCGTTGCATAGCGTGTAGCCAAACCGGCTAAGGTTTCACCAGATTGCACGATATAAGGTTGCCAGCCGCTGGGGGCAGGGCAAACGGCAGGGGCAGGGATTGTTGCTGTAGGAGATGGGGATGAGACGATGGTTGCAGTTGGAAGCAAACCGGGGGCGGAGAGTGTCGCGGTTTGCACATCTGCCGAAACGCTCGTGGGGAGGCTTGTTTCCGTTATGGTGAGCGGAGGTTTATTAATATTCTCTTCCGCCAAAGTTGTCGAGAGACCACCCAAGATCAGCAGAAAAGAAATCGCCCCTACTAGGATGCTGCCACCGAGTTGACGCAAGGCTTGCATATTTCCCCTTTAGTTCTCGTTTGTGTCAGAATGCGAAATTGGTAAGAGAACGCTGAATGTAGCGCCGACATTTTCTTCAGAATCGACCCAAATTCGTCCGTTTTGGGCTTCCGTGAGCGTTTTTGCAATGGAGAGGCCCACACCAGTATCGCCAACGCCCTGAATAAGAACATTTTCAGCACGGTATAGGCGTGTGAAAACGCGTTGGATATCTTCGCCGGGAATTCCACCGCCAGTATCAGCAACTTGGAGAAGGATGAAATCTTGTTCTTTTTCTTTATGGTTTTTGACACGCAAAGTAACTGTGCCGTCTACGGGGGAAGCTGCTCCGGCGTTTTGTAGCAAGTGGATTAAAATCTGCTGGAGTGCGTCAGTATCCGCATGAATGGGTGGGAGTTCTTTAGGCAGTTCAAGATGGATGGAAATGTTTTTCTCGCGTGCTTGACTGCTCGTATATGACATTGCATTATCGACAATCGTGTTCAGATCAACAGGCTCGGTTTTTAGCTCGGTAAGCCCAACTTCGAGTGTGGAAACCTGAATAATATCGTCAACAAGATTGCCAACGCGTTCTATAGAGGCTTTAATGCGCTCTACGAATTTTCGTTGTAATGCACCTAAAATGCCGACAGATTCCCCAAGGAGAAGGTCTGTATAACCAACAATGGATGACATCGGTTGTCGCAGTTCCTGTGAAATTGAAGCGATAACAGCTGCCTGCTCGCCAGGGTCTTCTTTCGAAGGGCCGCTTTCTAATTCTAAAATTCTCAAGTTCGCTTTGGCGTGTTGATTTTGCAAATGAGCCAATTCAGTGAGTGCGGTCCTTAATTCTCCTTCTGCATGGGCAGAGTTGAGGTTTTCTGACGTGATGACTTTTTCTGATGCGGAGACTGGTGGGCGGGCATTTAGCACTTCAATTTCTTTTTGGAGTTTCGCGATCTCTCTCTGTGCTTCTTCCTGAAGAGCGAGTAGAGCTTCTACGCTTTCACTTTGGTCTTCTGTGTGGGCAACATCTTTCTCGATTTTTTCTAGTTCGGTTGCTAGCCTATTCTTTTCATCGCGGAGCGTTGTAATTTGTAGGCGGTATTCATCTGAAACCTCTTCAACTCTTTCTCTGCCGCGTTTGATCTCCTCTAATTTTTTGCCACGTTGGATAATAGAGAGTAAGGATACAGATATGCTTGACAAGAAGGTTTGGTCGTCAGGATTCCACAATCGGTTTGAGTAAGGAGAAAGAAGTAGAACGCCGCCGATAGATGTCTTTCTCTCATCTAAAATAGGGGCGCTGAGCAGATGACCGGGGTTGGCAAGATGAAGTAATTCTCCCAAGCCTTGCAGGTCAGGGGATGTGCTGCTTTGGGGTAATCGCAGGGATTTTCCACGCTGGAGAGCATTTGCTAGCATCGGGATAGTTTCTTTGTTCAGGCTAGAGCCTTCAAGGTTTTCCTCACGGATCAGATCATATCCACTGGCAATGACCATTTGTTTTGTGTCTTCAACGAGATAGATCAAAAAACACAAATCGGCGAGCATGGTTTGGGCAATGGCTCGCGTAATAGCATGGTTTGTTTTATCTGCGTCAACTTCAGATGCCAGAGAAAGCAGCGCATGAAAAGTTTTCGGATCGGTGCTATAGCGCCGTCTTTCGCGAATAGGCCCATCTTTTTTCTGCACAATGGTCGGCGTATGATGGCTTGCCGAGATAGGCGTTGGCGCGGGAAAGCGTTGTGAGAGTGTGAAAAGAATGGGGTAGGCTGCAATATAGAATAAGCGAACGATGCCTGGGAAATTCCCCTGACCATGCCCAAATATAATATGAAAAATATGACCTAGAAAGGCTAAAGCGAAAAAAATCACCCCTTGATTCCAGCCATTGGGTCTACGGACAAAAAGAATTAGCCCTGCGATGGCGATCAGCCCCAGTGAGAAAGATTGCCAAATTGTGTCCTGAAGTATTTGGTTATATCTTTGTGCCGCAAATATTTCTACCCAATCCACATAACTTAGTGCCAGCCCTGTAAAAACAAGAATGCTTAGAAGAGCGTTGCCAGCATCTGCGGGGCGGTTTGGTTCAGGGAAAAGCCAAAGCCATGAAATCCAAACTAGGCTAAATAAGCTGATGGCGCGATCAAGTGGAGGGAGAAACATCACTGGGTCGATCAATGCCTGCCAAGACATTGCGCTAACTGCAAAAAGAATCACTTGCCCCAACAAGAGAATGCTAAGCCCTAAAATTGTGCGTCGGACTTGCGGAAAGCGGCTTGATCTCCAATGGCTGAAGGCAGCTTGTAAAGAACCACCAATCGAAAATGCCAGCACCAAGTGGTAAATTAAGTTGCCTGGTGCTTCAACGAGTATGGTAGTGAGTTCTAGGAAAAGTTCATTCATAAGTCTGTAGAGAGATTATACTTCTTTTTTAGTCTGAATCAGAATGAAGGAACGAATTTGCAATATAATAAGTAAGATAGCAAGGGTTAGAAAGGTGATAACGATTAGCAGAGTAGCAAAGGCATTGAATGCTTAAAAGAATCGTAATAATTATTATACTACTTACACTCATTATTTCACCGCGTATTGCTTTGGGTTTTCACAATGAAAAGATTGCGCGACAAGCCGAAAGCAAAGGCGACTATGAGCGTGCTGCCGAGAATTATGAGCTTGCGGTCAATCGTCTTTTTTGGCGCACCGACCTGTGGGAAAAAGCGGGTTGGATGCGCCGGAACAATGTGCAGATACCAGAAGTAATTACTAATTTTGAAAAGGCAATAGTGCGCGGTGCGCTTTCAGCAGAAGGCTGGGAGACCTTGGGGCTTGCTTATATAATGCAGGACGAGACGGAAAAAGCGTTGGATATTTGGTATCAGGGAATAGCAAAATTTCCAACACATGGTGACTTCTATACAAATCTTGCAAGCGTATACCACAGAGATGGCGATGTATCTGCTGAACGAGATACACTTGAACTTTGGCTAACGCACAGAAAAGAAGTACATAATGATGCCGGATATTTCCATTATAGATATGGATTACTCCTTTTTGCTATTTCTCCAGAAGAAGCATTGGATGAGTTGCTTCTCGCGTCACGCCTGGATGATGAGTTTGCTCCCGTTGTGGAGACATTGCGTACATCTCTGAATTTGGCATCGTTAGAGAGCGACCCAGCCGAAAAGCAGATTCTGCTTGGGCGTGGACTTGCTTTAGTCGGTGAGTGGGAACTCGCCGCCGAGATATTTACCAACGCTACGCAAGCCTATTCTGAGAGCGCATCCGCTTGGGCGTGGTTAGGAGAAGCAAAACAGCATATTGGCGAGAATCCGCTCCCAGATTTGGACAAAGCTCTTGGTCTTGATCCAAATTCGACTTTAATTCGCTCTTTGCGAAGCCTTTATTGGCGACGACAGGGAAATTTTGAAGAGGCTTTGAAAGATATTGAAGTCGTTATCAGCTTGGAGCCTGAGAACGCATATTGGCAGTCTGATTTGGGTGAAGTTTTTGCGCTTGCCGGCGATTTACCCCCTGCTCTGGCTGCTTATGAAAAGGCTATTTCTTTGGAGCCAGAAAACCCATTATACTGGCATTTTCTTTCTCGGTTTTCCGTAGAACATTCCGTCCAATTAGCGGATGTTGGCTTGCCCGCTGCCCAAAGAGCGCTTGAGCTAAGTTCTGAAAACGCGCTTTATGTAGATACGCTAGGATGGATTTATCTCGAATTAGATCAAGATGAAGATGCTGAAGCGGCGCTTTTGCATGCTGTTGAGTTAAACCCAGATTTGGCATCGGCGCATCTTCATTTGGGACGTTTTTATTTGAAGCATAGTCACCAGGAATTGGCATATCCAGCACTTGTGCATGCCCGTGATCTTTCTCAGGAAGGTTCTGTAAAAGAACAAGCGCTGCGGCTTTTAGAAGCATATTTTCAGGAGTAGCTTAGTGATGAAATCTAAAATTTCCCTTTTAATCTTTTTGCTTTCTTTGGTTCTTTATGCTTGTCAACCTAAGCCTGTTCCTGTATCTGGGGATACTCTTTTGGACGATGATTTTTCAACAGGGATAAATGGATGGACAACGCTTGTTAATGACAAAGGCGTGATGGGATACAATGCCGGTGGCTTTCGTTTTTATATTGAAGATGCTGGGCTAAATTATTGGGCAACACCAAATTTGAGCTTTAGCGATGTTCGTATTGAAGTGGATAGTTTGCGATATGTTGGTCCTGAATCTAATAGAATTGGGATCATTTGTCGTCATAGAGATGACTTGAATTATTATTTCTTTGTAATTAGCACAGATGGCTATTATGCAGTCGGGAAAGTGAAAGATGGCGAGCAGGTTTTGCTGGAGCAAGAGGCCATGCAATATTCGAGTGCCATCAAAACAGGGATCGCTATCAACCATTTGCGTGCAGATTGTCAGGGGAGCACCTTGCGTTTTTATGTGAATGATGCCCCGCTTTCACTGGTTGAAGATTTTGATTTTGCGGAGGGAGACGTGGGGTTATTGGCAGGTACTTTTGAAGAGGGTGGTTTGGATGTGATCTTTGACGACTTTGTGGTTTATCAACCCTGATTTGAGTTTTTCCTCAAAATCAAAAAGGGATGAGTTTCAAGAAACCATCCCTTTTTGATTAGAAAATATAGATATTATGGTTTGCTAACGAGCAAATTGTCAAAATGTATTTCTGTGCTGGGAATTTCGAAGGTGCCTGCAAGAAAGCCGACATCACCACCTGTATAAGACGAATCTGTCGCTGTGGTAACCTGTTGCCCGTTAACGTATAGTGTGATATTGCTACCGACACAGTCCACGCGTAAGCGGTTTGTTGCTGAACCTTGTTTAACTGCATCGCTTGGCTGCATTTGCTCGCTGGACAAGTACTCCATGCTCCCGGCGACTACTTTCCCGACGACAGCATAGCCATCACTACTGATGATACCAAAATAATAATTGGGGCTTTCAGGAGCACCAGAGTAGCGACAAATTAATCCGTAATCATTATCATCTTCTCCACCGACTTTGGTTGCATCCGCTTCTACGCGTACGTTACCGTCGAAACTTTTCCCGGGATTGGCCCAAATATCATAGGAAGGCACTTTTACTGCCATTCTATAAACACCATCACCGTAGTCGGTCAGGCCACTGTCCCAGTCTGCCTGATCCCAGCCGCTGTTGGCATTAGAAAAATCATCCTGAAATAAAATATTGCTATTTGCCGCTGGTGCATCACCTGCTGGTGCGCCAGCAGAGAATAGACTGCATGCTAAAGTTGTAAAAAGTAGAACCAATAAGAGAGGGAGTAATGTTTTTTTCATTTCAATTCCTTTTCATTTTTTTTGATAAGATGACTTAGTATAATTATTTATCTTCTAGCTGGCAATCACCATTTTGTCAGGCCTTCTCTCTCAGGGTGTATAATCCAACCATGATGCAAAAAACATTACCGCAGCTAATTTATGTAGATACGCCCAACGCGCTGAACACTCTTGTAAAAGACCTGTCAAGCGAAGCTATTATCGCCATAGATACAGAGTCAAATAGCCTGCATGCCTATCAGGAGCAGGTTTGCTTGATCCAATTCTCCACCCCCACACAAGACTACCTTCTTGACCCGCTCGCTTTGCCTAACTTAAGTTCCCTTTCGCATATTTTTAAAAACCCCGAAATTGAAAAAATATTTCATGCTGCTGAGTACGACCTTATTTGTCTGAAGCGTGATTTTGACTTTCACTTCGCCAATATTTTTGACACAATGATTGCTACTCGCATTCTTGGCTATAAAAAAGTCGGATTGGGCAACTTGCTAGACCAAAAATTTAGCGTAAAGGTGAATAAGAAATTTCAAAAGGCAGATTGGGGAAAACGTCCGCTTACAAACGAGATGCTAAGCTACGCCCGACTTGATACGCATTACTTGATCGAATTACGAAGAATGATTAAGGAAGAACTTGAAAAAGCTCAGAGTTGGGATTTAGCAAAGGAAGATTTCGAAATAGCTGCTACCCTTGCGGGAATCAATAACCGTAAACAACTTCCAACCTGGGAGAGAGTTGGCGGACGAGCCAAACTTAACCCTCGGCAGGCTACCGTTTTGAATGAAGTTTGCCTGACAAGAGAACATCTTGCTGCTAAACTAAACCGCCCTCCTTTCAAAATTATTGGAAATCAATCGCTTATTAAATTAGCAGAAATTCAACCGCGCAGTCAACGCGATATGGAAATCGAAGGCTTCTCTCCGCGTCAAATTGGCCGCTTTGGGAAGGCTTTTATCGCCGCTGTAGAACGTGGTCGTCACGCAGATGTTGTTAAGCGTACGCCATCTTCTCGTCCGAGCGATGCTTTTATATTCCGCTTTGAGCAGCTTCGTAATTGGCGAAAAGAAAAAGCCAAAAAGATGAATGTTGAATCAGATGTCGTGTTACCGCGTTTTCTGATGGAATCCATCGCTAAACAAAATCCGAATGATCTAGAGGAGTTAGCTGCGATTATGGAAAAATCTCCATGGCGATTAGAAAAATATGGAGAAGAAATCCTGAGCGCAGCGCGCTAAAAACCTTATGCAACTTGAAAATCTCCGCACAAACCTGCTTGAGAGAAAAGGGACAACAGAGGAAACGCCCTTCGGCCCCCAAGCTCTCGTCTATAAAGTCATGGGAAAAATGTTCGCCTTGATCGCATGGGAAGAAGACCCGATTAGTATCTCTCTCAAGTGCGATCCTGACTTTGCGCTTGCTCTACGCGCTCAATATACTGCAGTGATTCCAGGTTACCATATGAATAAAAAACATTGGAATACAGTTACATTGGATGGCAGCATTCCCCAAGGTGAGATCCTGGATATGATAGATGATTCTTATGACCTGGTCGTAAAAGGTTTGAAGAAAGCAGATAGAAACAAACTCATTTCATAATATTTTCGACTGACACTAAGCTATTCTATGCACCTTGATACAATAATTACTCGCACAGATTACGAAAATTATTTAATCTATTTATATTTTGGGGATGATTCAGATTTAATAGGTGCTTGTATGCAACGCGCCTATCGCGATTTCAATCGCACACTACACGGATTTGGACGATTAAAAAACAAAAAAGAAATTTACAAGAAAGCAGAGAGCATATTAAGAGATTGTTTGGAAAACTTAAAATCCATCACATCAGATGAATGTTCAGGCAAGACTTTCGATAATTGGCACCAAGAAACCTGCAATAGTTTAATTTCTGTTTTTGCAAAAAACGATCATCATCTCTATGTGGGACAAGCTCAAAAATGGATCAATATGACCTTGAAGTATATATTTACCGTTGGTGAAAAACGAATAGCAGGGTTTACATCTATCTATCCACATTGTCACATTCCGCTTGATAATATTTTGCTTGAAAAATTAGCCAATTATGATTTCCCCCGTCTAAGTAGCGCATGGAGTCGGCTTGATAGTTATGCTGAATATTTAGAAAAGCAAACGTGGGTACGACAAAGATTTTCTCTTATTCCAATGGACCTTGAATTTCAGCTTTGGATGAATCAAAGCATTGAATAATAAAAAGGAAGTCAAGTTTTCAAGCCTGTTTTATATCAACATTCAAGACCTAAACCGAAAGGAGCACTTCGATGAAAATAAAATTTTACGGCGCGGCCCGCACAGTTACTGGCTCAATGCATTTATTGGAGATCAACGGCTCTCGTATTCTGCTCGAATGTGGCCTCTTTCAGGGTAAGCGCAACGAAACATACGAGCGTAATCGCCATTTCCCATTTGCCCCATCCAAAATTGACGCTGTACTTCTTTCGCACGCTCATATTGATCACAGCGGAAACTTACCTAATCTTGTTAAACAGGGTTATGAAGGAAAGATCACTGCTACACGCGCTACCACACACCTTGTTAGGTTAATGTTGCGAGATTCAGGACATATTCAGGAATCTGATATTGCCTATGCTAATAAAAAACGCGCAAAAAAGGGCTTGCCCCCTATGGAGCCGCTCTACACTCTTGAAGATGCTGAGAAAGTTGCTGGATATTTTCAGTCTGTTGAGTACGATGATCCTGTAGAGATTGTGGAAGGCGTACGAGCTACTTTTATGGATGCCGGGCATATTCTTGGCTCGGCAGGGATTGCGCTTGATATTGAAGAAAAAGGGCGTAAATTCCGTCTTTGGTTTTCTGGTGATATTGGACGGCGCGATTTGCCTATCTTGCGTAACCCTGTCCTTCCAGTTAACGTAGACTACTTGCTCATGGAATCTACTTACGGAGACAAGGGACATCGATCTCCTCATCTTGCTTATGAAGAACTGCGTGCCGTTGTGCAAAAAACTATTGATCGTGGAGGCAAGGTTATTATTCCATCCTTCGCAGTAGGGCGTACCCAAGAATTGGCAGTTTTCTTGCATCAGATGATCGAAAAAGGTGAAATCCCCTCTGTTCCCGTTTATGTAGACAGCCCCCTTGCGATTAATGCCTCTCAAATTTTTAATGAACACCCCGAATGTATGGATGTAGAAACTCTTGCCGATATTCGTGCGCGAGGTCATGCTGCTCTTGATTTTAAAGAAATTTCATATACACGTTCTGTGGCAGAATCAAAAGCGATCAATGAATATCAAGGCTCTGCAATTATTATTTCCGCTTCGGGCATGGCAGAGGCGGGGCGAATTCTGCATCACCTACGCAATAATGTTGGCGATTCTCGTAATACTATTCTTATAGTCGGTTGGCAGGCGCCGCATACACTTGGACGCCGTCTTGCAGATCGAGAAACCCAAATTAAGATCTTTGGAGAAAAATTTATTCGTAGGGCAGAAGTGGAAACTATTGGCGGGCTTTCCGCTCACGCCGGGAGAGATATGCTGATCGAATATGCATCGGCAGTTAAAGATCAGGTACAGAAGATTTTTCTTGTTCATGGTGAAGAAAGAGGGGCATTGCCTCTGAAAAAGGAATTGGAAATGCAAGGATTCAAGAAAGTAATATACCCAGAAAAAGAGTCGGTTTTTGAGATTTAAGATATAATACGCCCGCTCACTGGAGAGGTGCCGGAGTGGTTGAACGGGGCGGTCTCGAAAACCGTTGTAGTCTTCTGGGCTACCGAGGGTTCGAATCCCTCTCTCTCCGCAGTAAGCATCCAGAAAGCTTAGCACCTTTTTCTGGATGCGACCGCCGCCGCAGCCAATGCTCGGCGGCTCTTTTTTTAGAGAATAATTATTATGACCAAAATGAAATTAGCTCTCGCGCAGATCAATGCCAAATTAGGGGATGTGGATGCGAATCTCGAAAAGCATCTCAACCTGATAGGAGAAGCCACCGCTCGTGGTTCAGACTTGATACTCTTCCCCGAGCTTTCTCTGACTGGATACACCCTCCAGGACATCACCCCAACAGTCGCCCATCGTCCTACAGCAGATGACCCTGTTTTTCGTCCACTGCTCGAAGCCAGCCACGAGATAGATATGGTCGTCGGCTTCGTTGATGAAGATGAACGTCATCGCTTTTATATTGCAGATGCCTATCTCTCGCAAGGGAAAGTTCTCCACGTTCACCACAAGGTATATTTGCCGACTTACGGCCTCTTTGACGAAGGTCGCTTCTTTGCGTGGGGAGATTCTATCCGTGCCTTTGATACACGCTTTGGACGTGTCGGAATGTTGATCTGCGAAGATTTTTGGCATATTTCTCCGCCTTATTTGCTCTGGCTGGACGGCGCGGATATTTTATTGCTTACCTCTGCCTCGCCTGGTCGCGGTCTAAATAATGATAGCAGGCTTGAATCGGCTCGCTGGGTCGAACATACTAACCAAGCCTATGCTAATCTCTTTACGAGTTTTGTCGCGCATTCAAATCGTGTTGGCTATGAAGATGGTCTGCATTTTTGGGGTGGCTCAACCGTCTATGATCCCAATGGAGAATTATTAGCGAAAGCCCCTTACCAAGAAGAATCCCTGACTTTTGTTGATCTGGATTTAAATCAACTTCATCGTACACGAGCGCGTTTACCCCTTTTACGCGATGAGCGTACTGCTTTAGTAGAACGCGAGCTAGGGCGTATTCTTGGCAGTAATGACCGTAGAGCGCATACGGGAAGATAATTATGACAATGTCTAATCTCGATATAAACACTACCCTCGCAACGAAAATTCTTTCTGGTTTTATCAAATCGGAACTAAGCCGTGTTGGCTTCACACGTGCAGTGATCGGGCTTTCGGGGGGGATTGATTCAGCTCTCTCGCTTGCTTTGGTAGCGGAGGCAATTGGAAAGGAGAACGTTCTCGCTCTTCGGATGCCGTATAAAGCATCCAGCCAGGATTCTCTTGACCATGCGCAACTCTGCATTGATGAATTTTGTGTCCAATCGTTGACCATCCCCATCACGGAGATGGCGGATCCGCTCATCGCCCTTGATCCAGATATGTCAAAAACGCGTAAAGGGAATATCATGGCGCGTTGTCGTATGATCGTGCTATATGACCAATCTGAAGCATTTGGTGGGCTGGTGATTGGCACGAGCAATAAGACCGAAATTTTGCTCGGCTACTCGACGATCTTTGGCGATTCGGCATCTGCGCTGAATCCGATCGGTGATTTGTATAAGACACAGGTGCGCCAACTTTCGCGCGCTATGGGCGTGCCAGATGAGATCGTAGACAAAGCCCCTTCTGCTGATTTGTGGGCAGATCAAACTGATGAGAGCGAACTTGGCTTTACATATGCAGAAGTGGACAAGCTCTTTTATTTATTGATAGATCAACGGTATAGTATGAATGAATGTGTGGAAGCCGGCTTTGATGAAGCTTTTGTGCAAGCAGTTATTAAGCGCGTGCGTCAAAATCAATTCAAGCGGATGATGCCTCCGATTGCAAAAGTAAGCAACCGCACCATTGGCTATGACTTCCTTTACTTGCGTGATTGGGGTACATAATTGTCATTTCGTGACGATTACGAAACACCCGTTGACGTGAGCCTGATTCCGCTATATACTCATAGTATGCGAGTAGAAACGACATACTCCCTTTTTGGCTAATTGAACGCACGCGATGTCCGCGTGCGTTTTTGTATTTACTTACCTAAGGAGATTAAAATGGACTCTGGAATGATCGGTAAAATTCAAAAAGCAAAACGCTATGCAGAACAAGAACGCGAACGCTTTCAAATAGAATCACTTGTTGTCTCTGTAGATGGGACCAACAATAAACACACAGTTACTTTTGCAGACGGAAAATTAAGTTGCACCTGCGACTTTTATCAATCACGCGAATATTGCAGCCACACTATGGCAATTGAGGAGATCATGAAAGGGATGGAGCCGCTTTAGCCACACTTCGCTCAAATTTCTAGGAAAATAAAGCAGCCTTCACTATAATTTTGGTGAAGGCTGTTTTTTGTAAGTTTTTGTGAATTGAACTCATCTTATAGAAAATGTTTGCAGATGGCCGGTGTTTTTCGGTATCATCATCCCAAAAACTGTTATCGGTTACTTTGTAGCTCAGCAGTTTTCTAAGATTCTTATTAGCTAAACTTTGTCTCAATAAGGTAGAATGAAAATACTATGACACGAATTTCAAGACGAGACTTCCTAAAACTCAGCGCGTTGAGCGTTGGTACGATGGCTTTTTCTCCGATCAAAGAGCGGCTCAATCTTTTTGATGACCGTATGTTAGTACGTGTTGCAACGGATGCAATTAGTGTCCATAGCCAGCCTAATGATGAGAGTCGCATTATAGGACAGTGGTATAGAGATGATCTGCTCACTGTTTATGAAGAAGTAATAGCAGAGACTCCTGCCTATAATCCCGTTTGGTATCGTGTTTGGGGCGGGTTTGTACACCGCGCCCGTTTACAGCGCGTTGAGCTTCTTTATAACCCTACTCAAACTATTTTTGAAGAAGGGCAGCGTTATCTCGCAGAAGTCACAGTTCCCTTTTCGCAGCCGATGCGCTACTCGAAATTTTACGGTTGGGAGCCAATTTACCCACTATATTATGAGTCAGTTCATTGGGTTGACAGTGTAGGCGAAGGTCCTGACGGGAAAATTTGGTATCGTATTTTTGACGAGTTAGTTTCTGTGCCTTATTATGTCCCCACTGCTCATTTACGGATGATTCCCCCCAAATCCCTCGCGCCCATTTCTCCTGAAGTAGAATATCTTGACAAGCATGTGGATGTTGACCTCACGACGCAGCGTGTTATGGCTTATGAGTACGAAAAAATTGTCTTCGAGACTGTGATCTCCTCCGGATTAGTATACGGCGGCAACCCTAATGGCATTGGCACTAAAACGCCAACTGGAAAATTCCATATCCGCGAAAAAATGCCATCAAAACACATGGGTGATGGTAGTCTTGCCTCCGACACTAGTGCTTATGAGCTACCTGGTGTTCCCTGGACATGCTTTTTTACCGAAGCAGGGCACGCTTTCCATGGCACATACTGGCATGAAAATTATGGTGTGCCGATGAGCCATGGCTGTATCAATATGCGAACACACGAAGCTAAATGGCTCTTCCGCTGGTTGCGCCCAGTTCACGATGGCCCGCAATTATATAGGCGTGGTTATGGGACAGAGGTTAATATCTTTTACAGTTAGCTTTAAATTTAGCCGATATATAAAAAGAACCTTGCGTGTTTTCGCAAGGTTCTTTTTTGTTTTTCTAAGAAATTTTATTCAGTGATGTTGATCTTCAATTCTTGCTTATTCGCATCCTCATCTAAAGCGGCAATACTAACTGCTTGCGCTACGGTTTCTGAAATGCCTTGCATCGCGATAGCAGCGTCAGAATCGGGTTGTGCAAGGACAGCAGGCTGTCCCTGATCGCCTGAGAGACGAACAAATCCATTCATGGGCACAGAACCCAGGAAGGGGATTTCTTCAGCTTTAGCGAGGGATTCTCCTCCGCCATGCCCAAAGACATCGCCAACCATATTTTCGATGACGCCCAGCAAAGGAACTTCAAGGGTGCGGAACATCCCCAACCCTCGGCTTGCATCTTCCAAAGAAACAGCTTGCGGGAGAGTAACAAGGATCGCGCCACTTAACGGGAGAGATTGTGCGAGCGTTAAAGGAGCGTCGCCTGTTCCTGGAGGAAGGTCAATGATCAAATAATCCAGCTCTCCCCATTCAACATCAGTTAAGAATTGACGAATAGCAGAATGAAGCATTGCGCCGCGCCAAATAAGTGGCTGCCCTGGTTTGACAAGAAAGCCCATTGACATGACTTTTACACCATGTGCTTCAGCGGGCATTAGTTTTTCTTTTGTTGCAGGAGGGAGTTTTTTAATACCCATCATGGTCGGGATGTTGGGACCGTAAATATCAGCATCTAATAAACCGACGCGCGCGCCACTTTTGGCGAGAGCAACAGCAAGGTTGACAGAGATGGTAGATTTACCAACGCCACCTTTGCCAGAGCCAACAGCAATAGCGTTACGAATGGGGGCTTCAACAAGACCGCGTAAACGTCCATCGTTGGGAACATCGGCGTCCATTTTGATGTTGATGGTTTTTACACCAGCAACCTTTTCTACAGCTTGGCGTGCATCGGCTTCAATTTTGCCTTTTAGCGGGCAAGCAGGTGTTGTTAGAAAAATGCTAAAGTTGACAGTATCGCCTTCGATGACCAAGTCGCGGATCATATTAAGGGATACCAAGTCTTTGTGCAGATCAGGGTCCATCACATTGCTGAGGGCTGCCAGAACTGCGTCTTTTGTGATTTGCATCATTTTTTTACCTTCTTTAAATGCTCTCCATTGCAGAGAGAGTTTGCGTGAGAATAGCGTGTTGAAAGTGTTTCGTGTAGCGTGTAAGGTGTTTCGTGAAATTAAAAAATCACGTAACACGCATCACGGAACACGTCCCATTCTACCAACTAAGTCTTAACAAGAAGTTAGAAAAAACAGGTTGAAGGGAAATCCTCCAACCTGTAGTTGAGATTTTAGAATACTGCCTATTTGCTTAGTCAGTTTTTGCAGCGGCTCTGGCAGCAGCTTTTGCTTCTCGAGCAGCTTTTTTAGCAGCTTTTGCTTCTTCTGCTTCTTTGCGGGCGGCGGCTTCTCTGGTGCTGTTGACGGGGCGGATCTCGTCATAGTAGGAAGCGGGCTTGAGCAGATCGTCGAGGTGATGGACAGTGCGCCCGTAAGAGGCGATCTCGTAGTCGTGATCCATCTTGATCGAGTCGAAGGGGCAGAATTCAGCGCAGAGGCCGCAGTTCATACAAATATCTACGTCAATGATGAACTGTGATGGCTCCTGAATGGGGCGCTGTGTTTTTGGGTCAAGCGCACGTTCGATCCAGATGCATTGCGGAGGGCAGACTTTAGAGCAGATGCCACAAGCGGTACAGCGGTTTAGTATTTCGCCATCTTCGCCTTCGTCGTAAACGAGGAAGGGCACATAGCGAAATTCCTCTGGCACAGGCAGTTTTTCTTCAGGATATTGAACTGTGAAGATGCCTTTCGCATCCTTGCTGGAACGGTGAGCAAGACCTTCTGCGGTGTAATAGCGTTTGCCCATCCATTTGATATCATCCAGATAGGTGTCAGCAAAGCGTTTTAGGGTAACGCCGAGACCTTTGAGTAATCCTTTTCCGTACATTTTATTCTCCTATCGGTCTGTTTCGCCGAGAACGATGTCAATTGAGCCGAGTACAGCGACAACGTCGGCAATTTTGAGACCTTTGCACATCGGTCCGAAGGCAGTCAGGTTGATAAAGGATGGGGCGCGAACGTGATAACGATAGGGGTTGCCTTTACCATCGGAAACAAGGTAGAAACCAAGCTCGCCTTTGGGTCCTTCAACGCGTCCGTAGGCTTCTCCAGCGGGGACTTTCATCTGGTAGCGGGGTTTGCCCGTTTGGATCTCGCCTTCGGGGATTTGCTCAACAGCTTGCTGGAGAATCTTGATCGATTCGCGGATTTCGTCGAGGCGGATGATGTAGCGGTCGTAAATATCGCCGTTGTAGCGAACAGCTACGTTGAAGTCGAAGCGGTCGTAGATGCTGTAGGGGGCTGCGCGGCGAATATCATAAGGAACGCCGGAGGCACGAAGCACGGGGCCGGCTGAGGCATATTTGATGGCATCTTCGGTGGAGAGATAACCTTGCCCAACTGTTCGGGAGCGGAGAATTTCGTTTTCGCTCAGGAATCTGTCCATTTCGTCGGTTTTTCGCGGCAATCTGTCGAAGACTAGGTCTTTGATCTTTTGCAATGAGCCAGCCGGAAGGTCACGGGCGAGTCCGCCAAATCTGAAATAGTTGCACATCATGCGTGAGCCGGTGACCATTTCGAAGATATCCAGTACCAATTCCCGTTCTTCAATCGCGTAAAGAGATGGGGTGAAGAATGCGCCGAGGTCGTTCAGGAACATGCCGATGGCAAAAAGGTGATTTTGAATACGGGTGAGTTCCGCCATGATAACGCGGATATATTCTGCGCGTTCAGGAACTTCGATGTTGAGCAGTTTTTCGACAGCAAGGGCATAACCGAAGTTGTTGCTCAAGGAAGAGAGATAGTCAAGGCGGTCGGTGAAGGGCATGTTTTGGAGGTAGGTATTGCGCTCGCCGATTTTTTCGTGGTTGCGGTGCAGATAGCCCATGACGGGTTTGAGATTCATGATGGTCTCGCCGTCGAGGGTGGCTGCGATGCGAAATACACCGTGCGTGGAGGGGTGTTGGGGTCCGAGATTGACGGTGAGATGGTCGGTTTTTAGACCGCTCTCATCGGTGGTTTCGTATTTGGCGAGTGAGCCGTAGAGAGCATCTTCACCTTCGGGAACCCATTTCTCGGGGTCAAATTGGTCGGGATATTTGACATTTGCGCCGTAGGGGTTTTGAGCTTCTGCGCGAGTATATTCTGCTTTGGGCCAGCGAGATTTGAAGGGTTTTATATCTTCTTCGTAATAGGCTTCTTGCCAATCTTTGCGTAGGGGATGTCCTTCAAAACCTTCCCAAAGGAGGATTCGGCGAAGATCGGGGTGACCGGTGAATTTTATGCCGAGAAGATCCCAGGCTTCACGTTCCTGGAAGTCTGCGCCGGGATAAATGTCTATAAGCGAAGGAACTTCGGCTTTATCGCGGGCAACTTGCACTTTGAAAACCAGTTCGGCTCCGCCGATGGTTTTATAGGCGTGGTATACAACTTCGAATTTTTCTTCGGCGATATAGTCTACGCCGGTAACAGAGGAGAGATAATCATAGCCATATTCATCACGCAGGGCTGTGGCAAATTCGACAAGTTTGTCGGCGGAAACAAGATAGCCTTCGTAGCCTTCACGTTCGTCGACGGCAACGCTTGTGCCAAAGCGAGAGAAATCTAGTGTTGTCATGTTAAGCCTCCTTGCTCGCTTCTTTGATGGCGGGGATTTGTTCCTGGTAGATCAAATCGGGTCCCAGCATAGGGATGGGGATGGCTGCCAAATCGCCTTCTCTGTACCAACGAGTGTCTTTCCAGTGTTGCCCATCAATCTTTTCTTGCAATTTGATAAGACCGTTAATCAATGCTTGCGGGGTGGGGGGGCAACCGGGTATATAAACATCAACGGGGATCAATTTATCCACGCCAGAGACCACGTTATAACCTTCTTTGAAGGGTCCGCCGCCAGAGGCGCAGGCACCCATTGCCACAACATATTTTGGCTCAGGCATTTGGTTGTAGAGCCGAACAATGGTTGGAGCCATTTTCTTTGTGACTGTACCAGAGACCAGCATCAAATCGGCTTGGCGGGGGCTGGGGCGCATAACTTCCATGCCGAAACGTGAAAAGTCATAACGACCGGCAGCGGTTGCGATCATCTCGATCGCGCAGCAAGCCAAACCAAACATGAGGGGCCAAACGGACGAGCGGCGTCCCCAGTTATAAATGCGGTCGATCGTTGTGATTGCAACCGCGCCCTTAACGTCATCAGGGATTTCGTAACCTGGGGAGTTTAGTCCTTTAGTTTCCATTAATACTCTCCTTTTATACCCCGCTGACCAAGGTCAAGGGGCGATTATTTACCGCCACGATTATAGTAGCGCTATTGCATCACGTCAACGCAGTTTTGCAAATATATATTTTCAAAACTGAAAAGGTGAGTATAATCATGCTATGACTATGACAAGCGCACGCCAAAAAGTTTTTGCCTATATTCAAAAGCACCGCTCTGTTTCTGCGCTAGAAATCGCTCGAGATCTGGGAGTGACGCAAGCCAATGCTCGCCATCATCTTTCCCTTTTAAAGAAGGATGGACGAATAGAAGTCCTTGGCACACGCAGCGCGGGGACGAAAGGTGGCCGCCCTATCAAAATTTATGGAATTAGTCGGAACATCCTTGGGGATGGCTTGCCCACCTTATCTCATCATTTGCTCGAAGAGATGCTTGGTTCCGTTAACGCCCACCAAAAGGCTGGGGTCCTGAAAAAACTTGGTCAACGCCTCGCAAGCTCGGGCACGAGCGGCGCATCCCCAATGATCCGCTTGACCGAAACGGTTAAACATCTCAATAAACTCGGATACCATGCTCGTTGGGAAGCTCACGCCAGCGGACCACGTATCATCTTGGGGCACTGCCCTTACGCAGCGATCATCGCCGAGCATCCTGAACTCTGCGAAATGGACAGCGCGTTGCTAGAGGAATGCCTCGGTGAGCCAGTCGAGCAAAGTGCGAAGCTAGAAGGGGATATAGGAAAGAGAATTTGTGTTTTTTAGAGAAATTAAAAAAAACACACCCCAAGATTTTATTTTCTAGGGGTGTGTCTCTTTGGGTTTTTCTAAAAGAGTTAGGAAAAAATAGTTTCTGTAGAGGTTCTCATCATGCTTTTAGATGGGTTGAGCTTCGCAGTACTCCGACGGGCTAGATTTTTGATGTGCGCGACAAGGATGCTGCTTGGAACAGGTTTGATCAAGTAGTCATCAGCACCTGCATCCAAGGCACTAGCAACCATCCCCGGATTATTGAGAGCAGAAAGCACTACAATAGGTATATTGCTGAATTTACGAATTTTTTTACAGGTTTCCCAACCATCCATTTGAGGCATCATTAAGTCTAAAAGTATGATATCTGGCTTTATCTGAGGGATAAGCTCAATTCCCTTTTCGCTGCTGTTAGCAGTGGTGACTTCGAACCCGTGGGATTTAAGTAGAAGCGTGAGAAGTTCAGTCATGGCTGTATCGTCGTCAATTGCAAGTATTTTTGTTGGCATAGTTTTCTCCGCACCTATTATCACCTAAAAACATAGTTTCTGACTTTTCATTCAGTTAACAATTTCACAGTAATTCCATTTCTGTTTTTAATGCTGTCTTTTTATTAAGATGATGACTGAGAAAAATAGTGCAAAAGACTAAAGAAAAGAAGTAGAAAGTCTTGTGCTTATGGTAAACTATTCGGTGGCAAAAAAGCTATTATCCTATTTTTACCAAATCTAAGGAGATTTATAATGAATAAATGGGTATATACCTTCGGCGAGGTTGCCGAAGCAGAGAAGTATACAGGTAGCTGGGATGGTGTTCGCAGCTTGCTTGGTGGTAAAGGCGCGAACTTGGGCGAAATGACCCGTATTGATGTTCCTGTGCCTCCTGGCTTTACCGTAAGCACTGAAGCTTGTAACGCTTATCTTGATGCAGGCGAGAACTTCCCGGAAGGTTTGTGGGAACAAGAACTTGCCGCAATGAAGACAACTGAAGAGCTGACCGGTAAGAAATTTGGTGATGCTGCCAATCCGCTTTTGGTTTCCTGCCGCTCCGGTGCAGTTTTCTCCATGCCCGGCATGATGGACACTGTTCTCAACATCGGCTTGAATGACGAAGTTGCAGAGAGCATGGTCGCATTGACCAACGACGAACGCTTCGTTTTCGATGCTTATCGCCGTTTGGTCCACATGTTCGGTTCCGTTGTGTTGGATATTGACGATGAAGAATTCGAGCATCCCCTTGATAACTATAAAGAAGAAAAAGGCTATAAACTCGACACCGATATGACCGCCGCTGATTGGAAAGCCCTTGTAGAAACCTACAAAGCTGTTACCAAAGAGCATAAAGGTTTTGACTTCCCCCAAGACCCATTTGAACAATTGAAGCTGGCAACCGAAGCTGTTTTCAAATCATGGAACGGCAAACGAGCTATTGATTATCGTAACGCTGCTAAGATTCCCCATGATCTGGGCACTGGTGTCAACATCCAGACAATGGTTTTCGGTAATATGGAAAACTCCGGTACCGGTGTTGCATTTACCCGTAACCCATCCACTGGTGAGAACGTTGTTTGGGGCGAATATCTGATGAACGCCCAAGGCGAAGATGTTGTTGCCGGTACCCGCAATGCAGATGATGTTGCTGAAATGAAAGGTGATCTTCCGGAAGCCTATGCAGATTTCATGGAAGTTTGTGAGAAACTTGAAAAACACTATCGCGAAATGCAAGATGTTGAGTTCACCATTGAAAACGGCAAACTCTGGATGCTCCAGACCCGTGATGGCAAACGTACCGCTAAAGCCGCAGTAACCGTTGCTGTCGATATGGCAAACGAAGGGCTTATCACTAAAGAAGAAGCTGTTTCTCGCGTACAACCTGAACAGGTTGATACCCTCCTTCACCCCCAATTTGTGGATGAAGCCAAGAGAGCTGCTGATGAAGCTGGCAAAATGTTTGCCACAGGCGTAAACGCCTCTCCGGGTGCTTCTGTTGGTCGCGTTTATTTTGATGCTGACACCGCTGAAGCCAAAGCTAAAGAAGAAGGGCAAGACGTTATTATGGTGCGCCCCTTCACCAAACCCGATGACGTTCACGGTATGCTCGCTTCAAAAGGTATTCTCACCAGCGAGGGTGGAGCAACCTCCCACGCTGCTGTTGTAGCACGCCAATTTGGTATCCCCTGTGTTGTTGGCGCTTCCTCCGTTCGCATTGATAGTGAAAACCTCCAGTTCACCTCCAATGGTGTGACCGTCTCCGAAGGCGATTGGGTTTCCGTAGATGGCACAACTGGTGAAGTCTTCCTTGGCGAAATCGAATCCGTTGCGCCTTCTCTTGAAGAACAAACTGACTTGCTGACACTCCTCGGCTGGGCAGATGAAATTTCTGCTACCGAAGGTGTTCGCGTTGCGAAAGCCGAAGGTTACCCCACCAAAGGTTTGCAAGTTTGGGCAAATGCCGATTACCCCGAAGATGCCCGCCGTGCCCGCTCTTATGGCGCACAAGGTATCGGTCTCTGCCGCACTGAGCACATGTTCTTCGAACCGGAACGTCTGCCGATTGTTCAGGATATGATCCTCGCCGGCGATGATGTAGAAACGCGTCAGGCTTGCCTCGACAAATTGCTTCCCTACCAGCGTGCTGATTTTGACGGTCTCTTTGAAGCGATGAGCGGATACCCCGTTATTATCCGTCTCATTGATCCCCCATTGCATGAGTTCATGCCCGACGAGCGCGAATTGCTTGAAGACGTGATCGGCGCACGTATCAAAGGCGAAGAAGCAGCTGATAAAGAAGCTTTGCTCTCTGATATTGAAGCCCTTCACGAATCAAATCCGATGATGGGATTGCGCGGCGTCCGCTTGAGCGTGATGATGCCCCAGATCGTCTCCATGCAAGTCCGCGCTATTTTTGAAGCAGCCGCCGACGTGAAATTGCGTGGCTTCGAGCCGCATCCCGAAGTTATGATCCCGCTTACTGGTCACGTCAACGAACTGCATTTCATCCAACCCAAATTGGAAGAGATCGCTGCTGATGTGATGAAAACAAAAGGTGTTGAATTTACCTATAAATTCGGTACCATGATCGAGATTCCTCGCGCAGGTCTGACCGCCGGTGAGATCGCCAAAACAGCCGAATTCTTCTCCTTTGGCACCAACGATCTGACCCAATTCACCTTTGGCTACAGCCGTGATGATGCAGAACGCAACTTCCTCGTCAAATACGTCGAAGATGGCATTTTGCCGGTAAATCCCTTCCAAACCATTGACCGCCCTGGTGTTGGTCAACTAATGGATATCACTGTTGCAAAAGGTCGCGCCGCTCGCCCAGAACTCGAATGTGGTATCTGTGGTGAACACGGTGGCGATCCCAGCTCAATCGACTGGTGTCACCAAATTGGCTTGAACTACGTTTCTTGCTCCCCCTTCCGTGTGCCGATCGCACGTTTGGCAGCCGGACACGCAGCACT